>JAYUGC010000042.1:0-6304 GCA_043767805.1 Pseudomonadota bacterium | reverse complement strand
TTTTCAGGTGGGCGTCCTCCAAGCGGAAGCCGCCGTGGAAGCGACCGGCGGCAAAGGCAACTTCGTCATCTTGATGGGCGAGGCCGGTCACTCGGTGGCCGACGAGATCACGCGCGGAAACCTATCGGTCCTGGAAAAACATCCGGCGATCAAAGTCGTCGTGAAGCAAAATCATCCGGGCTGGTCGACGGCGCTCGCGCTCTCCACTGTCGAGAACTCGCTTACCCGTTACAAGAATAAGATCGACGCCATTCTCGCCAATAACGACGGTATGGCTCTCGGCGCCATCCAGGCTCTCGAGGAGCAAAAGCTCGTCGGCAAGGTTTTCGTCGCGGGCGCGGATGCGGACATCGCCGCGGTGAAAGACATCGTGCGCGGCCGCCAGAGCATGACGGTCTTGAAAGGCATCAAGCCGCTTGCCAAAGCGGCGGTCGAGACGGCGGTGCACCTCGCGCGCAAGGAGCCTATCAATTCCGACGCGAAAGCTTTTAACGGCATGAAGGACGTTCCAGTGGTGAACACCCCCGTCGATAAAGTCATCAAGGCGAACATTCAGGAAACCCTCATCGACTCCGGCTTTCACACCAAAGAAGCCGTTTTCGGGCCCCAGGCCGAGTAGGGGACGGCAGATAGATGGTTCAAGAGCCGCTTCTCGAGATTTCGGGCGTCCGAAAGCACTTCGACGGCACCTATGCCTTGGACGAAGTGAATTTCGACATCAAGCCCGGTCAATGTATCGCGCTGGTCGGCGAAAATGGCGCCGGTAAATCGACGCTCATGAAGATTCTGAGCGGCGTCTGGCCGCACGGCACTTTCGAGGGCGAGCTTCGCTTCAACGGGAAGCCGCTTCAGCTGACGTCTCCCATGGACGGAAGAAAGCGCGGGATCTCCATCATCCATCAGGAGCTCTGTCTTTTTCCGCAGCTGACCGTCGCCGAAAATCTTTTCCTCACGGAAAGTTTTCCATATGACGGCAAACCTTCCTTGAATCTGGGGTCGGTCATTCACTGGGGCTCGATGTTCTCGCAGGCGCGCAAACTTTTCGATAGCCTCGGCTTCGACGTGGATCCCGAAGCGCTGGTCAACGATCTCAGTGTGGCCCAGCGCCAGCTCGTGGAAATCGCGCGCGCGTTCCATCACAAAGCGAAGCTCTTGATTTTGGACGAGCCGACTTCCGCGCTCTCGACGAACGAAGTCGAGAATCTCTTCCGCATCATCCGCGAATGGCGGACCAAGCAGATGAGCTTCATCTACATTTCTCACAAGCTCGACGAAGTGTTCGCGCTGGCCGATCGCATTTTGGTGCTCCGAGATGGGGCTTCGGTCGCGGAGCTGGATCCGAAGACCACCACCGAGGCCGACATCATTCGCCACATGGTGGGGCGTCCGCTGCACAACAAAGCGAAGGAAGCCAGAAAAGCGCCTTCCGAGAGCGTGCTCAGTGTCGAAGGCCTGACTCACCGGGATCGGTCGGGAAAAACGATTCTCGAAGGCATCAACCTCGGTCTCGGCCGCGGGGAGATCTTGGGCATCGCGGGTCTCATGGGATCCGGCCGCAGCGAGCTTCTGCGCTCGCTCCTCGGCGTGCTGCCGGGCAAGCGCACGGGAAAAATGCTTTTGGATGGCAAATCGGTCAACTGGCGCGACATCGATCAGGCGATGAGCGACGGCGTGGCCTTCGTTCCCGAAGACCGCAAAAAAGACGGTCTTTTCCTCGGGCACGGCATCGATTTCAACATGACCATCAGCTTGCTGCCCAAGCTTTGCAGCAAAGTCGGGGTGCTCGATTTGTTTCGCGAGCGCGGCTTCGTGCGCGAGCTGGTGAAGGAAATGGGCGTCAAATGCCTGCACCCTCGCCAAGCAGTGCGGACTCTCTCCGGAGGCAACCAGCAAAAGGTGCTCCTCGGAAAGATGGTGTCCCGCAACCCGAAGGTCTTGCTACTCGACGAGCCCACGCGCGGTATCGACGTCGGAGCGAAAGAAGAAATTTATCAGATCATCCGGAATCTGGCTGCCAACGGAATGTCCATCATCATGGTCTCTTCCGAGCTGCCGGAGATTTTATCCCTTTCCGATCGGGTGCTCGTACTGAAGCAGGGAAGGGCCGTGGCCGATCTCGTCAACGACAAGCTGACGCAAGAGCGGATTATGGAATTTGCGGCGGGCACGGGGTGAGATCATGGAAGCAGCTACTAGTGGGACTTTAAAACCTATGCTCGTAATTCCGCGGATGAACAAAGAGGTAACTCGTTTTTTGAAAGCGCTGGCCCCTCTCTTCGGAGTCGTTGCCTGTGCTTTGGTGTTTCATTACCTCTCCAGTGGAAGCTTTCTTACTCCGCGCAACTTAAGCAACCTGTCTCGCCAAGTCTGCGTGAACATGACCCTCGCCGTCGGCATGACGCTCATCATTTTGACCGCCGGCATCGATCTCTCGGTCGGCTCCGTGCTTGCTTTGTCGGGCATGGTGGCGGCCATCAGCCAAGTGCAGTGGGGCTGGGCGAACCTGGGCGCCTGGGGCGCCGTCGGCTCGTTTCTTCTCGCCATGGCGGTTGGTGGCGCGGCGGGCGGGTTCACGGGCTTTGCCGTCAGTCGTTTGAAGATTACTCCGTTTATCGTCACCCTCGGCATGATGGTCATTTGTCGCGGCCTCACGCTCATCATCTCGGGCGCGCAAGCGGTGGCTCCGCTCGGCACGGCTTTGGGAAGCGTTAGCTCGGACTATCTGCCTCCGCTCCCGAGTGCTTTGTTATTGATTGTGGGCTTTGCCATCGCGGCGGGCTCCTATGGGCTCGCGGCGGTGAAGGGCAAGTTGCGTTGGCCCTCGGCCATTCGGCACATTGTCATCGCCGCGATTTTGGTCGGCGGCGGCATTGGGGTTTTCTGCGGCTATCGCGGCATTCCGTACATGGTGTTCATCGGCCTCCTTTGCGCGGGCGCGGGTATGTTTGCCCTGAAGTACACGCGCTTCGGCCGTTTCATCTACGCCATCGGCGGCAATCCCGAAGCCGCCTCGCTTTCGGGCGTGCCGGTCACGCAAACGCTTTGGCTCGTGTATCTGCTCATGGGTTGCCTGGCGGGTCTTGCGGGCGTAATGGACGCGGCTCGCGTGAATGGCGCGGTTCCTTCCGCCGGTGAGTTGGGCGAGCTCGATGCGATCGCGGCCGTCGTCATTGGCGGCACGAGTCTCATGGGCGGCGTCGGTAAAATCTCCGGCACTTTGCTCGGCGTTCTCATCATGGGCATTTTGAATAACGGCATGAGTCTCATCGGTGTCAGCGATCACTACCAAAAAGTGTTCAAGGGCATCGTCATCATTCTCGCCGTGTATCTCGATTTACGTTCTAAGCGGAAGTAAGCATGCGGATTTGGTTTGGCTCGCTCGTTCTTCTCGCGGTTTATCACTCTCCGAAATTTATTCCGAGGCCGTGTTTCTCGTTTTGAGCTTTAAGGAATTCCATCTGCGTCTCTTGAGTCAGATCGATGAGAGTCGAATAATGGTTTTGAGCATCGCGGGCGACTGCGTGCGCTAGTCCAACTAGCTCATCCTTTGCCTCTACTCTAAGGGCCGGTCCGCCTGAGTCTCCGTAGCAAAGGCCGACGTGGGAAACCTTCCCGAGAATCCCTCGTACGTTGGGATAGGAAGTAACCAGATAGGCAAAGGCAGCAATTCTATCGACAATGTTTTCTCCCACGCTCAATACTCCCGCGGGTGCGCTCGGATTCCAATCGCGGCAACCAAAGCCCGCGACGCGTAACTTTTCGCCTTGGCGAAGGTTCGAGCCGAGATGCGGATAGCTGGAGAGGTTGAGGGCATCATCCATTAAAAGAAGGGCCAAATCCATATTGCCGTCGTAGGTTCCGTCGCCTGCCAAGATGCGTTCCTGGGCTGTCGCTACTCCGGCCGAGGAGATCACGACGCTTCTTCCCGGGCCATCGGCACAATGGGCCGCGGTAAGAACCGTCCGGTTAGTTAGCGCAACGCCGCTACAAAGTTGATCGGTCAGGGGGTTTAGGACTTTGACGGCAAACGGGACTTCTTCCACGCCGGGGAAATCTTCCGTTTTCAGTAAAGAAGATTTGCCACAGCCTACCAAAACCACCCCAATGAGCAACCAGGTCAATTTGAAAAGTGCTTTCATAGGTCTTACTTTCCGGCGCTTGCGTTAGCCAAATATTAACGGGCCATCAAGTGTCGCCCTGCGACGCTATCTAAAATCGAATTAACAAAGAGTTAATAGACGGGGGTTACTTTGGAAGTATGGAAACAAAAAATACTTCTGGGGTTTCGCTACTTATCCTTCTGCTGGCACTCACGGCCTCAGCCTCGGGCTGGCCAAGTTCAGCGGCCCGCTGCGACTTTTTTCCCGACTCTTCTGGTCCGTCAGAGCGATTGCCTCCCCGGTACAGAAGCGGCGTAGATCTCGCCGAGGAACTAATTGAGGGGACGCAAGAAAGCTCTGCCCGCGTTCACCTCGGAATCGTGGCGCCTTCCTTCCATGCGGTCGCTTTACCCTTGCCTCCTGTATCCCTGGCGCGCGAGCCACGTTGCTTGAGTCGGCGCGGAAACGAGATAGCGAATCGGCTGGTCGGAAGCACGTCTGCTTTCCCGTTTTTTGACTTCCGATGGCTGGCTGCCCAGAGCGGGTGCGCGGCTCCGGGAGAGAGCCAGGCGGAGGTTATCCGCGAAATGACCGCCGCCCGGCCCGGAATTACCGCTTTGGCGCTCGAGCTTAGGGACGATCCTGAAGTGGCTAGAGCCTTGGCGGAGCTCGCAAAAACCGGGACGCTCATCGTGCTCGCCGCGGGGAACCAATTTCCCAGGCCGATGCCGGCCAGTCTCGGTGAAATTCCAGCGCTACGCTTTACGACGCTATCTCCTAGCGGGTTCATTGCTTTGCAATCCAGTCAGGGAACTGAAGTGGATATCGCGGTCCCCTCGTCAGATGACCCGGAGGCGACCTTCGTGCTAGCTGTTCAGGCCGTTGGTCTTTTGTCGGCCTGGCTTCCGGGAATCCGAATGAATGAGGTCAAGGCGCTGGTTCGAAACTCGGCGATTCGCACCATCAACTCTCGCGAAGCCGTGCCTCACAATGGCGCGGGACTCCTCAACTTCTATGCCCTGGCTGAAATTGCGTTGGCCTTGCGGGCGCGTCACTGGCCGGCGGCAAGGGAGACCATCTTGGATGAGACTTCGTATTTTTATGATTTTCGAATTAAGGGGAAGGAGCTACTTGAGGCGGCTGCTCGGCTTGAGGGTAGTGCCGGGTGCTCGTCACGCCGAACGCAAATTAACCTTCTCCGGAAAGCTTTCTTTCTTACACGTACGGAACTCTCGCGCAAAGCGCTCGAGCGAGTCTATGATCGTGAGGGGCTCGCGGACGAGTCCAACTTTCTTCGCGGCATCGGCCCCAATTACGCCGCCTGGGTGCAGTCTTATTTCGTCGACTCCAATTTTACCCCTTCACGGCTGGAGGCTATTAGAGCTGCCGCGGGCTTGGGGAAAATGGAATGGGTAGACGGGTTCTTTTCCAGCGCCATCGGTATTTTAAGAGACTCGGGACAACCGATTTCCGCCGAGCTCGCCGACTGTGTGGTGACCGCAATGGCTAGCCTTCACGATCGGAATTTTTCCCTTGGTGCGTGGGGTGCGTTGGGAACCCGCGCATCGGAGTGGTTTTTGGCCGAGGCCTCTCGGATGGGAAGGCGAGATTTTGCAGTTCAGGCAATTCGCTTCGGGGCGGTGAGGGACTTCGACATTCTGCCCGCGGTTCGCGCTGGTCAACTATCGATGGTTGAGTTCCTGCTGGAGCGGGGTTCCTATGCGGACCGCAAGGCATGGGCAACCAAAGGTCTTGGCGTCGCCGTGACGACACCTCTCGGACGGGCGATGGGCTCCCTGCTTCTGTCTCGGGGGGCCGATGTTAATTCCGTTTCTTCCTCGGGCGTGACACCCCTGTTTTCGGCGGCAAGGCGCGGGGATATCGGCGTCGTGAAGCTGTTAATGGAAAGCGGAGGCAATCCAGAAATCCAAGTTCAAGGCAATCAGTCAGTCTGGGACTTGGCTAATGAAAATAGCAATCTTATGCAGATGCTTTGCGAACACGCAAAAGCGTCTGCCCAGTGTGAGATCTATTTGGCCGGCTCAAAAATTTCTAAGCCTGCTGGCCCGCTCTACTCCAAACTTAACTAACCCGAAATCGCCCTAGGTTTGAGCGTGAATTTACTCGCAAGTATTTGAATTATAAAGAGTTAGTACAGACATGGTGAGATAATCTACTTTTAATTTCCGGCTAACAGAGTGGCG
>JAYUGC010000041.1:0-6354 GCA_043767805.1 Pseudomonadota bacterium | reverse complement strand
GCCCTATCTGACTGCTCTCAAAGTCCCCGCGGCTTTTGAGCCGCGGGAGAAGGAAAAGGCATCTCTGAGTCGCTCTCGCCCTCCGTCCTCCTTTAATTATTATAAACAGATACTTAACTAAGTTTTCGACGCCCCGGTTTCGGACCCTTTTCCACAGGCCGTGGAAACGGTTTGAACGCGTTGCGTCGTAAATGATACTTACCCGGGTATATGGCACTCGCGGGCGAATTTTCCGTTCCTTATTACCGCACCAACTTGAGCTCGGAGCTTGAGCGCCGTTGTGCGGGCAATCCCCGCTATTCCATGCGCTCCTTCGCCCGGGTCCTCGGCATGGACCCTTCCCTGCTTTCCAAAGTGCTCCGAGGCCGCGCTCCGCTATCGCCCAAAGCCGCTGTGCACGCGGTTCAGGTCTTGGGACTCGAGCCAGACGCGAGCCGGATGTTTCTCGATTCGGTGGGCGACGAGGGCAAGAAGGTCCGGCTGGGCAAAGTCCTTCCGGCTTCTTTCGATTCGGCCGAAGTGCGCGAAGAGCACGAGATCGATAGCGAGCGCTTTCGCATCATCTCCGACTGGTACCACTACGGAATTTTGGAGCTGACCTTCGTGCCCGAGTTCAAGAGCGATCCGATCTGGATCGGCCGCCGTCTGGGCATTTCCGCCACCGAAGCGCGCCTCGCCGTCGAACGACTCTTCAAGCTCGGTCTCTTGAAAGAAGAGAACGGACGTTGGGTGAAGTCCGACGGCATGGTCACCACGAAAAACAAGACCGTGACCACGCCCGCGTTTCGCAGGTTACAGCGGCAGGTTTTGCAGATGGCGCTTCATTCTCTCGAAAACGATCCGATCGAAGAGCGCAGTCACACCTCGATGACCATGGCGATCAATCCCGAGAAAGTAGAGCTCGCCCGAAAGCTCATCTCGGAGTTCAACCGTTACCTGTGCCTCGCGCTTGGTTCCGGAAAGAAAAAGCGCGTCTATCATCTCGGCATCAATCTTTATCCCGTCGAAGGGAGACAGTCTTGAGTGCGGTTTTCTTGGGATTACTCCTGCTGTCGTCTCCCGCTTGGGCCGTCGGTGGCTCGGAAGGCCATGGCGCCGATACCGAGTGGTCCGACGCCTGGTATCTGGGAAGCACGAAGCCCATCAAGTATTGCCTCGAAGCTTCTCCGGGCTTTTTGGCGCTGCACACGGACAAGGAATACCACAAGATTTTCGAGGACGCCTTCGACGTTTGGACCAAGTATCTCGTCGACAAAAAAGTCGAGGCGAAGGTCGTTCCGTTCTGGGTGCGCTTTCGCACTCAGCTGGAGCCCCATGTCTGCAAAGACGAAGGCATCGAGCTGAAAGTGGATCTCGGCATCTGCGGCCACCGGAATTTGCCTCGTCATGGTTCCCGTTCTCTCGCCGCCAAAGCCATCGCGCCCTCGGAGAAAGAGCCGGGGATTCTCTGGCTTGCCGATCCCAACCGCGTGACTTATTCGCTTCACGGGACGGCTCGTCCGCTGGACTGGTCTCCCGCGGGACTCATTGAAAGCACGCTGCTTCATGAGATTGGCCATGTCTTCGGGACAACCCATGTGCGCGGAACGATCATGGACGAGCACATCATCTCTCAGCTGATGTCGCGCGTGGTCTTCAACGAGCCGATTCCGCCCATGGCCATCGACGGCAACAAGGAGCTTTTCCTCTGCCCCAATTGCGAGGCGGAGACCTTTGACGGCGAGCTTGGCTGGTATTCCGAAGCGGGGGTGAAAGAATGGAAGCGATTCACGGGCGAAGATCCCCCCGAGAAAAAAGCCGTGCTGACTTTGCGACATAAAGGCGGGGCCACTCTGACGTTGAATGGCGTCACGATGAGGCTCGAGCTCAACAGAGGGTCCGCGAATCTGTTTAAGGGCGAGGAAATTTTCCGGGCCGAGTTCTTCGCGGGCTTTCCCTTGAGCCGGCCGCACACGGCGACCGTGGTACCGGGCTTTTTGATCGCCAGGGGCCACCCTATCCGGGTGAATCTGGAGCGCAATATGGCCTCGTCCAATAGCTCCCGATCGTCGTATCCCGTGGCTTTGTACGAGATGTTCGACAGCCCTTCACAGCCGAAAAAGCTGCTTTTTCATTCGGGCGAGCCGACGTACTTCCGTTCGGAACCGGTCGACATTCCCTTGTCCAATTAAGAGCGGGCGAATCGGGTTATACTAAGACCCGATGAACGAGAAGCTGCTCAGTAAGGTCTTCCGGCGAGATCCCCGGGAGAACCGGGACAAAACGCCGGCCGAGATTATCTCCGAATGGCGCGATCGCCGCCTCATGGGAGTCGTCTTTAAGGTCGTCGGTTTTGTCTCCGCCCTGGTTTTTGCCTACTGGTACGCCTTTGAGCGCAGTCAAAGGTTCACCTTGGCGCGGCGGCTCCCCTTCAAGGCGCGGTGGTCGCTGGGGCTTGCGGTCTTCGCGCTCTTTGGCTGGATGATTTACAGTTTCTTTGGCTACCGCTGTCCGAAGTGCAATCGGTTTCACCGGCTCGACTGGGCTCCCGGCGCTTGGCTACTCGGTTTCCGCGAGCCGCCCACCCGATGCCGTAATTGCGGAGCCCGGCTGAATTAACTGAGGTCGTCGCGCCGCTCAATCGGTGGTAAATAAGAGGTTCATGCCTCTCGTTCGAAAAGAACAAAGGGAAAAGCTGCGCCGCGGGACTTACGACGTCGTGATCATCGGCGGCGGAGCCACGGGCGGTGGCCTCGCGGTGGAAGCCGCCAGCCGGGGCCTGAAGGTCGCGCTCATCGAGCGCGGTGATTTTTCCTGCGGCACCTCGAGCCGCAGCACCAAGCTGGTTCATGGGGGCGTGCGCTATCTCGAACAGGCGATCCTGAAATTCGATCGCAGCCAGTTCAATCTGGTGCGGGACGCCCTTCACGAGCGAGCGACGCTATTTAAGATCGCGCCGCATCTCGTTCGGCTGCTTCCCATTTTTACACCCGTCTACAAAAGCCTCGAGATTCCCTACTACCTGACGGGCTTGAAGCTCTACGACCGGCTGGCGGGAAGCCATAATTTGAAATCGAGTTACTTCGTGAGATCGAAGAGCGCCGTTAAACGCTTTCCCTTGCTCAAAGCCAAAGGGCTGCGCGGCGGCGTGATCTATTACGACGGTCAGTTCGACGACGCTCGCTTGAACGTCACGCTCGCGCTGACGGCGGCCGAGCTGGGCGCGACGGTCGTCAACTACATCGAGGTCGTGGGTTTTGAAAAAGGCCACGGCAAGATCGAAAAAGTCCGCGTGAAGGATGCGTTCGACGGCGAAGAGTGGAGCCTTGCTTGCCGCTCGGTGATCAACGCCACCGGGCCTTACGTCGATTCCATCCGCAATTTCGACGAGCCCAAAGCGCCGCCGATGCTCAACCAGAGCTCCGGCGTGCATCTCATTCTCGATAAGAGCTACACGCCTCCCGACATGGGGCTTTTGATCCCGAAGACGGAAGACGGGCGAGTGCTCTTCGTTCTGCCTTGGCTTGGGCGCGCTTTGGTGGGCACGACCGATAATCCCGCGCGCCTCGAGGTCAATCCCAAGGCCGGCGCCGATGAAGTGACCTACATTTTACGTCAGCTGGAGCAGTACTATTCGAAAGTGCCTCGCTCGAAAGACATTCTCGCCAAATGGTCGGGCCTGCGCCCGCTCGTTGCGAATTTGAAAGCGAGCGATACCGCGCGGCTTTCGCGCGATCACATCGTGCATGTCAGTGACTCAGGCCTCGTGACGGTCGCGGGCGGCAAGTGGACCACGTACCGCAAGATGGCTCAGGACGGCATCAACCAAGTCATCGAGACGGCGGGGCTCAAGCCCGCGCGCAAAAGCCACACGGAAACTTTGAAGCTCGTCGGGGCGGAAGGGTACTCCGACGAGCTCTTAAAAGAGCTGCAGAAGAAATTCGACTTGCCCGAGACGGTGGCCACGCATTTGGCTCGGTCTTACGGCGATAGAGCTCCCCGGATCGCGGCCCTGGCGGCTAAGGGATACGGCAAGCGCCTGTGCTCTCGCTTTCCTTATCTCGAAGCGGAAGTGCTTCACGGCGTTCTCGAAGAAGGAGCCGCCACCGCCATCGATGTGCTGGCGCGCCGCACTCGGCTTTCCTTCCTAGATTCGAAGGCCACGACGGAGGCGTTACCTCGCGTGATCGAGCTGATGGGCGAAGCGCTCGGCTGGGACAAAGAGCGCCGACAGGCAGAGTACCGCCAAGCCCGCGATTACATCGCGTAGGGTCGTAAGGCGAGAATGCGTATGCGATCGCGAATGCGCATGCGTCTGGGAATTGCCCCAAACGCATACGCATACGCATTCGCGATCGCATACGCATTCTTTTTTAAGGGAAATGGTAAAATTACCTCGCCCATGAAACTCCTCCTTATCCTCTTTAGTCTCCCCGCGATCGCCGCCGGTCCCATGTCGAATCCGGAGACCTCCGGCTGGCCGGCCGAGTTTCTAGAAGGCGTTTGCCGCGGCACTTTCGCGACGGGTGACTCCAGCGGGCTCCTGGGCCGGCAAGTGAAAAAGACCGAGCCCGATCGGCTCTATCAGCGGCTCGATCCGCTTCTGGGCGGCGTCGTGCTCGTCACCTCCGACGGCCGCGGGGGAGTCGATCCGAGGCCGCTGGGCCCAAAGACCGTTCTCGAGTGTTCCTTCGGCGGAGTGATTCCGAAAGAAGGCGAGTCGGACATGTGCGAGCTCGACAAGGGGGCGCTCAAGCCTTTGAAGCAGGGAGATAAGCGCGCGAAGACCCGCCTTATGTACCAACTCGTTTATAACGGCGAGCTGGGCTCCGGCGCGAACCGGGTTTTCGAATGGCAGGTGAGCCGCGAGTTTCGTCTCGAGCGGCGTCCCGCCGGCCTCGTGCTTCCCTCCGACGTCAAAAAGCTGAAAGCCATGGGCCGGCAGGTGATTACGCCGGCGACCACCGTACCGAAATTCTACCGCACCGACGTGCAGTATTGGCGCCGGGTCACCGGGGATAAGTTCGCCATCAACAACGGCGCATGGATGCAACCCTATAAGGACGGCAACATCCATCAAGTCCGCATGAACCGCCATCTCGAAGAGTGGCCAGGCGAGCCCGAGATCATGGTGGAAGTGAAGGACGAGGAAAGCTGGATCAAAGTCGGCAAGGGAGACTCGGCTTTTTATCTCCCGGAGAAAATAAAAAAGGGACCGGACTGGGGCGGCGTCTACACCAATGGCGATAAACCACCCGCCAATCTCAGGGTGAGCGCTGCCGGGGCTTGTCCGGCGTGTACGGGAAATCAGGTGGAGATCCCGACCTCCGTCGGCGATCTCGACGTCGTGCCGGTGGAGCCAGAATGAACCGAGGCTTTTTTCTTTTTCTTCTGGGGATGGGGGTAGTCACGGGGGCCGTCGCGAAAAAGGCCGCAGGTCCCAAAGACGTCTTCCTCTATGAGCATGGGAACAGCCGCTCGCGGTTAGTCGAGGGAAACCCCAAGTCCAACCGCCTCCACGTCCGCTATAGCGCCGAGTTCAGTGATTGGGTCTTCGTTTTGACCGATGCGCACGGCCACTTCGCCGATCCCATGGAAGTGCTCGTGGCTGGATCGGTCGTCTTGGGCGAGCAAATCGGGGCTGCGGGCGGGCAAAGTTATCAGTTTCAGAGTGGTGGACGTTGGAGTTCCACTGCCGAGTCCCGCCGGCTCCGGCTCATCGTACTGGCCCCGATCCCCACCTATAAGACGGTGACTTTCGAGCCCGCGACCGGGGCCCGGCCGGAGTTTGTGAACCCCGAATATAAGGTGAATTTCAAAACCTTCGATCCCTTTGCCCGCCCCTGACTTTTCCCGCGCCCGCTTCAATTTTAGATTCATAAAATCAATAATTTAACTAGGCTTTCTCGCGTTTTAACTAAGGACTTGGCTCGGCGCATCTTTTTCGCTACAACGCCAGCAATCCATGGTTAGTTTTCGTTGGAAATTCATTCTGCTTGGCCTGTTACCGGCGTTTAATCTCGGGCTGGGGTCGACTTCGTTTGGCCAGTCCAGGCGGCTCTCGGTCCCCATCACGCTCCCGAGCCTGGTGCAGGGGTCGACTCGAATCTTCGTGGGGACGGTGGACTCGGTTTTCGGTAACCCCAGGGACCCCGAAGTGGAAGTCACCGTCACCGTGACTCATGCCCTCAAGGGCCCTTACTTACCCACGACGAAAGCGACTTTCCGATTTGCCTACGCTTTGGCGAATCCCCTTTCCATCGGCGAGCGCGTTCTCTGGTTTCTTCCCTTGGATAGCCCCGTGGGTTTCTCGGTGCCGCTCGGTTATACGAACGGCGACTTCCGCATCGATGCCGGCGGCCAGGCGCTCAGTCT
>JAYUGC010000040.1:0-16524 GCA_043767805.1 Pseudomonadota bacterium | reverse complement strand
CCGGATCGCCAATTCCAGCGAGACCGCTCAGGCCATCGCCATCGGCTCTGGGTGCGCGGGCTTTTTGCTCGGACCGAATATTGGTATGAGCGCGGCTCACTGTCAGGCGGCGGGAAATGAAATCCGCTCCGCCGTGGCACTTAAAGAGGATCTTCCGGCCGACGGAAAAGTCGGCAAGACCCTGGAAGTCGGATCGCAAAAAGGATTCGATCTCTGGATCTTCGAGGTCGTCTGGGAACAACAGCCCTACCCTAAGGGCATCAAGCTCATTCAACACGTCCAGACCAGCCGCAGCGAAGTCCGCGTTGGCGACAACAACACCGCCGATGCCGTTTATTCGCTCGGCTTCCCGTCCGACATCAGCGGCGGAAAGCTCGTGCTGTCCTGGGGTTACGGAAAAACAGACGGCGCCGAGGACGGCAAGATCCTAAACAACATCAGTCTCATCAACGGCAACTCGGGCGGCATGATTTTGCGCCTGAAGGACAAGCTGCTGGTCAGTCTGGTCAGCGGCGGCCCACATAACTATGGCGTCGACGGCTGGAAGAACAACGACTGGAACGATCCGAAACACTGGAACTGGGGCCCGGCCATCTGGAAATGGTACGCCCAGAGCAAAGTGCTACAGACGCTCTATCCGAAAGGTCTGAGCCGTTACTACAATCCCAAATGGGATTTCGAGACGCTATCTCTCGGCTTCGGCGACTTCGTCGACGATGTGATGGAATAGGACGAATCATCTCCAGGGGCGTCGGCGAGAGCCGGCGCCCCTTTTTTTATCCCTGAAGGTCGTGCAGGCGAGAATAGATTCCGCCCAAGGCCTGCAATGCTCCGAGCGTTCCTCGCTCGGCCACTTTACCCAGCTCCAGAACGATGCCCTGATGGCAGGCCTGAACCGTCGTCAAGCGGTGAGCAATGACGATGGACGTCCGCCCTTTCAAAATCTCCTGAATCGCCGCCATCACTTTGCGCTCCAAATGGCGATCGAGACTCGCGGTGGCCTCGTCCAAAACGAGCACAGAGGGGTCATACGCAAACATCCGCGCGAAGGCGATGAGCTGACGCTCCCCGAGGGACAAGTTCGTGCCGCCCTCCGAGACCGGGCAATCGAGTCCACCGCGGTAGCTCACCATGTCCCAGAGCTGAGCCTTGCGGCATTGCTCCTCGAGGAACGTGTCCATGAAGCCCGTGCGCCCGACACTCAAGTTGTCTCTGAGCGTGCCCTCGAAAAGATAAAAGTCCTGAGGGATGAGACCGATCTCTCCCCGTAACTGAAAGCGGTTCCATTCCGAGAGCGATCGGCCTCCGAAATGAATGGCGCCTTCCGTCGGATCGTAAAAACGGAGTAACAATCTGAGTAGTGTGGACTTGCCGCTGCCCGTGGCGCCGACGACCGCAAGCGACGTCCCCGCGGGAACCTTGAAGCTCACGTTGCGCAGAGCAAACGCCGCCTTCATCGGATAGTTGAAGGAGACGTCCTTGAACTCGAGGCTCGAGTCGGAGAGGCCTCCGTCCCGTGCCGGATTCGTCTCGAGCTCGCTCTCCATCTTCTCGTCTAAAATGCCGCCGATTCGTTCCGCGGAGACCCGAGCCGATAGATAGAGATTGTACTTCTGGATGAGATCTTCGACCGGATTGAAGAGATTTTTCAAGTAAGCGGCGAAGGCGACGACCGTTCCCACCCTCACCGAGCCTTCGATGGCCCACTTGCCGCCCACGAGTAAAAGCGCGCCCAGCGAAATGCCGTAAAGCACGTTAGTCACCGGCATGGCGATGGCGTAAAGGCCGACGGTACGAAGCTGGGCTTCGTTATGCTTATCGACGATTTCCTTGAAACGCGCGTTCCGATTGTCTTCCGCGGCAAGCCGCTGAATGGTGGCGAGCGCCCCGATATTTTCCCCAAGAAAGGCGTTAATCTCGCTGAGCCGAGTGCGCGCTCTCCGGTACGAGACGGCAAGGCGCCGGCCAAAGAACCGCACGGAAATGGCCACCACGGGAATCGTCGCCAACGCGACCGTTGCGAGCCTCGGTTGAAGCCAAAGCATGGCGGCCATGGTGCCGAGCACCAGGACGACATCGACGGCGAGGACCGACATGGAAGCGGTGAACACTTCGCTGAGCGACTTGATATCGTTAATCACCCGGGAAAGAAACCGGCCCACGGGGTTTTGATCGAAGAGCGCGACCGGAAGCCCGAGAATTCTGGCAAAGAGCGCGCTACGCAAATCGTGGAGTACAGCCTGTCCGATTTTCTGAACGTGATTGGCGAGCAGAGTCGAAAAGACACATTTCGAGAGCGTGACCGCGAGGTAAGCGCCGCAAAGCCAAGGAAGCGCTTTCAGGGCCACCGGGCCCAAAGTCACCGCATCGACGATTCGGCCCAAGAGATAGGGGATGACGACTTCCACCCCGGTCGCACCGGCAACGAAAACGAGGCTGAGCAAAAGCCCGCCCCGATACGGCAGGACGAAAGGCAGTAGCCGCTTCACGCCGCTGCTCAGTTTTCTCTCGTCGAGATTGGTGGAAATTTCGGTCGTGCTCACGCGTCCGACTCCACCAAGCGATCCAAGGGTTTCTTGGCGATGGTCTTTTCCCAGAGGCCGGCGTACCAAGCGTCCTCCTGGAGGAGGCGCGCGTGCGGGCCTCGGGCCACGAGCCGTCCTTCGCGAATCACCCAGACCTCTTCGAGCCGGGGCATGACCGAAAGGCGATGGGAAACAAAGAGTACGCTCAAACTGGGGTACTGAGAGAGAAATGCATTTAGAATGCGCTCTTCAACTTCCACGTCCACCGCCGACAAGGCATCGTCCAGGAGCAAAAGTTTCGGCCGGCGGCCCAAAGCTCGCATCAGCGCGAGCCGTTGCTTCTGTCCGCCGGAAAGGTCCACGCCTCGCTCTCCCAGACGGGTTTGAAAGCCGTCGGGAAGCGCGCGAATCTCGGCATCGATGGCCGAGGTGACCGCAAGGGTCGCGAGATCTTCGGGCGATAAGTCGCCCCGTCCGCCCAAACCGACGTTCTCGGAAAGGGTCTCGCTAAAGAGAAAAATCTGCTGCTCGACACTCGCGACGTCCCGGCGCAACTCGGGGAGAGCAATACTCGCCACGTCCCGGCCTTCCAGAAAAATCGATCCCGGGTCGGTCTCGTAGAGACGCAGAAGCAAATTGAGAAGCGTGCTCTTGCCGGAGCCGACAGGTCCGACGATGCCGATCTTTTTCCCTCGCTCGAGGCGTAGATCGCTCATCTTGATATTGAAACGAGCCCTAGGGTACTGAAAGTTGAGCCGGCGGATTTCCAGAAGCGGAGCCGAAGCCACCACGGGCGACGGAGCGATTCGAACCGGCTCCACGGTCGGCATGTGCATCACCTGCATGAGACGGCGGTGCGCCGAGACGCCTTCGCGGTTCATGGTCACGGCCCAGCCGATGGCTTCCATGGGCCAGGCGATCTGCACGACAAATCTTTGAAAGGCCACGAAGGTGCCAAGGGTAATCGCCCCGCTCACCACTTCCTTGCCGCCAAAAAAGAGAATGCCGAAGGTTCCTAAATAGGTGAGCAAGCTCAGGGTCGGGCCGAAAGGCGCTTCCACTCTCGCGAGCTTGTTGCCTTCCGTCTTGTACTCGCCGCTCAGTTTCAGAAAGCGGGACAGCGTCGGCCCTTCGAGTACCAGCGACTTGATCAAGCGCACCGACGAAAAACTTTCTTGAGTCAGCGCGGAAAGCTTCGCCATGTTCGCCTGGAGCGTATCGAAGAGCTTATCGATGGAGTTACCAAACCTCGCCGTAACCCACGGCACGAGTGGAAAGAACGCGAACGCAATGAGCGTGAGCTTTACCGAAAGGGAAAGCATCACGGGGACGATCATCGTGAAAAGCAGCAACGCATCGGCCGCGACCAAAACTCCCGGGCCGACCGCCATGCGGACCGATTCCACGTCGTTGGTCGCCCGTGACATGAGATCGCCGCTGCGAACCGTCTGAAGCTCGCTCACGGGGAGACGGAGCAGATGACCGTAGAGCTCGAGCCGAAGGTCGCGCGCGATTTTGTGCGAGGACCCCATGAGAAAGACCCGCCAAAAATAACGCCCCAGCGCCACGAAACCCATGAGCCCCATGTAAAGGAGCGCCATAGTGACCACGGAGTCGTAGCGCTTGAGAGGCAAGGCATCGATGGCGTTCTTCAAAACCAGCGGCAAAGCGACGTTGATACCGTCGACAACCAGCAAAGACATTAGACCCGCCGCATAAGGTCCCCGGTAAGGCCGAAGACGTGCCCAAAAAGGGTAGCGGCGGATCCAATTTAGGGGTGAATATCCGATCATGGCGAGACCGAGCAAAAAAGCAGCATCCTAAATGCCCGAGCCATCCGTCAAGGAACGCTCGCGGCCTTCTTTCCGTGCTTTGACATTCCGAAAAAGGGGGCCATATTTCTCCATAAGTCCGAGCAGGTAACTCAAAAGAGGGATCGATGAATTTAAACCAATTCACGGTGAAAGCGCAGGAAGCCGTCGTCGAGGCGCAGAGTCTCGCGCTCAAAAAAAACCATCAGGCCATCGAGCCTGAGCACCTGCTCGTTTCCTTGCTCAAAGCGAAGGAATCCATCGTCACCCAAACGTTGGAAAAGCTCGCCGCCGGCACCCCGAAAGCCCTGCTCGCCGATGTCGAAGCCGAGCTCGCCAAGAAGCCCGAAGTCCACGGTAACGTCCAGCCGTACATGTCGGCCACGGCCAACAAGCTTCTGGCCCGCGCGGAAGACGAGTCCAAAGGACTCAAAGACGATTTCATCAGCGCCGAGCACATTTTCCTCGCCTACCTCGCGTTACGGGAAGGATCGATTGCGGAACTGCTCAAAAAACACAAAATCACGCGCCAGGCTTTTCTCGAAGCCTTGCAGCAGGTGCGCGGCAATCAGCGCGTCTCGGATCAAAACCCCGAGGAGAAATACAACGCCCTCGGCCGCTACACGAGGGACTTAACGGAAGCCGCCAAGAATGGGCGCCTCGATCCCGTCATCGGGCGCGACGAGGAAATCCGCCGGGTCATCCAAGTGCTTTCGCGCCGTACGAAGAACAATCCGGTGATCATCGGCGAGCCCGGCGTCGGAAAGACCGCCATCGTGGAAGGCCTCGCTCAGCGCATCGTGAAGGGCGACGTCCCCGAGAGCTTAAAAAACAAAAAGCTAATGGCCCTCGACATGGGCTCGCTCATCGCGGGCGCGAAGTACCGCGGTGAGTTCGAAGATCGCCTGAAAGCGGTGCTTAAAGACGTCACCGCGGCCCAAGGCGGCATCATTTTATTCATCGACGAACTGCATACGGTGGTCGGCGCCGGAAAAAGCGAAGGCAGCATGGACGCGGGCAATATGCTCAAACCCGCCCTCGCCCGCGGCGAGCTTCGCTGCGTCGGGGCAACTACCCTCGACGAGTACCGCAAGTACATCGAGAAAGACGCCGCCTTGGAGCGCCGTTTCCAGCAGGTGTATGCCGCCGAGCCGTCCGTCGAGAACACGATCTCCATTTTGCGCGGCCTGAAAGAGAAGTACGAAGTCCATCACGGCGTGCGCATCCAGGATTCCGCCATCGTCGCGGCGGCGCAGCTTTCGCACCGTTACATCACCAACCGCCAATTGCCCGACAAAGCCATCGATCTCATCGACGAGGCGGCGGCGAAGCTAAAAATCGAAATCGACAGCATGCCGGACGAGATCGATCAGATCGAGCGCCAAGACATGCAGCTGAGCATCGAGCTCCAGGCTTTGAAGAAAGAAACGGACCCGGCAAGTGCGGCCCGCCGCAAGGAGCTCGAGGAAGAAATTCAAGAGCTTAAGACCAAAAGCGGCGCCCTCAAGTCACAGTGGATGCAGGAGAAGCGTCTCATCGAAGAGGCCTCGAGCATCAAGGAAAAGATCGAAGCCGCCAAGATCGAGGCGGAGAAAGCGGAGCGTAAGGGAAACTTGGAAAAAGCGGCGGAGCTCAAATACGGAACGCTGACCGAGCTGCAAAAGACCATGGACCGCATCAACCTCGAGCTCGAAAAGGAAAAGAGCACGAAGCGGATGCTCAAGCTCGAAGTGGACGCGGAAGACGTGGCGGAAGTGGTGGCGAAATGGACCGGCATTCCCGTTTCCAAAATGCTGGAGAGCGATCGGCAGAAACTCTTGCGCATGGAAGAGGAAATGCGCCGCCGGGTCATCGGTCAGGAACCGGCGATCAAGGCGGTTTGCAACGCCGTTCGCAGATCACAAGCGGGTCTCGCCGATCCGAAACGCCCCATCGGCGGATTTCTGTTCCTGGGCCCCACCGGTGTCGGTAAGACCGAGACGGCCAAGACGCTCGCCGAATATCTTTTCGACGACGACAACAACATGATCCGCATCGACATGTCGGAGTTCATGGAAAAGCATTCCGTGTCTCGCATGATCGGCGCGCCCCCGGGCTATGTCGGCTACGAGGAAGGCGGCGTGCTCACCGAAGCCGTGCGGCGCCGGCCTTACAGCGTAATTCTGTTCGATGAAGTGGAGAAGGCGCACAAAGACGTGTTCAACGTGCTTCTCCAAGTTCTGGACGACGGCATTTTGACCGACGGCCAGGGCAATCAGGTGAACTTCAAGAACACCATTTTGATTCTGACCTCGAACTTGGGCAGCCGCTTCCTTCAGGAAGAAGGCGCCGGCGAGGCGACCAAGAACAAGGTGATGAACGAAGTGCGCGCGCATTTCCGTCCCGAGCTCCTCAATCGGCTCGACGACATCATCATGTTCAACCCGCTCGCGAAGGAGGACATCATGAAGATCGTCGACCTTCAGCTCGAGCACGCCAAAAAGTTGCTGGGTCAGAAGAACCTCAGTATGGTTGTGGACCCCAAAGTGAAAGCTCTCCTGGGAGAGCGGGGCTACGATCCGGTTTACGGCGCCCGTCCCTTAAAGCGCCTCATCACGGAGCTGGTGATTAATCCGCTTGCCACCCGCCTCCTCGAAGGTCAGTTCAAGAGCGGAGACAAAATCGCCCTTACCTTGGATCGCAGCGGCGAAATCGCTTTTGCGAAGGGATGAAGCGCGGTAGGCAAAGGCCATCAGGAGTGACTCATGTCTGATTTTTCACCCGATCAAAACCCCGATAAAAAAACGGCGAAGCCCTGGATCAAATCTCCCATGGGCTATCTGACGGCGGGGATCGTTGCCGCGCTGTTTAGCGTCGCCCTCTACGGCGGCGCGCAGTACTACTATCAGCGGTCGAGCGCGGGCACTCAAGCCAAAGCGCCGGTCGGCATCCTCGACAATCCCGCGAAAGCGGATACGGATACCGCCGAAAAAGGCCTGCTCAAAAAATCGGCGGAGAGTTTCCGGCAAATCGCGAAGAAAATTGGTCCTGCCGTGGTCAGCGTGAAATCGACGCACAGGCCGGAAAAACGTCCGGGGGCCGGAATGCGCGGCCGTCGCGGCGCTCCGCCGCCGCAACCGGGCCAAGGTCAGGAAGACTTGGATCCGTTATATGAATTTTTCGAGCGTTTCGGGCTTCCCTTCCCGAACGGTCAGGGGCCTGGACAAGGGTCGGACCAACCTTCCGTCGGTTTGGGCTCCGGTATCCTCATCGATAAAAAGGGATACGTCGTCACCAATAACCACGTGATCGAAGGCGCGACCGAAGTCGTCGTCACCTTCGACGGCGACAAGACCGATCACAAAGCGAAGATCATCGGCGCGGACGCGAAGACCGATCTTGCGGTTCTCAAAGTGGACGACGTCAAAGACCTACCCACGCCCGCGGAGTTCGCCGACACCGCGACCGTCGAAGTCGGAGATTGGGCCATCGCCATCGGTAGCCCCTTCGCCCTCGGTCAATCGGTCACAGTCGGTATCGTCAGCGCGAAAGGCGGCCGAAATTCTCTCGCCCTCACGGGGGCGGAGTACGGCGGCGATTTGATTCAGACGGACGCGGCGATTAATCCCGGTAATTCCGGCGGCCCCCTTTGCGATATCGAAGGCCGGGTCATCGGCGTGAACACCGCTATCTACACGCGTAGCGGCGGCTACATGGGCATCGGGTTCGCCATTCCTTCGAACCTCGTCAAAGAGGTAGTGAACACCTTAATCACCGAAGGCAAAGTCGTGCGCGGCTGGCTGGGCGTGTTCATCCAACCGCTCGAAGCGGATCTCGCCAAAGAGCTCGGTTTGAAGTCGGGAGTCGGCGTGCATGAAGTCATGCCCGATGGTCCCGCGGCCGCGGCCGGCCTCCAGGCCGGTGACGTCGTCGTCGAAGTGGACGGCAAGCCGGTAACCGAAGTGAATCAGCTGCAAAAGGAAATCAGCCGCAAGAAGCCGGGCATGTCGGTGAAGCTGAAAGTCGTCAGCTACAACGATAAGAAAGCCCGCACCATCAACGTGAAAATCGGCGAGCTTCCGAACGAAAATGCTCAGGCCAAGGGCCCGGGCAAGCGTCAGGAAATGGGCGAGCCCGATAAGATCGGTCTGGTCGTCGCGCCCACTCGTAAGGGCGAAGGCGTCGTCGTGGAAATGGTGCAGCCGGGCTCTCCCGCCGAACAATCGGGAGTGGAACCGGGCGACATCATCACGCAGGTGAATCGCCAGAAAACCAATTCCATCGAGGCTTACAAAAAAGCAGTGGGTAGCTCCCCTCGGCAATACATCGAAGTCCTCCGTAAGGGCCGGCGGTTGTTCTTTCAGTTCACGACCACGCCTTAAAGCGACGGTTCGGGAGGTTTCATGAAGCTCGGTGTGATTGGTGGCAGCGGTCTGTACTCGCTGGCGGAAGGCAATGAGGGAGATCTCCTCTTTCCCCGAACGCCTTACGGCGAGACTTCGAGCGGAATCTTTCGCCTGGCAAGAGGCGGGAACGAGCTTTTCTTTCTGCCCCGCCACGGAAAGCACCATTCGCTGCTCCCGTCCGAAATCAATTACCGGGCGAATCTGTACGCGCTGAAAGAGCTGGGCGTGAAGACGCTGCTTTCGGTCAGCGCCGTGGGCAGCCTTCAGCCTGGCATCGCTCCGGGCGAGTTCGTGCTTCCCAACCAGTTCATCGACCGCACGCTCGGACTTCGGAAGAAGACTTACTTCGGCGATGGCATCGTGGGGCACGCGCTCTTTGCCGATCCGGTCTGTAAGACGTTTAGCGATCTCATTGCGAACGAGCTCACCCGGATGGGCGCCAAGTTTCACAGGGGCGGCACTTACGTCTGCATGGAAGGGCCGCAATTTTCCACGCGCGCCGAGTCCCATTGGTACCGATCCTGGAGCGAGCCCGGCCGGGAAATCGCGGTCATCGGCATGACCGCCCTTCCCGAGGCGCAGCTCGCCCGGGAATTGGGACTCTGTTATCAGACGCTCGCCATGGCCACCGATTACGACTGCTGGAACGAGGAAAAAGGGGACGTTTCGGTGGAGGCCATCATGGCCACCATCGCCCAGAATGTCTCGGCGTCCAGGAAGTTGATTTCGCAGCTCTTTACCGTTTCTTTTCCGGCTTGCCGTTCCGGATGCCGTGATTTAATGAGAACCGCAATAGTAACCCCGAAAGAACATTGGCCGGCCTCGCGTCAGAGTGAAATGGAAGTCATTCTCAGCTAGCCGGAAACAGGAGAGATATGTCCATCGTTGCCGTAGGATCCATGGCGTTTGATTCCATCGAAACGCCGTTCGGAAAGGTCGAGAAAATTCTCGGCGGTTCGGTCAATTATTTCTCCCTTTCGGCGGCGAACTTCACGCCCGTCCGTTGCGTCAGCGTGGTCGGCGAAGATTTCCCCAGAGAGCATCTCGCGCTCTTCAAGGAACGGGGCATCGACACGTCGGGCATCAAGCTCGCCGCCGGTAAGACCTTCCATTGGGCCGGGCGCTACGGTTTCGATTTGAACACGGCACAGACTCTCGACACTCGGCTCAACGTGTTCGAGCAGTTCAAGCCCGAGATTCCGGAAAGCTATCGCGGCACTGAATTTTTGTTCCTGGGTAACCTCGCTCCGCACCTTCAGCTCGAAGTCTTGGAGCAGGTGAGAAAGCCGAAGTTCATCGCGCTCGACACCATGAACTTCTGGATCGAAGGTCAGCTAGAGAAGCTCACCGAAGTGATCAAGAAGGTCCACGCGGTCGTCATCAACGAAGGCGAGCTCCGCCAGCTGACTAAAACTTACAACATCGTCGAAGCCGCGGAAAAAGTCCGTAGCTGGGGCCCCGAGATTCTGGTGGTCAAGCGCGGCGAGTACGGCTCGATTCTCTTTAATCACGGCGAGGTCTTCAGTTTGCCGGCTCTGCCTTTGTCGGTCGTAAAAGATCCCACGGGCGCGGGCGACTCCTTTGCCGGCGGCTTCATGGGGTACGTGGCCTCTCAAGGGGACGTCACTCCAGCCGTGCTGCGTAAAGCCGTTGTGTACGGCAGTGTCATGGCCTCGTTCACGGTGCAAGATTTCGGCTTCCGGGAATTGTTAAAATGCACGAAGCCTTTAATTGAACAGAGATACAAACAATTCGTCGAGCTGACTTCTTTTCATCTCGATTGACGCTCTTACTTGACGGCGGAATCGAATATCATTAATTGTGGGCCGATTTTGAACTTCTCTGCCCTTCCGTCTGAGGGATTCCAATGACTCCGAAAAGCAAAACAAAAGCTAAAACCACCGAAGACACCACACCCGCTCCGAAGAAACCCGTAACCTTGGGGAGCAAATGGGCTTGTCCCAAATGCGCCACGAAGTTTTACGACTTCGGCAAGGAAGAGGGTAAGTGCCCGAAGTGTAGCGCGATGATTAACTTCAAGGACTTGCAGCAGGCCTTTTTGGCCTCGCTCGCTCCGTCGGGCAAAAAAGCCAAAGCAAAGCCGGTGGAAGTGGAAGAGCCCGACATTCCGGCCGTCGCCGCAACCGAAGCCCTGGACGATCTGGACGACGCTCCCGAAACGTCCCTCGAAGACCTCGAAGTCGACGACGACAAAGACGACGACGAATAGTGACATTCAGCGTTCAAGCTTCGCTTGAACGGCGAGTGTCATCTTAAAAGGTACTAACCTTTTAAGATTGAGGCGGCTGTTTGGGGTAGCTGTTCTTGACCCCGACCGCGCCTTTTTTCACCGTGAGGCCACGGTTCTCGGTCGCTTCCGGAAGCTTTCTGGGATCCACGCGGACTTTGGGGCCTGGGCCATCGACCTCATCCCGGAAATTGCGGCGGTTCACCTTCCGGTAGAAGGAAGCGATGAGCGCCACGAAAAAGCCGCAGATCAGAAACCATACGAAAAACAGGATCTGCGGGCGCGTAAAGCCCGAAAGCAGGTGCAGGAGATATTTGCCTCGGGGGTCAGACATCAATCGATTGGGAATTTAAGGCCCCCATGGGCCTGGGTTTGTACCTGGGATTGGGGTTTGTGAGCGAGAACCGCGACCAAAATGCCGGTCACGATGCCTCCCGCCACGGCCCAAGTGGTCCATCTATTATACCATCGGGGCGTTTCCTTTTCGGCCGCCACGGAAGATTCCGCCCCACCCATCCAGGGACCGGCGAGCCTCAGGGAATTTCCCCAGCCATGGGACTCTCTCAGCTTGCCGAAGCCAGCCTGATCCACCGGTAGTTGCGTGGCCATGGGCTCGGTCAGCACGTCGCGCACGGACAGCTTTTTCTCCAAAGGAATCTCATCGAGGCCCACTCCCCGGGTGTAGAGAAAAAGCCGGAACCCGTCTCCGCCAGGCTCGATAAAGGCGAGAGTTCCCACTCGGTAACGGTCCCCAAGCCCGCCGAGACTGGACTCCGCGGCGAACTCACTCACCGCGACCCGGCCCGCGCCCCGGCAATGAACCGCGCTTTCCCGCTTAATCCGGCGTGAGTCCCACCACTGCAGCGAAAAATCTTTCCCCGAAGGGAGCGCGATTTCGTTCGCGCCGTGTTGGAGAAACCCATTCACGGTCTCGAGAGAGCCACCCGTGGGCAGCTGCACCAGACAATCTCGTCGCATGCCGGAGAGCTGCTTGTCGGCCATGGACTTCCAACCGGCGGGCGCGCCGTCTGCCCAAGGGGATTCGGAAAATTCTCCATCTGGGGTCAAAGCGAGGGCCTGATTCCAAAGTTGACGCGACGAATCCAGATGACCGCTCTGGTAGGCGGCCACAGACTCCCAGGCAAGGGCCCGAGAGACCCAACGTCCGGCGCTAGCCGGGTCTTTGACCTGCTCGCGCCGCAAAGTGAGCCGGCTCAGGAGCGTCCCTTTGCGGCCACTGGTGCCGCTTTCGAAAGTTTGGACCTCTTTGATTAGCGCGGCGCGACTTCGTTCTTGGGCAAGAAGCTCGGGGTTCACCGAAAGGCCGACTCGCTGAACCGAAACGCCGGCTCCCTGATTTTCGAGCCAGCGGTGAAAGCGGGCTTCGAGAATGCCCAACGCCCGCCGGCTGTCTTCCCCTTGAGCGAGGCCCAAACGGAACAAGCCGATATCGGGACTGAGTGGCGCTCCCAGGGCGGTTCCTCCGTAGGACACGAGGACCAACCAGACAAACCACCGTCGTCTCATGCTTTGTCGGTCCAAATTTCAACTCTCCTTGGGGATAGGCTGCCGCGAGATGGGGCATGCCGCCGGGACCGCGAGGAACGCGAGGCGGTCTCCTCGGGATTTCGCACCGACAGAGAAAGTGTACCGTTCCCAGCGGCCTTTTCCAGGACCGGGATGTCATCCGGGTAAACGGCAAGCACCACGCTTTGACTGGATCCCTCGCGCCTCACTCTCAAAACTTGCGCCGCTTCCACCACGAGAGACGGCGCCGCGGCGGGATCACGGGAGCGCCAGAACACGTCGATGCGATCTTTGGGAAAGACCGGAGGACCGCTCGCAAGCTCGATCCCGTGGGCCCGCATTCCTTTTGGGGTCGAAGCGCCCAACCCCGAATCTCGAGCCGCGGCGAGAACCGCCCAAGTCACCCACCCGCCTTTCGGCAAAGCCGCTTTCCAAACGGAGTCCGCGAGCAGCGCCAATTCTTGATCGGTGACCGCCCCCGAGGGAACAGGCTCATCGCCCGCGAATCGAAAACTCAAATCCGAAAACGAGACCGGCAGCCCCGCGCTCAAATCTCGGGCGGCCACCAGATAGCGCGGATCGGAAAGGCCGCGCGCCCGGGCCGCGAGCCCCGCGCGCACTTCCCAAAACACCGCGACGCCGACGCCAACCGCAACCAAAAGCGGACCCCAGGCTTTTACCCGCGGCGCTCGTCCCCATTTTTTCAAGGCTTCCATAAAACTTCTCCGTCATAGCGCAGCCTTCGCCCTTCCCACGCCGACAACCGCTCACGCCAACCTCGCGCGATACGCACGTGCCAGGCAAATAGAACGCCGCTTAGTAAAAAAAGAGCGAGCACCGTCTCAAAGAGAACCATGCCGCGATTCGATTTCATTCCCGCCTCCCGCGAGCCGGTATTGCCACTCCCCACTGGCGCGCTTCACCCATTGCAACCGCGTCGACTCGAGATCCGCGCTAATTCTCGGCCGAGGAGGGTCCGTCCAAACGATCTGAAATTTGCCGCCGCAAATCGGACACGAGTGTCGAGTCACGGGAGGCGCGTCATTATAATTAGCTAGCGCAAGGGCCACTCCCAACCGAGCCCCTTCCACGTGGGCCAACACCTCGGCGCCTTTCCATGCCGCCCGAGTGGTCGTCTCTAAAAGAGTGAGGCGGGTTTCCCAGAGCGCTTCCCACGCCTCGTCCTGAGCCGCACACGCGGCGACGTTCGGGCCCGGCGTGCGAGCGCAGAGATGAGCCACATGGTGTAGGGGCTCCGCGATTTCAAGAGCCATCTCCATGTGGCGCCAAGCCTCTAAGGCTTCTCGTCCCGCGCGACCCACCACGATGCTCGCGTTGTCGGTGGCAATCGCGGATTTCAGGCGAGCTTCCACGCGCTCATAAGTCCGGTGGGTCGTCCAAGGTCCCAGAAAAAGGGGAATGGCGAGCACCGCTAAAAGGGGAAGCGACATAATTCGTTTACCTCGAAATGAGATTTACCCGGCTGCTTCCACAAGGCGGCGTAACTCCAATGCCCTCGCAGGGACAAGCCATCCGCCGTCCTGGTCTCTTCCCAGCGGACTTCGTCCGTTGCGAGCGCGCGGTGCACGCTCCCCCACGCCTTTCGCTCGCTCTCGGCCCACGAGAGACCAAGCGCTCGGTCTCTCACAAACTGGCAAGTGGCCCAGGCGGTAACGGCTTGGCGCCTTGCCCGAATGAGCACTTCAAGATTGATCGCCAGCGCCAAAGCCAAGGGAAAGAGCGCGAGCACGCCTTCAAGTAAAAGCGAGCCGCGTTGCCTAGCGCGTGCGCGCGCTTTCATTGAAGTCATCCATGCCTCTCGCCTCCCACGCGCCGGCGTCCGGCGCGGAGAGCTTCACGGTTTTTCCGTTACGAAGGGCAGCGGAAATATTTCCGTATTGCTCCCGCAAGTTCTTTCCGACCGTACCGACCACAGCAATGGCCGCCACCGAGACTAGGCAGGTGAGAATGAGGTATTCGACGAGACCCTGACCGCTTTCTTTTTGCATCATGCACTCCTTGGGAAGGTCCGAGGTTGCCAGAGCCGTGCCAGAGAAGCGGGCACCCGCGCCTTGAGGGAAGGCCTGAAAACCACTCCGGGAGACCGTTTCCCGGTCCGTTCCTTTACCTAGCCCAACCGACCCATTAGAGTGCCATCAGCCGGATGAACACCTTCAACATCGCCATCATCGTACTGGGTTTCGGTCTCTGGATTTGGGCCGTGGCGCTGCTCCTGCTCAATAAACGCGACCCGACTTCCACCCTCGCCTGGCTTTTTTACGTTTCGCTTTTTCCTTACGGCGGCCCGCTCACTTTTTTGGTCTTCGGGCCTCAGCGGCTCGAGCGTAAGGCAAGTAAGCGGAAACGCCGCTTGCAGGAAGCCCATGGCAACGAGATCAAGTCGAAGAGAACCGAGGCCAAGGACACACCCGAGCTCTCCGATCTGGAAAACAGGATGGTGCGCCTGGCCTCTCAGATTTCCGATTATCCGGCGACGGGGGGCAACGAGGTCGAGATCTTGCCCAATCCCGCCGAAGGCCTCCACGCCATGAGGGAAGCCATTCGCGCCGCAAAAAGCTTCATCCACCTCGAGTTTTACATCATCGCCACCGACGAGGTGACGCGCGACCTTTTCAGCGATCTAACCGCGGCCGCGCTTCGCGGCGTGGAAGTGCGAATCCTTTATGATTCGTTCGGCTCTCTTTTTCTAAAACGCTTCTCGCTTCGCCCTCTCGAAAAAGCCGGCGCCCAGATCGCGGCCTTTCTCCCCTTCTCCCTTTCTCCCGATCGCATCAACCCGCACTTTAGAAACCACCGCAAGATTCTCGTGGTTGACGGAGAGGTGGCTTTCACGGGAGGCGCCAATATCGGCAAGGAGTACTTGGGAAGACCGTACCGCAAGCAATGGCGCGACTACCTAATCCGCGTGCGAGGTCCCGTCTGCGTTCAGCTCCAGGAAGTCTTCGCGAAGGACTGGCTATTTACGACCGAAGAAGACCTCTTCCAGGACAAGTACTTTCCAAAGCCGAAGAGCTATGGCTCCACGGTGGTACAGGTCATCGAGAGCGGTCCCGACACGCGCTTTCACGTCTTCCATCAGATGCTCTTTCTCGCCCTGAACTCGGCCGAGCACGAGATCCTACTGACCACGCCCTACTTCATCCCGGACCCGGCAGTGAACTCCGCCTTGATGGTAGCGGCCTTGAGAGGGGTGAAGGTGCAGCTGCTACTTCCCGCGAAAAGCGACGCGCCCCTCGTTCAATGGGCCTCGCGCTCTTTTTACGACGATGTACTCGCCGCGGGCGTGTCCATCCACGAGTACCAGCCCACGATCTTGCATGCGAAGGTCATGTGCATCGACGGCAAATGGAGCATGTTCGGCTCCGCAAACATGGACACGAGAAGCTTTCGCCTGAACTTCGAGCTCAACCTTCTCATGTTCGGCGACCGGCTCGCCGCGGACGCGGCAAACCTATTCCGGCTAGATCAGGAAAATTCCCAACCCGTCTTGCCGGCCGTGTTCGCCCGCCGTTCCATAAGAAAAAGGATCGTAGAGAACGCCTGCCGGCTTCTCTCTCCCATTCTCTAACAGAGGGCCTCTAGTTGGACGACCGGCTCACTTGAATGAACTCGGTCAGGTAATGCCGAGCGACTTGCTCCGCGGTCACCTGCGAGCCCAGGAAGTGCCATTCCACATCGTGAAACGTACCGAACTTCGCTTCCACCACTCCAGAAAACATGACGGAGGGACGGGTCGCGCCGGTAACTTTCGTATCACAAGTGATCTGGACCACCCCTAGCCTGGGCTTGGCCACCAAGAGACGAAGCTCGTTCCGGAACAGGGAAAACCCGTCCAGAATTTCGTCGTGCTTCTGAATTTTGATCTTGAGCGATTCCTGATTCACGCGAAGGTCGAAGAGCTTAACGAGGTAATCGAACTGCTGGTTCAGCTCCCTCAAAAACGAAGTCGTCTCGTGAGAGAGCACTTCGTCCTTGGTGGCCAGAAGATCAATGGAAGAACGTTCGCC
>JAYUGC010000039.1:0-6376 GCA_043767805.1 Pseudomonadota bacterium | reverse complement strand
AAGCCGAGTGAGATTTTTTGGAAGGTCACGCTCCCCAATATCCTTCCCGGCGTATTGGGGGGATGGCTTCTCGCCTTTACGCTTTCCTTCGATGATTTCCTGATTTCCTTTTTCACTAGCGGAGCCGGTGTCACGACTCTCCCGCTAAAAATCTATTCGATGATGAAGATCGGCGTGTCGCCGGAGTTGAACGGTCTCGCGTTCGTGATGATCTCCGTCTCGACCCTTTTGGTCTTGATCCTCATGTCCAAGGAGCAAAGCAGGCAATGGGTAATAAAAGGATAGTCGTTCTAGGGGTCGCGCTCGTCGTTTTCGTGGCCCTCCTGATTCAACTTCGGGGCAAGGGCGAGGACGCGACCTTGCGGCTCTGCACCTGGAGCAATTACTTTCCGGAATCGACTCTCCAGGAGTTCACCAAGCAAACCGGCATCAAGGTCGAGATCAGCTACATGTCGAGTAACGAGGAGCTTTTTGCCAAAATGAAGGCGGGAGCGACCGGCTACGACATCATCCAGCCTTCCGACTACATGGTTCGCCAGCTCGTCAGGCTCGGAATGGTGCAGGCCCTCGATCACAAAAAACTTTCCAACTTGGGTAACCTCGACGCCTTCTACCAAAACCTGCCGTACGACCCGGGCATGGCCCACTCCGTTCCTTTGACTTGGGGCACGACGGGAATCGCCGTGAACACGGCCAAAGTGAAAGTTCCTGAAACGGGAGTGACCTGGAAGTGGTTACTCGAAACGGCCGATGCTCGTCACACTTCGCTTTTGGACGATATGCGTGAAGTGTTCGCGACCGTTTTTCTGAGCCGCGGGCTCACCATTAACGAAAAAGACTCAGCCGCCTTGGAGAGCGCGAAGACGGAAGTCTCCCGGGTCAAAGCTCATATCTTGATGTTCAACTCCGAGCCGAAAGCCCTTCTGCAAAAGGAGGAGCTTTACGTCGCGCATATTTACTCAACGGACGGCGTCGCCCTTCAGGCCTCGCAACCGTCCATTCGGTACTACATTCCGCAAGAGGGAGCCACGCTCTGGACGGATAACTTCGCCATCCCAACGGGCAGTACCAAGGCGGGCTCGGCGCACGCTTTCATCGATTTCCTGCTCAATCCCGACAACGCCCTGGTCCTAGTCGAAACCAATCACCTGGCGACGCCCAATCGCCTGGTCAAAGCGCGGCTGAAGGCGGAAGAGCTGAAGGATCCCAATCAATACCCGCCACCCGAGGTAATGAAGCGCCTCCATTTCCTGGAAGATCTTGGCGACACCATGAACGTTGTCAGCCGCATGTGGACGGAGCTGAAAAGCTAGGGCTTTAGCTGCGAAAAGTACTTTCCGCAGTCGTAAAGGCCTTCGGCGAGGATGTAATCCCAGACGATTTCGGAGATGAAGGGAGGCCTACGCCCTTCGGCAATGGCCAGACGGACGGCTGAAGAAGACGCGGCATTTTTGGGGCGCGGGGACACGTGGATCTTTCGTAAAGGATCGGGGATCAGACTCTTGGGCAAGGCTTGGAACGAGTCCTCACCAAGGTACGAAACGTACGGCTTCTTAAAATTGAGGGCTTTCAGCAGGGGAATGGTGAAGCGGGTCTTCATGTCCTGGCGTACCGGGTAGATTTCAACTCGATCGCCGAACTCAAGCGTCGCGAGCCGGATCATTTCTTTTCTCTGCTCGTAACTCGCTTTGAAATTCTTATCGCCGGAAATATTGACGATGACGTAGAGCTTTTCGAGCTTATCGCGCTCGAAGGCGTCCCGAATGATTTGGACGTGGCCTTCATGGATCGGATCGAATGAGCCGGAATAAATACCCCAGGTTTCTGCTCTAGCCGTGATCGAGACGGCGAGCAAGAACAGGCTCAAGACAGCCAGGGACGTTAGCTTTTCAAGGCACACTTTCACAGCGCTCCTGGAGTGCAATCGGCAGACCTCAGGCTAATACCGACGGAATACTTAGTACTTTCGGGGGACTCCGCAGTGGGAGCCCCCCGAAAAGGACGTCGTATTGCTAATACAATGGTTCGGAAGCTTGGCGGTTTCTTACTCAAGGGCTTTGAGCGCCCAGCTGTCGTTCGCCTTCGCTTTGACTTGCTTGAGGAGCGCGATGATTTGATCGCGGCTCAAGGCCTGGCCTCTGGCGAGAGTGCCTAGGAGCGGGGCGACTTCTTCCATCGAAAGCGTGTAAACCGGCGAGTTGTAGCCGAGGAAGTTATCGATTTCGTATTGCACGGAGATCGTGGTGCCCGAGGCTTTCTTGACCCACAGCTTGCTCAAGCGAATGCGCTTGTTGCCTTTCGTGAAGGTCACGAACACGTTCTGCGGCTTCATCGCCATGAACAAGTTCACGCTCTCGATGCCCTGGGGCGGCTGATAGGTGACAGTCACGTTCTGGGTCTCGATGTGTTTCAGTTTTCCCGTGCGGTAGTCCGTCACGAAGTACTGAAGCTGCATTCTGCCCGTCGAGCCGAAGCGCGCTCCGTTGGAAGGCGTCGCCGTCAGAGTGAGCGTGCCTTTGTCGCCAGCGGCGAGCTCCCCAGTGAACTCGGTCTTATCGACCTGAATGAAATCCGGAACGCTCACGACTTTGATCATCGCGCCACGCGGGAGCGTGGAAACGTTCGCGTAGGACACGCCCATCCGAGCGGAAGGATGTCCAACCGTGAAGTTATAGGGGGCAGTGAACTGAACCGACGAGCCAGCGGCCATGGTGAACTTGCGGAGCAAGCTGATCTTCATGCCCCCCAAGTCGAGCTCGGCATTTCCTTTCTCGACTTGGCCGGTGACCGTGAAGAAAAAGTTATTGATCGAGAGATCGAGCTTGATGCCTTGGCCGGGCGAAAGCGCCCGTTGGAGGCCGATTTGTTCAGTGCCCACTTGGGCGAGACCAGCGCCGAGGCTCGTCACCGTCAAAGCGACATTGCCCGGAAAAGGCATGGCGCCTTCGTTACGGATGCCGAGAGAGGTGAGCTTCACTTTTTCGCCCACTTCGATGACTCCGTCGGCGTGCTCTTCCTGAACCGTCGCGCTGTCTAAAACGAGCTTGAAGACGTCGGCGTAGTCGTTGGTGGAACCGTCCGCATGGTGCACGCGGACGCTGATGCGTCCATCGCGGCCACGGCGGCCGGAATTCAAGTGGTTGCGAGGTGAGTAACCGTCCGAGCCGTGACGGCCGTCGGAGACGAAGGCGATGCAAAACTTCTGCTTACCTTCGCTGAAATCGTAAAAGCTAGTGGCGCCTGCATGGCCGCCTTGGCCACCACGACCGGCCGAGCCATCGCGTCCCGCCTTGCCGCCTTCGCCACCCCGAGCGGAAAAGATCATTTTCGCCACGAGGTGAGCGTCTTCTTCTTCGACGTTTACTTGGATGTCACCGGCATCGCCGCCGTCAGCGCCCGAAGTTCCGGGACCGCCGTTGCCGCCGTCTCCGCCATTTTCACCGCTGGTGGGGATGGCCCAGAAAGGAGCGCAGCTAGCGCCATCGGAGCCGTCTTTTCCGTCAATTCCTTCGCCGCCGTCTCCGCCGTTACCGCCCGCGCCGCCGTTGGCGGAGAGGGCGACGTTGTTCACTTGGCTGAGATCCACGTTCTGGGTCTCATTGCCGAAATCGAGAGTGGCCATTCCAGGAGCGTTCTCGACCGCGCGAACCCAGACGTTCAGGTGTTTCGCGTGAGCGCCCGGGGAGGGTTGGCTCGCCGGAGCTCCGTTGCCTGAGAAACCGCTTCCTGAGCTACCGGAGTAGCCGGGGCGACCGTCCTGACCCGAAACGTTTTGAACGACGTCTTGAGCGAAGGTGGTGAGGGAAAGCAGAGCGAAGAACGAGACCAACAAACGCACCATTGAGGGAACCTCCAACAATTGAAAAGCGCGCGCAGCGTAGGGCAAATCGGCGTACCGAATCAAGGCGCAAGAATTGTCACCGTCACGTGCCGCTAACCCAGGGTTAGTCGAAATTCGAGTTCCAGGCCGGGTGAGCAAAGTGCAACCGGTGGTCGCAGCTGTCGGAGACCGCATCTTCCGTGAACTCGATGGTACCGATCTTGTGGTAAGCCGCGTCTTTGCTCGCGGATTTAACGTTGATGTCGAAAATCAGCTTGCCGTCGTGGTGGGCGAGTCTGAGCTCTTCCCGGAAATCCGTCGCGTTCACGGTCTGCCCGGGCGCCGCTTTGAGCTTCATAAGGGCAGGGCTCTTGGCGAGAGAAGGATCTTTCATCCCAAGCTGCGCGATTTCATAAAGTTGGCGAATGCCGATGTGAAGCTGCTTCGTATTCGAGGTCGCTTTGTCCGCGGCTTCGAATGCATTCTTGACCGTAAGAAGCGTGGGAACTTCTTTCGCAAGGCTAAAACGAAGGCTCGTGGGCGGAGCGTTCGTGAGCTCCGCGTCCGTGAAATGGGGAGTGAGCGTGCCGCCGAGATCTTCGATGGTGAAAAACGTCGCCGGCTTCAAGTGGTCGGCATGATCGCGGTTGTCGGTCGGATAAACCTTACCTGCCAAACCAAAAGCCCGATACTGCCCTTGTTCCGTAAAGCTGTTCGCGCTGGAGACTCGAGCGATGATGAGGCCTTTGGAACCCTTGGAGAAGTAGCCGGTGTAAGGGGTTTGCTCGGTGATGTGCCAGGTGCCCGCGAAGCAAATTCCGTTCGGATGAACGAGTTTGTCGAAGCGGGGAAGGATATCGTTCTTGTTCACAAGGGTCCGGTTGGCCGCCTCGCGAATGAAATTGCGAGCCCAGGACACCATGGTGCTCCGGCCGACTTTAAGGTGCGGCAGGGAGCGATAGGGGTCGGAGCTGACTTGGTCCCAGACTTCGGAGAAACGGGAGCCGAAGTACTTTGCTTCCGCCGAGAACGCCCAGCCTACGGCGGCGCCGAAGGTCGAAGCTACGAGGAGCATAGAGAGAGCAAAGCGCATCACGAGTTTTTTTTTCATGGATCCCTTTCAAAAAAGCCGGTGCGGGTAATTACCACGAAGCGCAGCGCCGACTCGATTGCTTTTGCGCCGAGAGGGAGTGCCGAATTTTGTCAGGAGAAAATATACGTGGCCGGAGTGAGACTTAGGGCCTGTCAGAGGGACGCACTTAATTTTTTTGGGTGTGGGCAAGAACCGCGAGCCTTCTTCTAGAAAGGCTCGCGGTTCCCTTTGAGCTACTTGATCGTAACCTTGGCCCGCCTGATTTCTCACGGTCCCGGTGTAACTCCAAGTGCCAACCGTTCCCGTCCGAGCGGGCTCACTATGAGGAAGGGTGCCGCTTAAGATATCTCCGTTCAGCGTGGGATTCGTATAGGGACCGGTTGCCGAGAAGGTCACCGTGCTCACGCCGTTGCGTTCCACGGTCGAGGGACTAAAACTAATATTGCAGGACGTCTGCGTGGCCATCGTTACCGAGGCCTCACAAGAAGCCGTGGGGCCATTCGGCCCGTAGACGTTTGCGGTGTACGTCGTCGATTGGGTGGGATTTACCGTTAAGGTAGCCCTTTGGCCTCCCACATTTCCCGTCAGCGCCACAGTCGCGCCATTGATCTTCGCCGAGCTCACGTACCCGCGCGCATTCAGCGAAAGAGTTACGGGAGTGCCGGGAGTCACATTTGCGCTCGGACTGGCGGTAAGGGTGCAGCTGGGGGCGGCCACCACTCTGACGACTTTACTCCCGCACGCCGCTGAGGAACCCGCTTGAGAATAAACCGCCGCTTGTAAAATCACGACCCCCGGTCCGGTAGTGGCAATCGAACCCTGATGCGAGCCATTGAAAGGAACGATGGTTGTATTCTGCACCTTCGCCGAAGTGGCCGGACCGGTGCTGGTCAGCGAGTAGTTGATGGGCGAGCCCGCTAGAACGGTTTGCGGCGAGGTAATCGAGCAACTAAGCGCATTTTGCGGAGGCGAGCCCGTGCAAACACTGGCCTGCGTCTGCGCAATTTTCTGAGCTAACGGCCCCAAAAGCCGCCTTGACTCGATTTCAATTGCAGCTGCGACGGCGCCGCCGTCTTGTCGGCTGAGTACGAAATCGCAAAGAGGTTAAAGGAAAGGAAGAGGCTGACGGCGAGAATGGCTTTGTTCATGAGTACACGCTCCGTTAGATACAAGAGTACGTAGAGACTCTTGCAAGAGAGTTACGAAGTGCTCTGGGAGCGGTGCCTACTTTTTAGGCAACAAATGTCCAAAGGTTTCGGATGTCTAGCCGAGGGCTTGTCGCGGCGTAGCCCGTAGGGCGAAGTCGGATAAAAGTGCCCAGGGACGGAATCGAACCGCCGACACGGGGATTTTCAATCCCCTGCTCTACCGACTGAGCTACCTGGGCACTTTTATCCGACTTCGCCCTACGGGCTACGCCGCGACAAGCCCTCGGCTAGACATCCGAAACCTTTGGACATTTG
>JAYUGC010000038.1:0-39048 GCA_043767805.1 Pseudomonadota bacterium | reverse complement strand
ACGAGATCGCCGCTTTTGGCGAACAGATCCTCGGGCTCGTCCGTCCGCAGGAACGCCTCGTTCTCCAAGACAGGCTCCGAGTTAGTTCCGATGGTGATCTCGACGTACTTATCACCCAACACGCCTTGCGTGCGGATGATGGCGAGAGAGTCTTTGCGGATGCGCTCCTTGTGAGCCTTGGAAATTCCCATCTCGATCGTCAGTTCCTTGGAATCATCTTTGGCGACCGTAATGTCCTTGATGACGCCGATGCGAAGCCCCGCGAGCGAGATCTCGGAGCCGGTGTGCACGCCCTTCACGTCCTTGAACTTGCCGTAAAGCGTGTACTGCGAGGTCAGCACTCCCATGCCGCCCCCTATGTTGAAGAGAATGAAGACGAAGCCTATGAAACCTACGGCGACTACCACGCCGACAATCAGGTAGTTGGCGACTTTCTTGTCCATCTACATCATCTCCCCGTTGATGAATCCCTTGAGGACCTCGTCCTTGGTGGCCTTAATCTCGTCGGCGGTTCCTAAGGTACGGATTTTTCCGTCCCGGAGAAAAGCCACGCGATCGGTCACTTCAAAAATACTCGTCATATCGTGAGTCACCAGCACGGTGGTCGCCCCTTGTTTCTGCAGCTCGAGAATGATTTTGAGGATTTGCTTGGTGTTGTAGGGGTCCAGGCCCGTCGTCGGCTCGTCGTAAAGGATGACTTCCGGCTTCATGATGATGGCTCTCGCCACTCCCACGCGCCTCTGCATGCCGCCGCTCAAGTCCGAGGGAAGCAGATCCTTAGTATCGCCGAGCCCAATCTGATCGAGAGCCCCCGCTACGCGCTCCTTGATTTCCGATTCGGTGAGCTTGGTGTGCTCGCGGAGCGGATAGGCGAGATTCTCGAAAACCGAGAAGCTATCGAATAGGGCGCCGTACTGAAAGCAATAAGCGATGCGCTTACGAACGTCGGTGAGCTTCTCTTCGTTAAGCTTCGTCACGTCGGTGCCATGAAATAAGATCTCGCCGCCGTCCGGTCGTTCGAGGCCGATGAGAGACCGCAAAAGAACGCTTTTGCCCGAGCCGCTTCCGCCCATGAGAGTGAGAATCTCACCCTTCCTGATCTCGAAGCTGATGTCCTCGTGAACGACCTTTTTGCCGTAGCTCTTACGGATGTTCTTAAACTGAATGAGGGAATCAGCCACCGATCCCCCGCTCGATGATCATGAAAAGCTTCGTGAGCACGAAGTCCATGATCGTGATGAGAATGCAGGAGGTGACCACCGCTTTGGTGGTGGACTGCCCCACGCCCTGGGTACCGCCCGTGGTCTTCAGCCCATAAAAGCAACCCGTGATGGCGATGATGAGACCGAAGAAAAAGGTCTTGGCGAACCCCGTCGTGAAGTCCGAGGTCTGGATGGCGGAGATGGCTTCGTGGAAGTAAAACTCGGGCCGGATGTTGAGCTCGATGTAAGAGAGCCACATCCCGCCGAAGATACCGATGAGATCGGCAAGCACGGTGAGGAGCGGCGCCATGATCAGCATGGCAAGCACGCGAGGGATGACGACCTTTTTGATGGGGTCCGTACCGAGAGCCCGGATGGCGTCGATTTGCTGGGTGACGGTCATCGACCCGATCTCGGCCGCGATACCGGCGCCGATGCGGCCAGCGAGCATCAGACAAGTGAGCACGGGGCCCAGCTCACGCATGATGGAAAGGCCGACGATTTTCGGGACGTAAAGCTTACCGCCGAAGCGCTCGAGCCCGATGCCGAATTGGAGCGACATCACCATGCCCGTGGAAAGCGCGGTGATACCGGCGAGAGAAAAGGATTTCACGCCGAGCTGATAGCACTGCTCGACGAAAAGCCCAAAGTAGAACGGTGGCCGAAAGAGCGATTTGATGACGGTTTTCGATAGCTCCGTGGCGCCGCCCAGAAATTCCAGAAATTCAGTCGCCGCCCGGAGAGAGCGGCGGGTCGTATGGCTCCAGATGCGCTTAGTGCTTTCCACTTCGGTAACTCCGCACGAAGCCCAGGAAGTCGTTCTCGTCGCCGGCCTGGAGGGGTTTGGGGCTCATCAGGGAAAAATCGAAAACACATTCTTCTTTGCGCGCCACCACGATGACCATGAAGAACTTGGCGCTGTCCATCGTCGCGCTCAGCTTCGACAGAAGCCCGTCGGCGCCGTCGACGGAAAAACTTTCCTGTTTTTGCATGTCGACGTTGCGAGTGCCGAAGAGCAGATGCTTCGTCAGCAGGGGCAGAGTCGCTCCCGGGTGGCGGTTGCAGGAGCTAGTCACCGTCGCGATGCTCCCCGAGGGAAGCTGATAGGCTTTGTCGCTATCGACGGGCTCTCTCTTTTTCCAGCTGGCCGGCGCGGAGACCGCGTAGTGCTCCGAGCGAGCCCAATTGCCTTCCCCGCCGCCGCCAAAAAGCGCGCAGCCGACGACGCAAACGACCGCGAATAAGCACACGAGTGCCGCGCGAAGGGGGAATGGTTTGTGCCGAATCAGGTTGCTCATCGTACTTACGTCGTTTTCGGCCTCCCCGAAGATATAGCAAAACGGGGAAGCAGGCTTTGGATTTCAATTTCTTATCGGAATATTCGCGTTTGTTTTCGAGTCCCCGTTTGAAACCGTTGGCCCAACGTGTCACGCGGGCCTCCATTCGTCGACAAGACTTTGACGGCCCGACAGAGCACCGCCAAAAACGCGGCGTCCGTTTGCAGGGATCATTGAAGTTTTCGTTCTCGAAAAGCGGCACGAGCTTTGCTTATGAGTCCTACCGTGCACTGCAATTTGGGGAATCTCTTTGCCGTTGGGGGGCTCGTGTGTATGTCCGCCTTCGGCGTGGACGTAGCTTTCTACCGGGCTTTGGATTTCAAGCACCCCATTTGCGATCAGCGCGTTACGTTGAACGCCGCGGGCGAGACCTTCGTCGAAATCGCCAATAACATCCCCGGTGTCGACGCCTACAATGATTTAGTGCGCGCTTACCGCGCCCATACCTGGGAAGCTTTCGACCGAAAGCGCGATGTGTTTCGCAAAGTGCACGAAAGCTCTCCCCTGCTCGAACCGGTCAGCTACTTGAACGCGCAAGCGTCGTTTGAGCGCGCGGAGCCTACCGATGCCGAAAGCGTCAAGAACGCCGAGCGTCGCCTTCGGGAAACCCTCGTCCTCTATCCGCGCTCGGAGCTCGCCCCTATCGTCTCGGGAAGCATGGCCGAGTTTTGGATCCGCGGTAGCCGCCACGCCAATGCCCTCGCGCTCTATCAGTCCTTGCGCACTCAGTACCCCAAACATCCGCTCAATTGTCTTTTTACGGTCGGAGCGGGCGAGTCGGCTTATCTGCTCGGAGATAGAGAAGGCGCGGAGTCGGCACTGAAAGACGCGGTGAAGACGTGCTCCGATCCTCGGTTGAAGCTTGCCGCCGAAATCCGGCTCGCAGACTTGCTCTTCGAAACCGATTCAGGACTCGCCGAGACCGCTTACGACAAGATCCTAAAAACCTCCTCGCCCCGGGTCGAGGCGCTACACCCGGCGGTCTTCCACAACTTGGGAGAGCTCCGCTACCGGGGCGGAAAGTTCGAGTCGGCGGCCTATCAGTTCAACCGCTTCCTGGAGCTCAGAAAAGAGCACGACGTTTGCGCGGCCCAGGCGGTCAAGCGTACCGCCGACATGGAGTACCGAAACGGGACGAACTTAAATAGAGTCGTCGGCATTTATCAGTCCGTTTTGGAAACGTCCCCCGGCACCGACATTGGCCGTTTTTCCCGGCTACATGCTTTTCTGGTCACTCTGCCGGCCCAAGGAGAGTCGGAACGGGCGCGGCGGCTAAGAATTATCGACGAGGATATCGATAAAGTCGTCGACCTGAAGATGCGGGAAGCGCTCTACGTCGAAAAGGGCCTGGCCTGGCTCGAAGCGGGCGAGTTCCACGCCGTGACCTACCTCTCTAAAATCCGGCAGACGCAAGAAGGCGAGCTCGGCCGTTTGGTAAAGCAAGAAGTCAGTGGTCTGCTCGAAAAGATGGTCGCCACCCAAGGCGCCGACGCTTTGTCCGCCCTGGAAAGCTCGTTCGTTCCCTGGGTGAAAAATTCTCCCACGGAAAAAAAACTGGGATCTCGGTACGAAGGTCTCGTCGTGAAGGGCTTCACCGAGCGCGTGCAAGCCGGCGATCGGGGCGGTGCGCTCCGGCTCTTGGAAAGATGGAGACAGTCTCCTTACTGGTCGGCGGTACCTTTCTCTCCTGACGCTTCCGATCGTATCGCTGGCGCCATTCTGGGCGATCTTTTCGCGACCAACGTCACTGACGAGCGCGACCGGGAAAATCGGGCGACGGAATACCTCAAGCAACGCGACGTTTGGGCCCCTCTCTTCAAGACCAGAAACGGAGCGACGCTCGCGGCTCTTGCGGCCGCTGTCGGCGATACCGATGGCGTGGCCGCTGGCCTGGGAAAAACCGAGACCCGGTCGCTCGCTTCCCTCCCAAAGCAAGAGCCGCTCCGCGAGCTGACGCTGCTGGCGCGCGCGGCCGGTGCCCGGCGCTTGGGCGACAACAAGGAAGCCGAAAAATTACTCCGTCAGATCAAATCGAAAAAATTCGGGCCCGCCGCGGCGGAGAGCTTGCTTGGCTTGTATGAAGAGACCCATCGCTCGAAGGAAGCTCTCGATCTGGCTTTCCGATCGCTCGCTTCCGCGCCGCGGGAAGCGAAAGCCGAGCGCGCGCAACGGGCCTTGCAGATTTTAGTGGGCGGAAAGCTTTGGACGTCGGGTCCCAAGCTCGTGGCCGAGGTGGCAAAGCTGAAGCTTCCCGCCGCCGAGCACGCGCCGTATCTTTTCCTCGCAGGGCGTTCCGCGTTCGAGAAAAAGGACTGCGCCGCCGCCGTCACGAGTTACGAAAAAGGCCTGCAAAGTATATCGGCGGGTGAGCCCGCGGCCGAGGCCAGATACCGTCTCGGAAAATGTCTCGTTCGCTTGCACCGCAACAGCCAGGCGCGCAAAGTCTGGCAAGACTTAGTTCAGATGGAAGACTCCTTCTGGAGTCCACTCGCACAAAACGACCTCAAACTCATTCACTAAAAAAATTCATGGAAACTCTACGCTTTCAGGGACGAACCCTGGTAGTCGCGGATTCTCTTATGGCTCAGACGGTAGCTTTGGCGGCGAAAGCCGCGCGAAGCGGCGCCCCTGTGCTGTTGTGCGGAGAGAGCGGTACCGGAAAAGAGCTCATCGCGCGTTTCATTCACGAGCGGGGCGAGCGCGTGAAAGGGCCGTATGTTTCGGTCAACTGCGCGGCATTGCCCGAAGGTCTCATGGAAGCCGAGTTGTTTGGTTACGAGAAGGGCGCGTTCACCGGATCCGTCGCCTTGCGCGTCGGCAAGTTCGAGCGCGCCAACAATGGAACGCTTCTTCTCGACGAGATAAGCGAGATGCCCTTCCACCTCCAGGCGAAATTGCTCCGTGTGCTCCAGGAAGGCGAAGTGGATCGGTTAGGCGCGCGCGATCCCATCGCGGTGAACGCCCGCATTATCGCGACCACCAACCGCGAGCCCGTCGAGCTCATCGAGCAGGGGCTCTTCCGCAAAGATCTCTTTTTCCGTCTCAACGTCATTCGTATCGACTGTCTCCCTCTCCGGGGCCGCCGGGAAGCCATCGAAAACCTGTCTCGCCAGTTCGTCGATCAGGCGGGACGGCAGTATGGGCAGGATCGCATCGCTCTTTCTCGTGGCGCCATGGCAAAACTTTTAGAGTACGAATGGCCGGGCAACGTGCGCGAGCTCCAAAATACCATTGAGCGCGCGGTCCTTCTCTCGGAAGGCGTCATCCCGCCCGAGGCTATTCAGCTGACGGGGCTGCGTCTCGAGGGCAGCGCCAAGTCGGATACTCAGTCATTGGCCGAAGTCGAACAGGGGCACATCGCCCGAGTCTTACAGACCACCGGCGGCAACCGCAACGAAGCGGCCCGCATCCTGGGCGTCACCGCCCGCACTTTACGAAATAAGTTAAACGGCTAGATGGCTTTTTTTTCCTCTTAGGGGAAAGAAAGGACGTTTAGGAGAGTTATTGCGGCGATTTTTAGGCTCAAGGGCCTGGCCTTCGATTTGCAGATATTACTTATCGGCTACTTCCCACCAGAACTTTAGAGAAAAATTTCAAATGGCCCAATTATTCGATTCCACAATCGATGCGCTGAATCGTTCGATGGACCTGCATATGCAGCGTCATGCGGTCATTGCGGACAACATCGCGAACGCGGAGACGCCCGGCTTCAAAGCCAAGCGCGTGGATTTCGAGGATTCCCTGGCGCGCGCCATCGAAGCGGGCGAGCAGGGGATGTCCGGCCGGGACATCGCCTCCGTGAACGCGCTCATCTCGGAAACCACGGACTCGGAAATCGGCCAGGACTTGAACACGGTCGACATGGACAAAGAGATGGCGGCGATGACCAAGAACGAAGTGCAATACAACGCCGCCACCCAAGTCATTTCGAAGAAATTCGCCCTTCTCCGTTACGCCATCACGGAAGGAAGTGACAAATGAGTGGCTTTTTTGACGCCTTAGACGTTGGCGCCTCCGCACTCAGTGCCGAGCGCCTGCGCATGAACGTAACTTCCAGCAACTTGGCGAACGCGCAAACCACGCGCACGCCCGAGGGCGGGCCCTACCGGAGAAAAGATCCGGTCTTCGCGTCCGAGCCCAAAAGAGATTTCGCGTCCGTCCTGGGTGATCAGATGGAGCACCCCGTTCACCCCGTGAAAGTGGTGGACGTGGTCTCGGATCCGAACCCGCCCCGCATGGTGTACTCCCCGGATCACCCGGATGCGAACCCCGAAGGCTACGTGGCTTATCCCAACGTGAACACCATGGAAGAAATGGTGAACCTCATGACGGCGAGCCGCACTTACGAAGCCAACGTCACTTCCATCAACGTGGCGCGCGGCATGATGAACAAAGCTCTAGAGATCGGACGGAGATAATAAATGGAAATCAATCGCCTAAGCTCAATCGTGCCCCAGCTTTCCGAAATGCCCACCGGCCTGTCCGGCGGGGAAGACAAAGCGGAAGGTACCGGTCCAAACAGTTTTTCGTCGCTTCTCGCCAAGTCGATTTCGGAGACGAACGACTTGATTCAGGTCTCCGACGTGAAGGGCAAGGAACTTGCCGTTGGTAAGACTGAGAATCTGCACGAAGCCATGATCGGATTCGAAAAAGCGGAAACCGCTTTGAAGCTCCTCGTCCAAGTCCGGAACAAAGCCCTGGAAGCCTACAATCAAGTACTCGCGATGCAGGTCTAAGCCAATCCCCGTTCACCTCCTTCCTCTTTGAGACTAAATAACCATGAATGAAACGTTGAAACAGTGGCTGCAGTTTGCCGACGGATACTGGAAAGGTCTGTCCACCGCGAATAAAGCCATCTTTGGAGGCGTCGCCGCTCTCGTGGTCGGCGTCGCTCTCATCTTCTCGGCGCTCGCGCAACGCGATCCCATGAAGCTCCTTTACACGGATCTTCAGCCGGATGAGTCGCGCGCGGTCGTCAAAAAGCTCGGCGAGCAGAAGATCCCGTATGTCCTCAGTGACGACGGGCACACCGTTTCTGTTCCCACCAGCAAAGTCGATAGCGCCCGCCTTGAGCTCGCCAAAGACGGCATCCCCGGTCAAGACGTGGTTGGTTTCGAGAAGTTCGATGGCTCGACGCTCGGCATGTCGACCTACGTGCAGCGCATTCAGTACGTGCGCGCCGTTCAGGGAGAGCTCACCCGTAGTATCGAGCGCTTGAAGTCCGTAAAGCGCGCCCGCGTTCACATCAGCCTCCCGCCTAAGAAAACCTTCCTGGAAGAAGAAGATCCGCCGAAGGCCTCCGTCATTTTGGAGCTCGCCGGAAACCAAAAGCCCAACAAGCAGGAAATCACCGGCATCGCGCACCTCGTGGCGAGCGCGGTGGAAGGCTTGAACGTCTCCCAGATCAGCATCGTCGATACCCGTGGAGATTTCCTCCACCGCCCCGGCGATGACGGCACTTCCGATAAACCCAGCGCGCTACTCGAACAGCAGCGCACCATCGAGCGCGAGTACGAGCGCCGGGTCGAGGATATCCTCGCTCCCGTCATTGGCATGGGCAAAGTCCGCGCGCGAGTGACCGCGGAGCTCGACATCACCAAGAGCAACATGACCGAAGAGACCTTCGATCCGGATCGTACGGTCGCCCGCTCCAACGTAAAAAATGAAGAGAGCACCAATGGCTCTCGCCCCAATCCCATCGGCATTCCGGGGAGCCGCTCCAATCTCCCCGGCGCTGAGGCGCAAAATCCCGCCACCCCCATGGCGACGACGAACTCCGAAAAAGTCACGCAGAATACCAATTACGCGGTGCCTCGCAAGGTCACGGTTACCAGCAAGCCTTCAGGCAGCATCAAGCGCCTGACCGTGGCGGTTGTGGTGGACGGGCTTTATAGCAAGCCCGCGAACGGAAAAGGCACGGAGCTTTTCCAGCCCCGTAGCCCCGAAGAGCTGCAGCGCCTGCGTGACCTCGTCGCCAACTCCATCGGGTTCGACGATGGCCGCCGCGATAGCTTGACCATCACTTCCATGCCTTTCGCGCCCACCGATTTGACGGCCATCGAAGAGGTCGCGCCCGTCGATTCGCCGCTAAACCCGCGCACCAATCCTTGGATGCGTTTCGGCCTGTTCGGCTTACTTGGGCTAGTGGTTCTCTGGCTCGTCGTACGTCCGATGATCCGCTGGGTCTTCGGCAAGCCCGAAGAAGCCGCGCTCGGCATCTACCCGCGTACGCTGGCGGAGCTCGAAGCCGGAACGGCTGGCGGCGTCGGCCCCAACGGCCAAGTACTCGCGCTTACCCAAGCGTCGGCGGCCATCGAGGACTCCGAGCCTCTCGAGAAAAAGGAAGAAGAAGACTTGAGAAAGAGAATCCTCGAGCGCTTGACCGCCCATCCGAAAAAAGGATTCCGCATCGTTCAGGACTGGCTCGAGGAACACGTTCCCGCTGAGCCCACCAAGCAGGCGATAGGATGATGAAACCCAATAAGAAATACCAGCTCGCGGGCTTAGAGAAGACCGCCATTCTCTTTAACGTCATCGGGAAGGAAAAAGCCTTCGAGATGATGAAGGGCATGAAGGACTCTGACGTCCGCCGCTTGCTCAACGTCATGGGCAGCATGAAGAAGGCGCCCATTCCGCTCATTAATACGGTGCTGCGCGAGTACCTCCACAAGCTCAACGAAAAAGAAGAGATCATTTTCGAGGACAACATCACCAGTCCCGAGCTCGTCTCCGAAGGCCTCGGCGAAGAGCGCGCGAAGCAGATTTTCGGTACCACCAAGGGCGGCGTGAATCTGATTCAGCGTCGGCACTTATCGGTGCTGGAGACCGTGGACCCGAAGACCCTGGCCGAGTTCCTGGTGGACGAGCATCCCCAGACCATCGCCCTGGTCATCGCGCACATGGATCTCGACAAGCAGCTCGGCATGATCCGCCACTTCCCGGAATCGCTCCGGGCGGAAATCGTGCTGCGCATGTCGAACCTGGAATACGTCTCGCCCGAAAAAGTAGACGAGCTCGATGAGATTCTCAAAAAAGAGCTCTTCTCCATGGGCAAGGTGCAGAGAAATCAGTTCGGAGGCGTCGCCGCCGTGGCCGACCTCGTGAACAACCTCGACAAGAAGACCATGAACTCCCTCATGGCCCGCATCGAGGACAAGGATCCGATTCTCGCGGAAGAGATTCGGCAGCACATGTTCACCTTCACGGATATCGCGAAAATCGATCAGCGCGGCATCCAGCTCATCCTGCGCGAAGTGCCGAGCGATCGGTTGCTCCTGGCCCTCAAGAGCGCGCCGGAAGAGATCCTGCAGAAGTTCCTCACGGCGATGTCAGAGCGCGCCGCGGCCATTCTCAGAGAAGACTTGGGGGACCTCGGTCCTCAAAAGGTCTCGGAAGTGGAAGCTGCCCAGCGTGTCATCGTTACTTTGGTCCGCCGCCTAGAGGAAGAAGGCAAGATCGTCATTGGAATAAGTGAGGAAAATGAACTCATCCCCTGACATTTTCCAGCCGTTCAACCCGGAAGCGGTGAAGGACACCGGATTCGAGGGCTCGTACTCCGAGCCTAAGGACTCCGCGTTCCAAGTCACCGAAGCGCTCTGGACCACGATCCAGGGCGATGCCGTGCTGAAGCGGAACTTGGACCGGCTTATCGACGAGCGCGTGGGGACCGAAATCCGCGCGCGCGTTCAGGCCGGAGAGCGTGAGCTCAGAGAAGCCACGATCAAGGAAGCACGCGAAACGGGCCTTGCCGAGGCGAGAGCCGAAGCGCGGGCGGAAAGCGGCCAGCTGCGCTCGGAAATGGAGATTGTCTGCCAGAAGGTGATTGAGGCGGGCCTAGGCCAGCTCAATGCGCATGAGGTAATTTGGGTGCGCTCGCTCTCTCTTCTCTTGAAGCGCTTTCTTGTCCCCAATGATTCGCAAATCGTGCCTCGCCTGCAAAAGTGGATGCGGGAAAGCCTCGAAGGACTCTCGGATCACGCGGAAGTCCGGGTGTTTCTGCCCCCCGCTCAGTACGAGCGGCTCGCCGATACCCTCGGGGCTTCGGGCAAAGGCTGGATTTGGAAGTGCGATCCGGCCTTGAATGAGGGCGACGTCCGCTGTGAGACCGAAATGGGCGGAGTCATTTTTTCTCCCGGTGAGCAAGCTGCTCGCCTGGAACGTATCGTGGAAGAAATCGTAGGAGAGGCACGCGTTGCAGCTCGAAGCCTTTAATAAGAGAGTCGAGGACGAGCGCTTCTTCCGCATTTTCGGAAGAGTCAAAGCGCTGCGTGCCGACGCCGTTCGGATTCAGATTCCGAACGTGCGCGTGGGCTCCTTATGCTCGATTCAGTCAGCTTCGGGAAATATCCCAGTGGAAATCGTGAGCCTCGATCCCAACGGTCACGTGGCGATGCCCCTCGATCAGCTGGGCTCCGTGCAGCTGGGCGATCTCGTGCAGCTCGAGGAAGGCAGCGCTTCCATCGCCGTGGGCGATGGTCTTTTGGGCGACGTCATCGATTCTTTAGGCGTCTCCTATGAAGGCAAGCTTTCGAAAACGACGCAGCGGATGCCGCTATACGGTGCCGCCTTGAACCCGATGGACCGGCAAATCATCGACGAGCCGCTCGATCTCGGCGTGCGCGCCATCAATGCTTGCTTGAGCTGCGGCAAGGGCCAGCGGCAGGGAATTTTCGCCGGCTCGGGCGTTGGAAAAAGCGTGCTTCTCGGCATGATGGCCAGATACACGTCCGCGGACGTCGTCGTCATCGCGCTCCTTGGCGAGCGCGGCAGAGAAGTGCGGGAGTTCTTGGAGAGAGACCTCGGCGAGGAAGGCCGCAAGAAGAGTGTCGTCGTCGTCGAGACCGCGGATAAGTCGGCCGTGCGCCGCGTTCGTTGCGCGTTCACGGCCACCGCCATCGCGGAGTCCTTTCGCGCGCAAGGCAAGAACGTTTTGTTGATGATGGACTCCCTCACCCGCTTTGCGATGGCGCAGAGAGAGATCGGCCTTGCGGCGGGCGAGCCGCCCACCACCAAAGGTTATACGCCTTCCGTCTTCGGGCTCATGGCCCGCTTGGTGGAGCGCGCCGGTAATTGGGGCAAGAAGGGCTCGATCACGGGGCTCTACACGGTTTTGGTCGAAGGAGACGATTTGGAAGATCCGGTCGCCGATTCCGCCCGCTCCTTGCTGGATGGTCACGTGGTACTTTCGCGCCGGCTAGCCAACCGCGGCCATTATCCGGCGATTGACGTGCTCACCAGCGTAAGCCGCGTGATGGATCAGGTCGTGAAGAAGGACCACTCGGTAGCCTCCCGGCACCTCAAAGAATTGCTCGCCCGTTACCAGGAAAACGAAGACGCGATCCAATACGGCATGTACCAGCGCGGTAGTGATGCCAAGATCGACGAGTGCCTGGAGCTCGAGCCCCTCATCCGCCAGTTCCTCAAGCAGGAACGGGAAGAGAACGTCAGTTTCTACGATTCAAGAAAATCATTGTTAGCTTTGGTCCCGGCCTGATGAGAGGAAATGAATGAAATTTCGTTTTCCCCTCCAAAAGGCGCTGGACTGGACTGAGGTCGAAGAGAGCTCGGTTCGTATTGAAATTTCCCGTCTGATGAAAGACGCGGAAAGGCTTACGGCGCGGTGCCGGGAGCTCGAGGCGAATATTCAGGCTCTCCTCGGCGCGCACGGAAAGACTTTGTCCCTGGAATGGGCCCCCTACGTCTCGGCGAAAATCCCCTCGGATGCCAAAGAGATCCAGGACGTGGGCGGCAGGCTGAAAGTGAAAGAAGCGGAAATCGGCGTCAAGAAAACGGAACTCAATCGCCTTCTCCTGAAGCGCAAAGGGCTCGAGTCACTGAAAGACAAGCGGCGCAAGGATTACCGGATGCTGGAAGGCCGCAAGGATCAAAAGCGGCTCGACGACAATTACCAGATTTTAAAACTAAGGGTGAAAAACGGATGATGAAAAAGATTCGAGTCAGCGACTACCCCCTTCCGGAGGCTAAACCCAAGGCCAAGCCTTTGGCGAAGGTATCCGGTTTGCTCGTCGGTCTGACCGTCCTGGTCGGCGTTTGGCTCATGTACGAAGTGGGTCTCTTGAAATTCTCGCAAGTTTCGGCCGCGGAAAAAGCTCCGGAGACCAGCGTCGAGACGATTCAGCGCTCGGTGCAGGATCGGGAGAAGGGCGTGCAGGAAAAGGAAGAGGCCATTCATCGTCGCGAAGCCGCGGTCGCCGACAAGGAAGCGGCGCTCGCCGAGCAGATGAAGGGTTACGAAAGAACCATCCAGGAGCTCAAGGCGAAGCTGGAAGTCACTGAGAACAAGCACGAGGAGAAGCCGGACGAGTTTCTGTCGATCTACGAAAAGATGGAAGCCAAGAAAGCGGCGAAGATCTTCGAGAAGCTCGAGCTTCCGGTCGCCACCCGATTTTTGAAGAAGATGTCGGCGGGCCGAGCCGCCGAGATTCTAGGTCTGATGCCGGCCGAACGGGCCCGCCAGATCACGGAGCGTCACCTCAACCGGGCGACGGCCTCCGCGAAAGACGCGATTTCAGGTCAATGAAGTACCGGAGCCGATGCTCCAAAATAAAAATTGAGGGGAGGTGAATATGGCATGCAGCCTATACAAAACGTGAACCTAAACATCCAGTCTCCGTCTCCCGCACAGGGGATGGGATTGGGTCAAGTCCAGGCCCAAGGGCAACCGGAGACAGGAGAGTTCGACTTCATGAACTACTTACTGGGCCTCCAGGATCCCCAGACACCCACGACGCCGGATGCGCTTCTTGCGCTCGGCGTGCCTTCGCCTGAAAAAGGTGCGACTGATCTCAGCCGCGATCCTTTACAGGCGATGTTTGCCGCAATTCCCAACATGCCCCAGATGAATCCGGCCCTCTTGGCGGATTTGCCGAAACCCGTCGTCAATCCTTCCCTGAACGGGGGAGGAGAGGCGCAGGTAATGGCTAAGGAAGCGACGAAACCGCAGTGGATATCGTCGGAAGACCTCATGAAGGCGACCAACGCGCTCGTCCCGTCATCGACGGAAGCGGTGGACGCCATGAATGAAGGGAACAAGGCGGTTAAGTCCGAGGAAAAAGGGATCCCTCTCGAGGGATTCCAGAAAGTAGCGGATCAGGCGGGAGTCGACTTGTCGATCTCCCGCCAGGGTCAGCAGCTGGCGGCGAAGAAATACGCAGCCAACAAAGCCGAAGCGGAAGCCAAGACCGTAGCCCCGGTCGTGGAAGCCGCGCGGCCTCGTGCGGAGAAAGCCATCGAGACCTCATCGTCCCCTGTCGCGCAAGCGGCTCTTCCCGAAGTGAAGCCGGAAGCGGTTTCTCAGAAGAAGAACGGAGACACGAGCTCTCTCGAAATTAACGGCTTTTCCAGCTCCTCTTCCGTGCACAAAGCGGAGGTGGCGCAAACGGCCATAGACAACAAAGCCGCGAGCGGATCTACGGGTCCGGTCGCGCTTCCTGAAGTCATGAGCCAGGTGCAAACCCTGGTTCAGAAAGGCGGAGGGGAAATGACCGTGGCTTTGGATCCGCCGGACCTCGGCAGAATCCAGGTCAAGGTAACGACCCGAGGCAACCGGGTCGAAGTGGAGATGCGCTCAGAGAGCGTTCAAGCCAAGAACGCGCTCGAAAGCCACTTCGCTGACTTAAAGTCCTCGATGCAGTCGCAAGATCTGCATCTCGCAAAACTAGACGTCCAGGTCCACCACGATCCCATGTCCTTCTCCGGTCAATCCTTCGCGGGAATGAACGACGGAAGACACCAAGCTGGGAACACTCAAGGGGGACCCAACCAAGGACAAGGAGGCCGTCGGTCGTCGTTCTCGCAAGGGAACCGGGGACTGGAAGCCGTCTCGTCCGTACCGCAAGCGATCGTCCGCTCCGCCAGCACCGTTGGCGGAAACGGCCGAGTCGACCTGCGGATTTGAGGTAAGTAATGGAACCGGTAATGCCAACCATTCCCAAGCACTTGATGCGTGAGGAGCAGACTGCCGCCAAAGCTCATAACAATATGGGTAAGGACGACTTTCTGAAAATGCTCATGACCCAGCTTCAGCATCAAGATCCAGTGAACCCGATGAACCAAGAACAGTTCGCGACCCAGCTTGCCCAATTCACGCAATTGGAACAGCTGGCGAACATCGGCAAGGGCATCGAGAATCTGAACGGAGGCAGGGGCGAAGAAGCCAAGCTTCAGGCGCTTGGAATGATCGGCAAGGAAGTGCGTGCTTCAGGGAGTCGGGTAGATCTTCAAGGTGGCCAAGCGGTTGCGTTGAAGTATCTGCCCGACGCTGAGGCCACGCCCGTCAAAGCAACCATCTACGATCAAGGCGGAACGTTAGTGCGCGAGATGGAGATTGCGGGTAGAGACGACAACGCCGCGGTCGTCTGGGACGGAAAAGACAATGCAGGCAATGCCGTGGCCAGCGGTAAATACGGCTTCAAAATACATGGCGTGGATCGCAACGGTCAGTCCAAGGAACTCGGTTCCGAAGTGTCGGGACGAGTGACGGGGATCGAGACTGAAGGCGGTTCCACCGTGCTTATCGTCGATACGGGAAGCGGCCCAACCAAGATAGAGCTCGCTAAAGTGTCTCGCGTGTCTCTGCCTTCCGATAAAGCCGCAGTAGCTCCTCAAATCCCAGGCCTCATCAAGCCCGAGGCCGGAGCGCAATTCCCGAAGGGCCTTCCGAAAGTGATCCAGCTGGGTCAGCTCGAGGAGGGTGGAGAAGCGCCGGAAGCGCCGGAAGCCCCCGAAGCTCCGACGATCTCCGAAGTGTCGGATAACGACGATGGCGCCGAGGGGAAATCCCACGGTGACATGAGTCAACTCATAGGGAGGTTCGGAAGATGAGCATTAGTGAGCTCTACCGAGCAACCGGAGCCGTCACTCCGTCCATAAGTCCGTCCATCGAGCCGAAGGGCCCGGGTGCAAAGCCCGGGTTACCCAAAGGCCCGACGGAGTTCCAGCAGGTCCTCGAGAGGCAGCTGAATTTCTCGAAGCATGCGGAAACCCGCATCAAGTCTCGGGAGATTCCGTGGAGCGAGGCGCTGGAAAATCGCATCAGTCAGGGAATCGATGCCGCCGAAGCCAAAGGCAGCCGCGAAGCTCTGATACTCGCCGACAACGTCGCGGTCATCGCGAACGTGAAGTCCAGAACGGTAATCACCGCCATGGACAAAGCGCAAATGAAAGACCGCATATTCACGAACATCGATAGCGCCGTCTTGGTTTAGAGAATTTCGCGGGTCTCCGCGGAGTTTGAAGAACGGATGGCAGCTGTTTCCGGGAAGGTCCCGGGGACGGCATAGTTTCTCGAGCTGGCCTGTGGTCCTCCACAGAAGCTTGAAGGAACGGAAAGCGTAACCTTTCGGGGCGAAGCTTTCTTTTGATCCATTAGGGAGGATACATGGGAGTCGTCTCGTCAATGGCCTCGGCTATTTCCGGTTTGGAAAGCCATGGCCAAATGCTCGCTACCGTCACCAATAACATCGTCAACGCCAATACCACGGGATTTAAGTCCTCACGGACCGAGTTCCACGATTTCCTGGCTCAGGATTTCGGGTCGGGCGGATCGCCTTCGCAGGTCGGTCGCGGCGTGAAGGTCGGCGGAGTCACCAACCTGTTCACTCAAGGGGCGATCACCAAAACGGATCGCAGCACCGATCTAGCCATCAACGGAAACGGCTTCTTCGTCGTAAAAAGCGATAAGCATGGTTTCTCGTATACCCGGGACGGTTCTTTCCGTTTCGATAAGGACGGCTGGCTCACTAATCTCCAAGGCGGGAAAGTACAGGCCTACACGGCGCTGTCCGACGGATCCATCAGCGGCAAGCTCGATGACGTCCGCATTCCCTTCAACACCATCCCGGCGAAACCAACCAGCAAGATCGAGCTCAACGTGAACCTCGATGCGCGCGCGAAAATCAACGCGCCCATCGATCTCGCGCGGCCGGCGGAAACGTCGACCTTCTCGACCGCGCTGCAGGTGTTCGATTCCGTGGGTAATGCCCATCCCATGAACATGTTCTTCACCAAGGTCGGTGAGGGAACGTGGGAATGGCACGGCATGACCGACGGCGCGAACCTCGCGGGCGGTACCGCGGGCAATCAGGAAGTGATTACCCAAGGCACGCTCCAGTTCGACGAGCTCGGTAAGCTTGCGGTCAGCGATCAGCAGATCGTCAACAGCAACTTCTCCAACGGCGCGGTCCCCGATCAGAACCTCCGGTTCGACTTCGGTGATCCGACGGCGGAGCTCGGTACCGGCACCAAGGGATCGACGTCCTTCGGCTCGAAGAGCGCGTCGTTCAGAAACGTGCAGGATGGTTACGGCGCAGGAGTGCTCGCCGATGCCAGCATCAACGATGAAGGCATCATCACCGGCGTGTACACCAACGGCCAGAACAAGACGCTCGGCCAAATTGGCGTCGCCCGTTTCGAAGCGACGGAACGTCTCTCGAAACTCGGTGAGAACCAGTACAGCGAAACCGTGACGTCCGGCCAGGCCCAAATCGGCAAGCCGAACACCAACGGGCGCGGCAGCATCGATCCGCTCAGCCTCGAAAATTCCAACGTGGATCTCGCGAAGGAATTCGTGGACATGATTAAGGCTCAGCGCGGCTTCCAAGCCAGCGCGAAGTCGATCACCACCGCGAACGAGATGCTCGATGAAGTGCTGAAAGTCGCTGGACGCTAATAGCGATTAACTAGTCTCATTGGGGGAGAGAGCTTGTGGCTCTCTCCCCCATATCCTTATGACGGGGAAAATCTCTGTAAGGCCGTGCTAAAATGATTTTCATGACTGCACTTTACCAAGGCATAACTAAGCTCTTCCTCCTCTTGAATGGAGGGTACCACCGTGCTTCGAACCTGGTTTTTCGCTTCGACGCCTGCGTGAGCCGTGCGTTGTACCGCGCCGGGGGCAAGAACGCTTGGTCCTTGGGATACGCGTCTGCCCGCCGGCGGAGCGTCATTGAGATCCTGAACGACAAGAGTTTTCATTCCGATCGGCTTCCCTCTGGTTACGGCGCCGGTTTTGACGAGCGGATCGTGGAGTACCCTTGGCTTTTCGAGCGCCTTCCGCGCGGAAAGGGACACCTGCTCGACGCGGGCTCGGTGCTCAATTTCGATTACATTTTGAACCGGGAAGCCCTCAAGGAAAAGGAGCTGGTTCTAGTAACCCTAGTGCCGGAATCCGAATGCCACTGGTGGAAAAAGGTTTCGTACGTTTATGAAGATCTCCGTAAATTGAGTTTTCGCGACCAGGCGTTCGATTTCATCGTGAGCCTCTCGACCCTCGAACATGTGGGGATGAACAATAGTCTGCACTACACCCAGGAAGCCGGCCGGCCCGAGATTAAGTCCGACGACTACCTGGTTGCTGTGCGTGAGCTCGCGCGGACATTAAAGCGCGGCGGCCAGGCGTTTATCTCCGTCCCTTTCGGCAAACGGGCGGACTATGAGTGGCTTCAGCTCTTCGATGCCGCGATGGTGGACCGTATGATCGAGGCCTTCTCGCCTGCGTCGGTTAAACAAACTTATTTCCGCTATTTTCCGGACGGCTGGAAAGAAGTGAGTCGCGAGGCATGCGCCGACGCCGCGTATTACGATCACCGCAAGAATATCCCGAACCCCAAAGGGGTCGCCGCCGCGGAGGCCGTCGCCTGTATCGAGATAACGACTTTCGGTTGAGACGCCGGTCGCGATACCAAGGCCTTCCAACCAGAGCGAGGTTTGGCTCTACGCCCGGAGGCAAATTCGTACACTAAGTATACGGCCCGACCCAGTCGTCCAAAGGTGAACATAAGTAGGTCCGCACGCGAGTCGGATCGATCTTTTATTATACGAAGTGCGCGTTTTACCACTCCTGGCTTGCGCCTCGTCAACTCTCCACCCGGAACGTCGCTTCCGGAACCAAATAGAGCGCTTAAAAGCCGGTGGCAATACCGATCGCGATGAGGCTTTCCGTCACTTCTGCGCGGAAGCTCAATCCCTCGAAGAGATGCCAGAAGGCGCCGACGCCGATGCGGGGGAAAACTTGGGTCGTTTTCAATGGCGCGTTTCCGTAAATGCCGACGCCTAGGCCGCCAACGGCGTAGAAGGTCCAGAGATAATCTTTGTGAATGTCCCAGCGGAGCTGAGCGCCGAGATTCGTGCCGTCTCCGCCGCCGAATAACCCGCCGAAGAAAAGCTCCGCGAAGACTTGGTTATTGATGTCCGGAACGAAGCCCTTGTGCAGGACTTTAATGCCGAGATATCCGTTCACGGCGTAACCGACGCTCCCATTGGGAAAGCCGAGCCCTTGAATGATCGCGAGCGAGACGTTGCGATCGTAGGGGGAGCCCTTCCACATCTCGTCGGTAGATTGCGGGTCGGCTTTCGCGCTGAGGGCGGTGAAAAGAGTGAGACCGAGAAGCACGTGAGCGAGTTTTTTCATAAGCTAATCCAGAGCGTAAATGTCGGGAAGGTTGCGGTGTTTTTCCCCATGGTCCAAACCATACCCGATGAGGAAGCGGTCTTCCACTTCGGTGCCAAGATAATCGACGGTAACGTCCACCTCCCGGCGGCTGGGTTTGCTCAGTAGCGCCGCGATGCGGACCGACTTGGGATGATCCGCCTCGATGCGGCCCATCAAAAATTCCATGCTTCGTCCGGAGTCGACGATTTCGTCCAGAATCAAAACATGGCGGCCTTCGACCGAGGTTTCCAAGTCCTTCAGGAAACGCACTGATCCGCTCGATTTGGTGCCGGATCCGTAGCTCGCGAGCCGCACGAAATCGATGGCCAGCGGGATATCGATGTGACGGATGAGATCCGCGGAAAAGAGCAGCGCGCCCTTTAAGGTGATCACGACCAGTAGCTCTTCGCCCGGCCCCAGACGGCTTGCGTAGTCGGTGGTGATCTTCTTGCCCAAGGTCTCGTTCAGGGTCTGGATTTGAGCGGAACTCAAATAAATTTTTCCGGGTCCCTTCATGATCATTTCCTTAATTTCGCAAGCGCCCCAAAGCGTCCTTGATTTTGCTGATGCTGGTAAGGCCTTTGCTCGAAAGAAACTTCATGACGGTGCCGCCGCCCAAGGGAAGCACGCCGAGATAGCCGTTTCTCAAAAGATCGAAAGCGCCGATGTGGACCTTGGCTTGAATGCGGTAGGCCGGGTCCGCGTTCGCCATGAGCTTTAAGATCGCGACTCCGATTTCGCCGACGTCTTCGGTTTTCGTTTTGAGAAGCTCGTTCAAGGCTTCTGTCGGAACGCGGAAAGTCATGTCCGGCTTCTTCGGAGCGACGGGACGCACTTCGATGCCTTCGCTTGTGCGGGTGAGAGAGGCTGGGCCGGCGCCGTCCAAAAAGACCGCGAGCTCAACGCCACGGCGAAGCGGCTCGGTACCTTTAAGACAGACCGGGCGGGCAAAAAGCTCCGCCAGCTTCTTTACGGATTCGGAGAACTCGGCTTCCAGCATGGGGATTATATAGCAGAGCCGTTCTCAGTCGGCGAGCCTTGGGTTAGGCTCGGGTAGCATGGAAAAGACACGTCCCGTTCCCCATTCGCAGTTTCTTGACCGCTTGCGGCAACGTATCTCTTCGGACGACGCCTGGCTTGGGGTTGCCGTCGCGGGCTCCTATATTTCTCCGGGGCTCGATGAGCCTTCCGATTTGGATTTTGTGCTTGTCGCGAAAGACGAAGCTTACGACAGGGAGAACCCGTAATGCCTTCCGATCTCTATTTCTTCGAAGGCTCCTATTTCGGCCAGTTCGCCGAAAGGCATCGGGAGAGGTATGCGTCGGCTCATCCTTTCCCCCATTGTGTCTTGGATAATTTCCTGCCGGAAACCGTGGCCACCGGGCTTGCCGACGATTTTCCGCGTTCCGACTTCGCGCATTTCAAGTTGAACGAGAACCGCTACCAGTGGAAGAAGCAAAGTAGTCTCCAGCACAGTAACTTCGAGGGACTTTCCCCTCGACTCCGCCACATCTTGAATGAGTTCAATGGAAAGGTATTTTTGGATTTCCTGGAGAACCTTACCGGAATTCCGGGGTTGGTGTCGGACCCGCACTTTAACGGCGGTGCCCTCCATCAAATCCTTCCGGGCGGCCGACTTGCCATTCATTCGGATTTCAGCTTTGACCCCAGAAGAAGATTGGATCGCCGGTTAAACGTTCTTTTCTATTTGAATCCCGACTGGCAGGAAGGCTGGAAAGGGGATTTGCAACTCTGGGACCGGGAAGTGTCTCGTTGCGAGGCTAGAATTTTTCCTCTCCTCAACCGATGCGTGATCTTCAATACGGACTCGGAGTCCTTTCATGGCCATCCCGATCCGCTCGAATGTCCACCTAACCGCACCAGAAACTCTCTCGCTCTTTACTACTATACGAATGGAAGGCCGGAGCAGGACAAAGCTCAGCCGCAAGATACCAACTGGAAGGCAAGGCCCGCGGAACGTTTTCCGGGCCAAGGCGTGACTAACTTGAAGCGCGCCTTTCACTTGCTTCAGCAAAAGGGCTCTCGTTTTTTTGGCCGCTAATCTATTTAGCCAGAAAGAACCGCACGATTTCCCGGCTGGCCTCGAGCTCTTGACTCACCCGACCGACTAGAAATTTCGGAAGGTACTGGCTTCCCGAGGGCCAGGTATGGCCACCACCCGCGATTAGAAACTGTTCGACGGTGACCGCGTTCTTACACTTCGAATAGGTAAGGTGAGTCACGCGTGTGGCATCCTTCGGGTCGCGATCCCAGGACTCACTCTTCGGCTCGCCTTCACAGCCGTTGGTTTTCCCCCAGAAGGACAAGGTGTCTTGGGCAGAAAGCACTTTGCCCATCTTCTTGAATCCGAGGGGCCCAGTAATTTGGCCGCCCCGGAAAGGAACGAGCTTGTCCTGATCCCCTACGATCTGAAGGACGGAGATTGGCCGTGAGGGCTTACAAGTTGTGGAGAGAACTTCTCCTAAATTCATTACCACTGGCGCGATGGCTCGGAACTTGTCGGCGGCTTCGCAAGCCAGACGAAACGACATCGCGCCGCCGTTGGAGATACCTGCGGCAAAAACGCGGGTGGGATCGACGCCGTGATCGTGAATCAAGGCCTCTCGCACGGCCTTCAAAAATCCTAGGTCGTCGGCTTGGTTCACTCGCTCGGGGCGCCCATCGGCCCACCGCTTATCCGTTCCTTCGGGATAGGCCACCACGAAGCCGGCGGCGTCACTCGCTTCCGCCAGCGGGCAGGACTTCTCGAACTGTTCCCCCGTTCCCCCGCCTCCATGGAGCGCCAAGATGGCGGGAGCGGAGCCTTCCTTCTTCCACCGGGGCGGGTGGTGGACGAAGTAGGTGCGGTTTTTTCCCGCGTGCATCAGCGTGAGCTTTTCATTGGCCCTGGTACCCAGCGGGAAAAGAGCGAGCAAAGTTAAGAGGAGGCGCATGGCCTCCATCTTATCCGGTCCCGGGAATTTATTCCTGGTTGAGTAGCTTGTCGTAGGTGTCCGCCGATTTAGCCGGAGCCTGTACGTCGGGAATTTTCGCTTCCTCGAACGCGGAGAGCACGGGAGCCTGGTTGATCTCCATCACGCTCTTCGACTCGGGCGCGATCTGATACTGCAAGGGATCCCCCTCTGGCTTGTAATCCGGCATCTTCGCGCGCACTTCTTCCAGGCCTGCCGCCGCGTCCTTTAGCTGAGCATTGTAAGATTCCAGCTGCTCTCGCGCCGTGCGGTCCACGGGGCCTTTCGGCTGTCCGTCGTCGAATTCGATGGTGACCTTGCTCTTCTCGTCCTTGTCTCCGTATTGCCAGTTGGTCTGGAGTCCTTGCACGCCCTTGCCGGCCTTGGACAGAATCTCCAGCTGATTGCGAAGGTCGCGCTGAAAGGCGTCTTCCTTCTGCACGTCGCCGGTTTTCAAAGTCTCGCCCTTGCCGTTCTCGTTGGGAGCGAACTTCGGATTGACGACATTCCATTGCTGCTGCGCCATCTGCGTGCACTGCTGCACCTTCTGCTGAATTTCTTGCGTGAGCGCTTTCTGAGCTTCGGGCGGCGCTTTCGATTGCTGAATCCCTTGGAGCGCGGCCTGTCCCCACTCATCGCAGCTCGCCATGCCTTCGGAGAGTTGCGGAGAATCGGGCAGCGCACCCGCGCGGATGCCGGAGTTGGCCCGGCGCTGGCCTAAGTTCGCTAAAGTAGAGTTCCACCAAGCTTGGCTGGCCTGGCCGGCGGCGTATCTAAGGAGCACGCCGTTCGGCAGCGTATTCGAGTCGTCCTCGTTGCCTTGATCGCGGGCCGCGCGGCGGATGGTCTCAAAGGACTGATCGCCGACCTTCTCGATTTCCGTCTTGGCCTCGTCCCGCATCTCGATGCGCTCGACCTTATCTGGCTTTTTCGCGTCGGCGCCGCCCTTGGCGTCCTCGCCTTCGTTCTTGAAAACTTCCTTGGTGGTGATGCGGAAGAGCGAGCGGTTTTTCACGCCTTCTTCCTGATCCGCCTTTTGCGCGTTTTTCTCGTCTTCCTTGGATAATTTCTTGTGTAGCTCGTAAGCTGTACGCTCGAGCAAGGAAGAACCGCCGGCCGCGGAGACGCCCCCGTGGTGAGAGACGAAAGCGAATAGCCGCGACCGATCTTCTTCCTTCTTATTGGCGTCATTGGGATCGGTGCGGTTGTAAGAGTAATCGTGGTAGGTCAGATCGCTCTGGAAGGGCAGGACACCGCCGCCGTCTCGGTCGAATTTTCGCTTCTTGCCTTCGGAGACGACTTTGCCTTCCGGCGTTTTCGCCTTGCCCATCACATTCTTGTCTTTGGAGAAGTTCAGGAAGTGATCGATGAAGGCGTTTTGAATCTTCTGCTGCGCTTGTTCCACGTCTTTCAAATCGGCCAGGGCGGGACGGGTCGTGAAAACGAGTGCGATAGCTATCAGCGTGAGCTTGGTAAGCTGTACTTTCATGAATGCACCCTCCTTCAGGCTTAAGTAGAAGCAATCCGAGTGCCTAAAAAAGGGCCGAAAAAGCCTATATTTTCAGGGTTGTATACGCTTGTCTTCGTCGATCTGAGGTGACACCTGTTCGCTCTTTGACGGGTGCCCAAAGAATCTACGGGAATACGGTCAGGGCGACGCTTTTTGCTGAAGGAAGAGCTCGAGAGTGACGAGCCGGCGGATGCTTTCCACGGTGAGTGGAATGGTGACAGGCTTTCCGTTGATGAAGACCGACGGTGTTCCCTTGATCTCGAGAGATTTTCCGAGACGGGAGTCCTGGGCGATGTTGTCCAAGGTCGCGGGGTCACTCAGACACGAGCCGATTTCATCTTTGGTGAAGAGGGAAGCTAGATCGGGAGCGATCGCCTCGATCCCCGCCCTGATTTTGTCTTCCGGGATTCTCAGAAAAACGGCGTCGTGGAACTCCCAAAACTTTCCTTTGCGGTTCGCGCAATAGGCGAGGCGGGCCAGCGCGCAGGCATTGGCGTGAATCTGATTTTGCACGGTCGGGTTGCACGCCGGATCCAAGGGAAACTGCTTGAAGACCAAGAAGACCTTATCCTTCATGGGCTCCAGGGCCGTATGCAAGGTAAAGGCGGCTTGCCGGCAGAAGGGACATTCGAAATCGCTGAACTCGACGATGCGGACCAAGGCACGCGGATTACCTAGCACGCCGTCGCCGGGCTTCGTGTCGATGGCGCGTCCTTTTTTCTCGGGCCAGGTCGCGAAAAATTGCTCAATGGCGCCGTCTACCAAAGCGTAATTCTTCGAGGTCAGACGGATGGCGGACGGAATGAGCGCCGTAATGCCGGTAAAGAGCACCAGAGAAAGGCCAAGCATGATCCGCATGGGCCCTTGAGGGAAAAGCTTTTCTCCCGCCGGATCCAGGGTGAGCGCCTGGTTGAGCGCGTCTTTGAACTTTCCGCCTTTTCTTTTCAGCGCGCCGTAAAGGATGCCGACATTGGCGACGTAAGTCGCGAAGCAAACCACGCAAATGCTTTTGATGAAGGCGACCTGGATCACGAAAAGCAGCGTGTCCATGCCGAGGCCGAAGATCGCTAGCCGGGTCAGCCAGGTTTGAGCGGCGGAGTTATTCGTCGTCTTTTTCGGCGTCACCAAGACGAGAAGGAGCAGCACGAAAAAGAAAACCGCGCCGCCGCCCGCCAGTGGGATCCCGAGCACTTCGGAGAACTGGCTCGAGCTGACGACGTCGCAATCGGCGTACTTGCCGAAGGAGCAGAAGCTCGTGCCGCCTTGGATTCCACTTTTTAGTCGGGTATGCTGGGCCAGAAGATAAAGGCTTAGTACGATCCCGAAGAACGCGGACCCCAGCTGGATATAACGATAAAGGGGCTTCGATCTCGAATCAGTGCTCGCCACGCCGGTGATTATCCAAAATATTATGCGCCCAGGCAAATCCAAAGAACCGTCGAAGGAATCTAAAACGACCACCAAAGGCGCGGAGGCCGAGGGCAAGAGCGCGAAAAAGCCCGTCGAAAACTGGGACGCTTTGCAGGCTTTTCTTCAGCAAAACGTGCTTAAAGGGGTGAAGCACCCGCGCGCGGCCATCCTGGAAGACATTTTCAAGGCGGCCCTGCAGCTCGTTAACGAGAGCCCGGGAACGCTGAATCTGAAAATCGCATCCACCTCGCTGAAGGAGCTTCGTTACTCCTTCAAGATGTTTTATCCGCACCGGCTCACGCCGAAGATCACCATTTTCGGTTCGGCACGCGTTCCGAAAGACACGCCGCTCTACGATTTGGCGAAGCGGTTCGCGATGGAAGCGGTAAAGCGCAAGTTCATGGTGATTACGGGCGGCGGCCCCGGCATCATGGCGGCGGGAAACGAAGGTGCGGAGTCGAAGGGCGGCTTCGGCTTGAACATCCGCCTTCCTTTCGAGCAGTCGGCGAACTCTTTCATCGACACGCAAAACAACCTGATCCATTACAAATATTTCTTCACGCGCAAGCTCTTCCTCGTGAAAGAAGCGAGCGCGTTCGCCTATTTTCCGGGCGGCTTCGGCACTTTCGACGAAGCTTTCGAGGTTTTGACGCTCATTCAAACGGGCAAATCGAATCTCGTTCCCGTCGTGCTTCTGGAGCCCGAAGGCTTCGGCTTCTGGAAACACTTCATCGAGTTCGTCGAGAACGCGTTACTCGCCAAAGGCTTCATCTCGGCTCCCGATCGGCGTCTCTATCAGGTCTTTCATTCCGTCGAGGACGCGCTGGATCACATCAATCATTTCTACCAGGTCTTTCATTCCATGCGCTTCCTGAAGCAAGGCGTGTCCTTGCGGCTCAAAAAACCGGTGGGGAAAAAGATCCTTGCCGAGTTGCAGCGTGAGTTCGCGAGCCTGGCGGGAAAAGGCGAGTTCGTGGAGAGCGGGCCTTTGCCCGAGGAAGCCAACGAGCCCGAGCTGAAAGACATGACGCGCCTCGTGTTTTCCTTCGATCGCAAGGACTACGGCCGGCTTCGGGACCTCATCGACTTCGTCAATACGCACTTATAGTCCCCGACAAGGCCTGTTCCCCGGTGCCGTCGCGAGATATAATCGAGCCGTCTTCTCATTGCTTGGCATATCCTTGAGGAACCATGAAAAACTCTGAGCTCAGCTGTTATTTCTACGGTGACTTGCCCTTATGGGAAAAGCGCGTCGCGAGCTCTCTCGTCGATTGGTTTGCGGCCCGCGCCTCGGTGGAGCGTTTCAACGTGCCGCTCGGCCGTCGCTTGCCCATGCCGGCGACCCCGAAAGGGGCGGTTTGGATCGTGACGCGTCATTGGCGCCAGGCCCTTTCGGAAGCGCGCCGCTTTTCGGGAAGCCGCGTTTATCTTTCCGTTTTCAATTTAGGCAATATTCATCCCTCGTTGCCGACGCTATTTTTGCGCAAGTTTCGTCCCGCGGTGCCGTCGCACGTAAAGGTGCTGGTGCATTGCACTTTAAATTACCGTTTTTTCCGGGAGATCGAAGGACTCGGCGAGCACCAAGTTTCCCTCATGCCGTTGCCTTGCGTGGGCCCGCCGGTCGAGACGCCTCTCGCGGGCAAGCCCTTTACCGTGGGCATGCTCGACGTATTTAACCGGGAAGCGAATCTCAATTACGTGATGAGCGTCGCTCATTATCTCTGTCAGCAGGACAAGGCGCTCGCCTTCCGGCTCATCGGCGCCGGCCGTTTGTCCGGTCACATCCGGGCGATGATTCGCGAGCTCGGGCTTTCCCAACAGGTGCAGCCCGTTGAATCGGCGGGAGGAGAAGCGGTCAGCGGGTTGGACGTGCTTCTTTATACGCCCCTTCGAAACGATCATTTCGCGCCCCTGCTTGCCGCGGCAAGCGCCAAAGTGCCGGTGCTCGCGACGGAAGTGCCCGGCATCGAGGACTATATTTCCGACGGTAAAGACGGGTACGTGCTGCCCTTGCATGAAGTGCGCTCCATGGGAGAGCTCATTCTCCGCTTTCAGCGGGAGCCGAAGCTGCGGCTCGGCTTCGGAGAAAGCCTTTATGCCTCGCTTTCGGAGCGCTTTGGCTTGGAGCGAGTGGGCTTGCGCTGGGACGGCATGCTCTCGGGAGCCGAGACAAAAACGGTTAGAGCCACGGTCGCCGCCTAAAAAATGAAAACCGCCACGCTGCAATCCGATCGTTTTCACTCGTTGATCGTGAAGGCACTCGTTTGTTTTTTGGTGGCGATTCTGGCGACGGGCGGCGTGCTCTATCTCCTCGATAAAGAGCGCGTCCCCGAAATGATCGCGCGCGTGGAATGGCTGCACGTAAAAGAAGTGAGTGTCACCGGCGAATGGCCCACCGAGCCCGATGTAGTGCGCGGCTGGCTGCCGAAATTGGAAGGGAAAAGCATCCTGCTGGTGAATCCCGACAAGATCATCTCCGCCCTCGAATCAAAGCCGTGGGTGCGAGAAGTAACCATCAAAAAAGATTATCCGAATCGTCTGCGTATTCACGTCACGCCCAAGCGCGCGGTCGCCGTTCTCGTCGACAAAAGCCGTCCCGTGTTCCTCGATGCGGAAGGAAATCCCATAGAGCGCGTGACCGCTTCCATGCTCCAGCGCCTGAGTCTTCCAGTGATCTCGCGCGAAGAAAACGCGAACGGCTGGCCCATGCAGGCGGTGCTCACGCTGCTCGATAAATTCGCGGCGGGGATGAACGCGAAATACAAAGTGTCGCAGCTCGTGCTCGGTGCGTTTCCCTACTTCAAAATCTTTCTCTCCTCGCCCCAAATCGAAGTGGCGCTCAGCGCCGAGACTTGGGAAGAGCAGCTTCCTCACCTCGCGTTACTCCTCGATAGCCCACCGAATCAAATAGGTCAGATCAGCCGGATCAACCTTTACTACCCAAAAAAAGCTGTTGTCAGGTCCAGCCTTTCGAACTAAATTTGCAACAAGGCCGCAGGTCCAAGCATTTCGCGATCTTGACTCACTGTTTATAAATCAGGTTTAACTTTTCGGTACCGAGCACCGTCGAGGCGCTCCTCAACGATCAGGGTGACGATGTCAGGCTTCAGGAAGCCCAGCAAGCAGTCGGACCTTCTAGTCGGTATTGATTTTGGCACGACCAAGATTTGCGTGGTCGTGGGCAAAGCGACGGAAGAAGGTCTCGAAATCGTCGGTATAGGCAAGATGCCTAGCCTCGGCATCCGAAAGGGCGTCGTGGTGAACATTCCGACGACAGTCGAGGCCGTCAAGAAGGCAGCCGAAGTCGCCGAGCTCATGGGCGGCTGCGAGATCACCTCCGCTTACGCGGGGATCGCGGGTGGTCATATCAAAGGTTTCAACAGCACCGGTGTCGTCGCTATCCGTAACAAGGAAGTGACCGAGATGGACGTCGATCGCGCGGTGGAAGCGGCCAAAGCCGTCGCCATTCCGCTCGATCGCGAAGTGATTCACGTCATCCCCCAGGAATACGTCATTAACGATCAAGACGGGGTCAAGGATCCCTTGGGTATGTCCGGCGTGCGTCTCGAGTCGAAAGTGCACATCGTGACGGGAGCGGTCTCCAGCGCGCAAAACATCATCAAGTGCGCGAATCAGGCCGGCATCAACGTATCGGACATCGTCCTGGAGCCTCTCGCTTCGGCGGAGGCCGTTCTGACGCGGGATGAGAAGGAACTGGGCGTGGTTCTCGTCGATATCGGCGGAGGTACCACCGACATCGCGGTCTTCGTGCGCGGGAGCGTCGTTCATACCGGCGTCATCGCCATGGGCGGCAATCACATTACGAACGACATCGCGGTGGGGCTCCGAACTTCGATTCAGGAAGCGGAGAACATCAAGATTAACTTCGGCTGCGCCATGGACTCCATGCTCCCCACGGAGCAGGTCATCCAGGTTCCCGGCGCAGGGGGGCGAAAGCCGCGCGAAGTCTCGCGCTCCACCTTGACCAAAATCATCGAGCCCCGGGTGGAAGAGATCTTCGCCTTGGTGAGCCAAGAGATCATCAACAGCGGCTACAAACACCTTTTATCGTCGGGCGTCGTCATCACCGGCGGCTCGTCGCTTCTCGAGGGGATGCCGGAATTATCCGAGTTCATCCTGGAGATGCCGGTCCGTAGAGGTTATCCTCAGGGCGTGGGCGGACTCAAAGACGTCGTCAGCTCGCCGATTTATTCGACGGCCGTGGGCTTACTGCTCTACGGAATGCGGAACCGGTCCGAAGTCCGGTTCAAGATCCGCGACGAAGAAAATATTTATTTCAAAGTAGTCAACCGAATGAAGGCTTGGCTCGGAGAAGTATTCTGAGCCCCGGGGGAGGTCCTATGTTCGAGATCGTCGAAAAGACTGCCGCGCAAGGCGCGAAAATTAAAGTTGTCGGGGTAGGCGGGGGCGGTACCAACGCCGTGGCCACCATGATTTCCCTCGGCTTGAACGGAGTGGAGTTCATCGCCGCGAACACGGACAACCAAGCGTTGTCGGTGCACCCGGCCTCCGTGCACATCCAGCTCGGCGGAGAGCTGACGAAGGGACTCGGCGCCGGCGCCGATCCGGACGTCGGTAAAAAAGCTGCTCTGGAAGATACGGCGCGGATCGCCGAAGCCGTCTACGGCGCGGACATGGTTTTCATCACCGCGGGGATGGGAGGCGGCACGGGAACGGGCGGCGCTCCGGTCATCGCGCATATCGCGAAAGAGGCGGGCGCGCTCACGGTGGGTGTGGTGACGAAGCCCTTCAACTTCGAGGGCAAGAAACGCAGAAAGAACGCGGACAAGGGAATCGCGGAGCTGAGAGAAGCGGTCGATACGCTCATCTGTATCCCGAACCAGCGATTGCTCTACGTCGCCAACGAAACGACGACCATGCTCGATTGTTTCAAACGCGCGGACGAAGTGCTCTTTCAGGCGGTTAAAGGTATCTCGGATCTGATCAACATCCGCGGTCTCATCAACCTGGATTTCGCCGACGTGCGCACCGTCATGTCTAACAAGGGCTTGGCCCTCATGGGCACCGGAGTCGCGAGCGGAGAGAACCGCGCCATCGAGGCGGCCCGCAAAGCCATCTCGTCGCCGCTTCTAGAAGACGTCTCCATCAACGGCGCCACGGGCATCATCATCAACATCACGGGCGGACCGGACCTCACCCTCTTCGAAGTGAATGAAGCCTCGAGCCTCATCACGGAAGAAGCGGACGAGGAAGCGGAAATCATCTTCGGCTCCGTCATCGACGAGAACTTGAAAGATGAAGTGCGCGTCACGGTCATCGCCACGGGCTTTAACCCGGTCGTGCAGACGGAGCTTTCCGAAGCTCCCTCGAAAAAAGTGGAGCCGCAGCCGGCGGCCCAGCCGCAAGCCGCGCCTGAGGCGGCGATGCCCATCAGCACCGCGTCTCCCAATATGGTTACGCCGCCTCTCGAGCGCAAAGAGCCTCTCTCGACGGATCTGAAGTCCGCGCGTCAGCTCGCGCGCGAGATCGGTAAACGCTTCTTCGACACGGAAGAGTACGACATCCCGACGTTCCTGCGAAGGCAGCAGGACTAATCTCATGCGTTTATACGCAGGCGTGGCGTGCCTCCTGCTCGCGGCGACGTTAGTCGCCGCCGATCACGAGAAAAAAGCTGAGCCGGTTCCCGGACGGGGACCGGCTAGCGAGCGCGCTGAAACGGGAATCAACTCCCGCGTCTCGGGTGAGTCCGTTCTGGACGAGCTGCAAGGCAGTCTCGACGAGCTTTACGACGTGACCGGAAAGCGCGCGAAGCCCAAGGGCACGGGCGAAGTCACTAACGCCGCGCCGACGTTTCTCAGCTTCCCCAAGTGAATCCCGCGCGTAGCGCGAGTCTCGGAGCTACCAGAGCAGTTTGTCGGCTTGGGTCTCTTTGGTGATGATGGAGATCTCCACGCGGCGATTTCTCGCACGGCCTTCCGGCGTGGCGTTCGACGCCACGGATCGTTGTTCCCCGTAGGCCGCGATGGAAAGGCGGCCCTCGGGAAAATGGACTCCTTCGACGAGAAACTGCATGATGTTGAAGGCGCGGGCGGCGCTCAGCTGCCAGTTGGAGTTGTGGTGCTTAGGCGCGCTGTTATCGGTATAGCCTTCAATCTGCACCGAGCCTTCCACTTTCGAGAGCCGCTTGCCGATCTCGTACAGGAAAGGCAGCGATTCTCGCCTCAATTTGTCCGAGCCCGCGCCAAAGAGCACGTACTCGCCGAGACGGATCTTGAAGCCTTCCTCGGTACGAGTCAGCTCCACGTCTCGTTTCTGTAAACCCATCCCGGTGGTGCGCTCGTAAAGCCCTTCGATCTGGACGCGCACCTGCTCGAGAGCGTCTTTATCCGCTTTGGAGTAGTAGCCCTGATCGGAAGGGGACGGCGGCACCGCCGAGCCTCGGTCGGCCGGCTTTTCGAAAGGAACGAAAGGCGAGCCGCGGAGAGGAAAAACACCGCCCGACGACAGAAAAGCCCGCTGGATGTTTTCCATGGCTTTCTGGTAGCGAGCCTTGTCGGTTTGAGAGAGGGCGTAGAGCACGGTGAAAAAGGCGAAGAGCAGCGTAATGAAGTCGGCATAGGAAATCAGCCAACGTTCGAGGTTCTCGTGCTCTTCTTCCATCTTCTTGCGTGCCATGGGTATCTCTCTTTAGGCCGCTTTGCGGGGCGCTTCCGGTTCGGCCACCGCGATTTGCGCGGCGGCTTCACCCAACATGTTTCTGAGACGAGCTTCGACTACGCGAGGATTCAAGCCCGCTTGGATGCCCTGTAGCCCGACGTAAATCATTTCCATCGCGTGGATCTCGGTCTTCACGATGCCCTTCAGGCGGTTCGCGATGGGGAGCAGCACCAAGTTCGCGACGCCGACTCCGTAAATGGTCGCGACGAAGGCGACCGCGATACCGGAGCCGAGTTTCGAGGAATCCGAGAGGTTCGACATAACCTGAATCAGACCGAGTACGGCGCCCAAAATTCCGATGGTGGGGCTGAAGCCGCCCGCCGTTTCCCAAACCTTCGCTACCGCCATTTTTTCCCGCTCTTCGTGGGAGATGGCATCTTCGACGAGGCTTTTGAAGACTTCCGGATCGTAGCCGTCGACGATGTAGCGCAATTTTCCGCGCAGGAAGGGATTTTGTACCGTCGCCAGCTGGTTCTCCATGGCGAGAATGCCTTCTTTACGGGCGACACTCGCGATGGCGACGACTTCTTTCACTAGCAGCTCGAACTCGATGTCGCGGTAGAAGAAGACTTTCCCCAGGGACCGGATGGCGCCGCTGAAGTGGCCCACCTGAGTCGAGAGCAGCGTCGCTCCCATGGTGCCGCCGAAAACGATGAGCGCCGCGGTCGGCTGGAAGAGCGCCTCTAGATGCCCGCCTTCCCAGTAGTTACCGACCAAAATGGCGCTGAGGCCGATGAAGAGACCTAAGATTGCCGTGATCATGGGGCTTCTCCCGTCTTTAGGGATTGGATCTCGCGTTTGTACTTTTTGAACGACTCGACGATTTCCTCGACGCGGTCGCGGACTAAAATCTTCAATCCGGTGGTCAGCGTGATGACTGTGTCCGGAGTCCGCTCGACGCTCTGTATGCATTCCGCATTGAGCACCATCGAAGAACCGTCAATTTTGGTCACATGGATCATGAATCCCTCGTAAGGCTTTTCGGCCTTTTGGGGGCAAAGGTTGAATGCGATGAGGCGACGCTCTAAGATGAGGGCGGATGAAGATTTACACGAAGACAGGTGACGCAGGGACCACGGGGCTATACGGCGGTGGACGGGTACCTAAAAGCTCGCCGCGCATAACTGCTTACGGCGAGATCGATGAGCTCAACGCAACACTAGGCGTCGTGCGTGCCGAAACCCCTCACGAAGCGATTCGCAATACGCTCGCCGAGGTCCAGACCACCCTCTTTACTGTCGGCGCGATGCTCGCGTCGCCCAAGGTCGATCCCAAGATCGAGGTTCTCACGTCGGCCCACGTCGAAAGTCTGGAACGTCAAATCGACGCCATGACCGAGACGCTAAGTCCCATGAAAAACTTTATCCTGCCCGGCGGAGGCAAGACGGCGGCGTTACTCCATCACTCCCGCACAGTCTGCCGCCGCGCGGAACGCGCCATCGTGTATCTAACCGGAATCCCCAACGAGACCGTCGATCATTGGGTACTCACGTACGTGAACCGTTTATCGGACTATCTTTTCATCCTCGCCCGGCTGGCTAACCAGTTAGAGCAAATCGAGGACGTCCCCTGGAAACCCCGCCGCACCTAAGGCAGGGACCCCGCGCGTCCGCGCGCTCGATCCGGGACGGTCACTGGTTGCTGGATGCTGGTACGAGGTAATCCATTAGATCTCTCCCTCTCGGACTTCTGCTCAACGGCGGCCCGGCGTCACAGAGAAGTACGACAGGCTGAGATCAAAAAAGCCTACCTCGGTCCAGCATCCAGCAACCAGTGACCAGCCGATCGAACGCGCGGGAGCGCGAATTTCCCTCTCCGGTGCCAGTCGGCGCCCCCTTTTGTTAAGGCGAATTAACCATGACGCGGAGAGTCTTCTTGACGGCTTCTCGTATGCTCATTTAAACAGTTGTTCATATATGGGCAAATCGCTCACCTTCGAAAAAGTCGCCCTCCGCTTCCACGCCAACCGCAACGGCCAGCAAATGTTCGCCATGCTGGCCGAAACTTTCAAAGCCCTCGGAGACACCTCCCGGGTCCAAATCGTGTGGGCCCTTTCTCACGGTGAGCTTTGCGTGGGCGATATCGCCGAGCTCCTCAACATGAGCCCCTCGGCCGTGAGCCATCACCTGCGAACCCTTCGCAATTTGAAGCTCGTGCACGTGCGCCGCGAGCACCGCACTCTCTTCTATAAATTAGACGACAAACACATCGAGCACCTTCTCGAAGAAGGCATCGAGCACGTCGAGGATCTCATATGAAACCTCTCGCTCTTCTCCTGCTGGCGCTTTTTGCGAATTTCGTCTCCGCGGAAGAGATGTCCCCGCGCCTCATCATCCATCTTCTCGATTACGTCGCTCTCGATTACGGGGGCGCGGTAACTCCCGACGGGAAAATCATCGCCAAGACCGAGTTCGACGAAATGAACGATTTCGCGAAAACCATCGCGGAAGGGGCGAAGTCCCTCGATCCTTCCATCGCGGACGCGGCTCTCGTTGGTGAGCTCGGCAATCTTCAAAAACTCGTCGTCGGCAAAGCGTCTCCCGCGGACGTCGCGCGCGCGGCGCGCACCGCCCAAGGCCATTTGCTTTCCAAGGCAAAGATCGAGGTTGCCCCGAAACGCTGGCCCGACCGCGGCGAGGGCGCGGCTCTTTTCGCGAAGACTTGCGTGCAATGCCATGGCGCTGAGGGACGCGGCAACGGGCCGTCCGCCGCGGGTCTCGATCCGAAGCCGTCCAACTTTCACGATGCCGAGCGCATGACCGATATCTCTCCTTTTCAGGCGTTCAACGCGATTCGTCTCGGCGTTCCCGGTACGGGCATGGCGGCCTTCACCGATCTCTCCGATCAGCAAGCTTGGGCCCTCGCTTTTTACGTCGTGTCTTTGCGGCACGAGGAAGCTGCGCGCGTCGCTTCCCGGGGTTCTGACTGGAACGTGCCCCTCGATAGAGCGGCCAGCCAATCCGATCGTAACTTGGTCGCGGCCTCCGCTGAGCCCGATCCTCAGAAGGAAGTGCATCTCGCGAAACTTAGAATGCGATCGGAGGCCGCTTCGGGCGGCGCCTTCTATTTGCGTATCGCTAAAGACCGTTTGAACGAAGCTTTGCAGAAAGCCTCCGCCGGAGATTTCGATGGCGCTTCCCAAGCCGCCATTCAAGCGTACTTGGAAGGTGTCGAGCCGGTCGAGCCCACCCTGCGCTCCCGCGACGCCGATTCTGTCGTGAAGCTCGAGGAAGCGATGCTCGCCGTGCGCCAGTCGCTTTCCGAAAGAATGGCGATTTACGTCATCGAAGGAAAAATCACGAATGCGCAATCCGCGGTCGATTCGGCGTCCCGGCTTTTGGAAGCAAAACTCGCGTCCCCAGCGTTCACCTTCAGCGTCGCCTTCGGTGTTTTCTTGCGCGAAGGCTTCGAAGCCATTTTGATCCTCGTGACTTTGCTCGGCATCATCCGCGCCATTGGCGCGAAGCGAGCGGCCTGGTTCGTTCACGGCGGCTGGTTCCTCGCTTTGGTTGCCGGCGTCGTGCTCTGGTTCTTCTCGGGCTGGGTCGTGCAGCTCGGCACCGTGAGCCGCGAGGTCATGGAAGGCGGCATCGCGCTCTTTGCAGTGGTGGTTCTTCTCTACTTCGGCTTCTGGCTGCACCGTAAATGTCAGATCGATCGGTGGCGCACTTTTTTGGAGACGATGACTCGCACCGCGGTCGAAGGAAAGAAACTCTTCGCCTTGGGCATGGTCGCTTTCATGGCGGTTTTCCGCGAAGCCTTCGAGACGATTCTTTTCTTAAGAGCTTTGTCCCTCGAGCCGGGCACGAGCCAGCAAGCCCTCTGGGGAGGCGTGATTTCGTCCTTCGCGGCGATCTTGGTCCTCGCCATCGCGCTCGTGAAGTACAGCGTGAAGGTACCCATCCGTCAGCTCTTCTCCATGTCGAGCTGGGTGGTGTGGCTCCTCGCTTTCATTCTCTCGGGCAAAGCAGTGCATTCGTTCCAGGAGAGCACGCTCCTACCGGCGACTCTCTTTCCGTTGAACCTTCGTCTGGAGCTCGTGGGGCTGTATCCGACGTGGGAAACCATCGGCGCCCAAATCATCGTGCTCGCCGTGGGCTCGTTCCTCTTCTACTTGGGAACCCGCCCACCCAAACTAAAACCGCAAACCGCGTAGGTTAAGATCAAAAGGAACCGTACCTCGTACCCGGAACCCGAAACCCGTGACCTTCGAACGCGCGGGACGCGCGATTTCCCCGCCTTACAGGTGGTTGCGCAGCCACGTCTCGAGCGCGGCGAAATATACTTCTTTATCCCAATCGTTGTGCGGCTCATGGTACCCGCCGGGAATGACGTGCATCGTGCGATCCTTCGCCGCGTAAGAGCTCAGTAGCTCGAAGCTCCCCTCGAGCCGAATCACCTGATCCATCGAGCCGTGCGCGATGAAGACCGGGCAGGTAATGCTTTCTGATTTCTCGGGCATCTCGGCGAGAGCGTCCAGTACCGCATTTCCCTGACGAATGGGATTGAAGTGATTGCAGAGCTTGTCGTTCTTGTACGCCAGGCAAACATCCGGATCGCGCGAGATCCACCGGGTCGTGGTCGACGGAATCGGAATGAAGCCCGCGAACTTATTTAGCGCCCGGCCGATCTTGATTTGCCACGCGGGAATGCCGCCGCCCGTAATGTAGGCCGGCGCGCTCAGCGCGAGCCCCTGGAGCTCGGGGTGATGAACGGAAGCAAAATGCGTGGCGATGGCGCCGCCGAGGCTATGGCCCATTAGGAAAGTCGGCGCGGGATCGTTCTTGGTCAGGATCCAGTTAAAGACGCGGTTCGTATCGTCGACATAATCCGAGAAGGCGTCGATCCAGTTGCGCCGGCCGCCGCTCAGGCCGCAGCCGCGCTGGTCGAAGCGCACCACTTCCCAGCCCCGTTGAGTTAGGTAATCGATGGTATTTAAGTGGCGGCCGCTGTGCTCGTTGATGCCGTGAACGAGCAAGACTCTGCCGATCCGCTTTTTCGCGGCCTCGTGTTGCCAGACGGCTAGAGGTCCAACGGGAATAGGGTGCATCTGCGCAAAGTCTAGCAGGCGACGAAAGGGCGCGGAATCGAATTAGTTGGCGGCGCGGCCGTTCGGCGCGGGGGCGTGAGACGCGGCGTCGTTCGACGTCGGCATGCGCCGCGACGTGGAGTCTTGCGGGAACTCGGCTTCCGCTGGGAACTTGTAGGACCGGATGGTGCCCAGGAAGTTCACACCTTCGGTGATTTTCCCGTTGTAGTACACCTTCGCGCCGGTAGCGTTGCCGAGGACGACTTTGATCTTGTCCTTGGCTTGATAAGTTACCTTATCGCCCTGGGGCAGGAAGTATTCGATCGGCGCGGCCTCATCGACGACGACTTTGATCCAGGTGCGTTCCGAGCCTTCGATGGAAATCTTGTGGTTCGTGATTGCGGTCGCCGTAGCGGGGGCGGTAGCCGTCGCGGTGGTCGCCGTGGGCGCGGAAGCGGGCTTCGGATCGGCAGCAGTCGATGCGGTCACCGGAGCCGAGGGCGTCGCGGTCGCCGCCTGGGGCGCGGGAGCGGTGGGCACAGTGTCTTTAGCAGCCGGCATGGTTTCCGCGGCGTTCTCGCGGTTGATCGGGGTCGTGGTCGCCGCATTCTGCTTGAGCGACTGGTCGGTCGCCCGCTTACCCAAGTAAACGATGCCGCCCAAAAGGCCCACGATCAAAACGATGCCGAGTCCGCCCGCGAGCTTGCGGGTGGAAAGGGCGGGGCCATGGTCGATGAGCTCTCCCGGAGGCGCTCCGGTGTCGTGAGCGTCCGAAGTGGCCGAGGCGTTGGAGCTCACGGCGGTGGATGCATCGAGCCCGATGGAATCGAGGTAGCGGCCCAGGAGCTCTTTGGTGTCGAGTCCCACGTACTTGCCGTAGGCCACGATGAAGCCGCGAAGAAACGGGTCCGGGGGCAACTTCTCCCACCGGTCGGCTTCGAGAAGCTCGAGGTTATGCAAATGGATCTTGGTGATGGAGGCGATCTCCTCCAACCGGATGCCCTTGCTTTCGCGAAAGCCCTTTAAATATGCGCCAAAACTGTCCATGAAGTTCGACTATTTGTAGAGAGGTTTTAGAGCCCAGTCCAGCGGAAGCTTACTTACTCTAAGAATTTAAGGACCTCATGGGTCCGATCCACGTAGGGACCTTCCTTGCTTTGCTTAAGGAGCTTATCGAGCTCAAGCTTCGCGGTCTTGCGGTCCCCCATCTTCACCAACACTAGACCCAACTTGTATCGGGCTTCTTGGTAAAGAGGACAATTACGCGCCGCCTTACGAAAGTATTTCTCCGCCTGCGTGAAGCGTTTTTCCTTCACGTAAACGTCGCCTAAGTTCTTACCCGCCAAGCAGAAATTGGGAACGATATCGAGCGCCTTCTGGTGGTAGGTCTTCGCCGTGGCGAGCTGGCCCATACGGAAGTAGGAGTACCCCATATTGGTGTCCGCGTTCTCGGGGGTGAGATAGGCGGTGTCGGCCAGCGCCTTCTGGAACCACGGAATGGCTTCATTGAACTTCTCCTGCCTATTCAGTAATACACCAATATTATTAAATACTTCTGGGTACTGTGGCTTTACTTCCAAAGCCTTTTGGAAAGCTTGGTAGCTCATCTGGTAGCGCTTCGTCTCCATATAGATAAGCGCGAGGTGGTTATACGCTTCCACCAGCTTCGGGTTCAGCTCGAGCGACTTGGTACAGGACTCCACCGCCCGGTTGTACTCGCGGGCATTGAAGCGATCGATGGCGACCTGGAGGTGGACCTTGGCGTCTTCCTCGGCCTTGTTGCCCTTCATCATGTGGGCGCAGCCCACGAGGCCCGAAAGAACGGACAAAATGGCCAACCTTCGAAAGGTGGTTTTCATGGCTTTTTCCGGAGTGATTAGGGAATTAAATTGCGAGGGATCTACTCTCATTATACCCGAGGCAAGGCTGGTTGACAGAGGGGTTTTACCTCGCCTTTAATGCCGCGAAGCGCGCTGGCACGCAGCGGCACTTATAGGGGGTATTATGGGCTGGAAAAGAAATGATAAATTCGCGGTTTTGAGCGTTCTGGCTTTGGGTCTTTTGACTCACTGTACGAAGAAAGAAACCGGCGTCACGGCCACCTCCGCCCAGAAGCCACTGAAGATCGGCTTCGTGCTCGCCACGATGAACGAAGAGCGCTACGGAAAAGACAAAAAATATTTTGAAGAGTTCGCCAACACTCTTGGTGTTTCCGTAGAGTTCGCTTCCTGTGACGGCAAGGTGGACGTGCAGACGGCGAAAGTGGAAACGCTGCTTTCGAAAGGCGTCGATGCCATCGTCATTCAGCCGGTCAACAGTGAAGCGGCGAGCTCTCTAGTCGCCCTCGCGAAGAAGGACAACGTTCCGGTCATCGCTTACGACCGCATCATCAAGAACGGCGATCTGGACGCGTATGTCACCCAGAATAGTTTTCAGGTG
>JAYUGC010000037.1:0-16575 GCA_043767805.1 Pseudomonadota bacterium | reverse complement strand
CGTCATCGACGCGTACCGCGCGGAATTACTATTGCCCGAGGAGCTCGGTCCCGGCGCCGCGGTTGCGACCGTGGGCGCGCGCATAGGTCTCATCGTTTCTGGCGCGGTGGCCTTCATTCTTTCCGATCACATGCCGTGGAGCCAGGTGTATCTCTTGCTCGCACTTCTCATGAGCGTCGGCCTCGTAACCGCCTTTCTTGCACCCGAGCCCACTCAGGCCGCCAAGCCTCCGAGGACCATTTCAGAGGCGATTATTTTTCCGTTTCGTACTTTTTTTGAAAGAACGGGAGCCTGGAAGATTCTCACCTTCATCATCGTCTTTAAGCTGGGTGACGTGTTCGCCCAGGAAATGCTCACGCCTTTTCTCATCAAGACCGGCTTTACCCGCACGGCCATTGGCGCCTTGAACAAAGGGCTCGGCATGACGGCGACCATCGCCGGCTCTCTCGTCGCGGGCTGGATTGTCGCGCGCTTGAAGATTTGGAAGTCGCTCATGCTGTTTGGAATCATCCAGCCTTTTTCGAATTTGCTCTTCATCATTTTGACCAAAGTGGGCCCGAACTACGGCATCATGGCCGCCTCCATCGGCGTCGAGCAGTTTTGCTCCGGGATGGGCTCGACGGCGTTCGTCGCGTTTCTGATGAGCCTCTGTAACAAGAAATACACGGCGACTCAGTTCGCGCTCTTTTCGAGCGTCATGGCGATTAGCCGTCCGTTCGTGGGCTCCTACACGGGCTATGCTCAGGAACAGCTGGGGTGGTCGGGGTATTTCACGCTAAGTGCCGTGCTCGCCATTCCTGGCCTGCTCCTACTCTGGAGCTTCCGTAAAGACTTCGAAGCCGACGCCGCCGCCCGCGCCTCTTAAAAGGTAGCGCCGTACCTTTTAAGACGGGGCCGAGGCTTTGACTTATGGGGAGGCCGCCCGCTAAAAGAGGGCATGGACTCCCAAGTATTTAGAAAAGTCATGGGCAAGAACGTGACGGGGATTTCCGTCGTCACCTGTCATTCGGAGGGCGAGTACCACGGCATGACCGTGAATGCGTTTATCTCCGTTTCGCTTACGCCTCCGGCCATGCTGGTGAGCCTCGGAAAGAAATCCCGCACCGCGGAAATCGTCGGTAAGACGAAAGTCTTCGCCATCAACCTATTGTCCGACGCGCAAGCGCTCCACTCCGATCGTTTCGCCGGCCGTCACAAGGACAAGGAAACGAACCGTTTCGAAGGCATCGGCTGGAAGCCAGGTACGACGGGTTGCCCTTTGCTCGACGGCTCCATGGGCTCGCTCGACTGTAAGGTTATCCACTCGTTCGATGGGGGCGATCACACGCTCTTCATCGGGGAAGTGGTTTCGGGGACTTTCGACGGAAGCCTCTCGCCGCTCGTCTATACGCTCGGCTCCTACTGCAAGCTCGATTCGCTGAAAATTATTTCCTAGCGAGGATGAGCTTCGCCTTGAGGGGTTTTAAGCGCTCGTGGGTCTGGTGGCCGTCTCCGAGCAGAAGTACGTCGAGCCCCAGCGCTTGTCCGACTTCCCAGTCGTGATCGGTGTCTCCAATCAAGAGAGAATCTTTGGCGGGAATGCCGCAAGCTTTGATGAGCTTATGCCCCCGATCGATCTTGCCGGCCGCGTAGTGGTCGTTCAAACCGAAGATGTGATCGAAGTAAGCCCGGATCCCGAAGTGCTTCAGTAAGGACTCGAGATCGTCTTGATGAGCGGCGGAAAGAATCGACTGTTTCACGCCACTGTCTTGAATGGTCTTCAAGACGAGCTCGGTGCCCGCGTGTAGACGGCTAGTGCCGACGCGCTTGCGGTAGCTTTCGACGAATTGAAGCGTCGCCGTTTCGAAAGCGGCCGTGCCTTTGGCGAATCCGAGCTTGCGGTAGTACTCGGAAATGGGAAAACAGAACGTCTCTCGGTAGGCCTCAATCTCGATGCGGGGCAGGCCATGGGCCTCGAGCACTTCGCCAATGGCTTCCACCGCGAGGTCCACGTCGTCCAGGAGGGTACCGTTCCAGTCCCAGATGACGTGCTTCTTGCCTTCGAGATGGGCGAGAATCTGATGCATCCGGAGGTGATACCACCGGAAAATCCGTCAGTCGAGAAAACGGCGGCGGGTCAGCTCGTCCGGATGGCTGAGTGCGGCCCCAATTCAAGAGGCCGCTTTGCGGATCTGAGACCGCTCCCAAAGATGGAAGCCTAAGTTGCGGCAGAGCGAGCCCGCGCGGGAATAGAGATTTTTTCTGAACACGCGCGCATTGGCCGGCGTGATTTTCCTTTGGGTCCACTCGTCGAGAATGAGAATTTCCAAGGCGCAGGAGTACAGCCAATCCACTTCTTTCTGAAAGCCGCTGATCGCCGAGAACTGAGTCTTCCTCAAGAAGGTCGTCAGATCGCGGGACGGGGCGCTCAGCGTGTGGCAGGCTCCAAAGTGAATCACCCGGCCGGCGCCGCGGCCAAAAAACTCCGCCAGGTCCACCAAAGGCACTTCGTCTTTGCCTAGATGCAGACCTCCGGGGACGCCGTGAAAGCCCAGGTACAAAATGGGGAACCGGTTGTAGCGCGCTTTCAGCCATTCCTCGACTACCCGGCGGAACTCGTCTCTCGTGGACGCGGTGCGATGTATGACCGGGATGTGCGTTTGGAGCTTCACCAGCTCCAGCACGGGCACGACGCTCTTATGGCGCATCAGGCCTTCGTCCCAGTCGCCTTCCAGACAGAGGATTCCATTTCTGCTCATGTGCTCTCCATTATAAGGCGGACAGCTGTTAACGCGCAGACGTTCTCAAAAGCTAAATTTCGGCGCCCCTTGTTACAATGAAAAGGTCCTCGCAGGTGTTTCGTTCCTTCCTCACCCTAAAATTTGGAGGTCCCATGAAGTGGATGCTTTGCGCCTGGTTGGTGGTTAACGCCTGGGCTACGGCCGCGACACCCCCGACGGGTCGTTACAAGTCCATCGTCGATCAGATGCAGGCCCTCCAAGCGAAGTATCCTTCACTGAGCTCAATTTTTTCCATCGGTCAGAACGACGAGGGAGTCGAGATGCTCGCAATGCGCATCAGCCGCTCGCCTAGCTTCGCGGACGGCTTCAAGATCGGGCATCTAATGGTCGCCACCCATCACGGCGACGAGTCGGCCGCTCCGATTTTCGCGATGCGATTCATCACCGATCTTTTGACCCGCTACGGAACGGACCAAAGCCTCGACGATAAAGAATACACCGTCGTTCCGGTGCTAAACGTCTCTGGCTACAACGCCGATAGCCGGCTTGAACGGGGCAACGACCCGAACCGCGACTACTCCGGTCCGTGCACGGCCCACACGCCCACGTTAAAAAGCATCCGCAACGTTCTCGATCTCGCGAAAAGCCGTATTTTCTCCGGCAGCGTGACGGTGCATGGGTACGCGGCTTCCCTCACTTATCCGTGGGGAATTTATACGGACAACACTCACACCCAAGATCACAACCAGTTCGATCAGATCTTCCGCAAGGCCGCCCAGTTCAACGGTTACCAGGTCGGCACGGCCTCCGACGTCGTCTACCCGGCAAACGGCTGCTACGAGGACTACGTGTATTGGAAGTACGGCATGTGGTCCTTGCTCCTCGAGCTGGCGAGCGGTTCGGAGACCGATCTCAAAGGCACGTCGCAAGCCATCGCCTCCTTCTACGATCAGCTGAGCTCGAGCCCAAGCGACAAGAACACGTTTCTCGGTAAGTGCACTTCCAGCCGAGGCCCGGACTTGAGAGTCGAATAGGAGCCGAGATGAAATACGTTCTGCTTTTCACCTTGATAAGCGCGCCGGCTTGGGGGGTTCGCCCGGATCTGAAACGTTTGCCCATCGAGGCCACGCCGCGCGAGCTGGCCCAGGCTCAGCTGGTCGCCGTTTCCCTTCCGAGCGCGGCCCCCGTCGCGCCCATTCGCTCCTTGGCCGAATGGGAACAAGCGAGGGCGGCCATGACCCTTTGGGCCAATCCGTCTCTCATTCGCGAGATGTCCAAGCGGGGCAAAGTGATTCTGTTTAGTGATACCCACTCGGATAAGCAGTGGTGGTCGTCGTGGCTGAAGCAGAACAATATTCCCGAGACGAATATCTCCTACGTGCAAGTGGCGACCAATAGCATTTGGATTCGGGATTACGGTCCTTGGCCCATCGTGGATGGACAAGGGAACTACGGGCTCGTTCACAATACGTATAACCGGCCACGTCCCGTCGACAATCAAGTAGCCGGAAAGCTCGCCCAGGCTTTTGGCGTTCCCTTTTACGATACCGGCCTGACCCATACGGGTGGTAACTACTATAGCGACGGCGTGGGAAATGCGTTCTCTTCCACTTTGGTCTTCACGGAGAATTCCAGTCTCGGCAAAAATCGCGTTCTGGACCGGATGAAGGAGTTCCTGGGCGTCGAACGGTACACGACGTCTCGCTTGAATCCGAGTATCACCATCGAGCATTTGGATACCTACGGAAAGCTCGTCGCGCCGGACACCTTCGTGTTCGGGGAGTTTTCGGCGGGCTCGAAGTACAAAGCCGACTCCGAAGCGATGGCGGCGCTCCTGGCTGGGCTAAAGAGCCCCTATGGCACGCCTTACAAGATCCACCGGATGAAAATGTCGGCTGGTCCGGGCGTGGAGTTTCGCGCTTATCTCAACTCTTTCATCAGTAACGGCGCGCTCTATTATCCGACTTACGGGAACGATGCGCTCGATGCGGCGGCAAAGGCCGTTTATCAGGCGGCCTTGCCGAAATACGAGATTGTCGGCGTAGACGCGGCCGGTACCGCGTGGGGCGATTCGGTGCATTGCCGCAATCGTAATCTTATCGAATGGAAGACGGCGTTTCTATTTCCCAAAGTCGAGCGCATCGCCGCGAATGGCACCGAAGCGACCGAGATTTCTCTCGACGCGATTGCCTCGCCAGGAGCGCAGTTTCTCGGTGCCCCCGAGCTGACCTGGTCCGTCGACAGCGGAACCGAGCACACCCTGTACATGGATGGAGTGGGCGGCGCTCGCTATGTGGCGAAAGTGCCGAACGTTCCGGCCGGGGCTCGGCTCAAATTTCACGTTACGGTGCACGACGACTCCGGTCTGAACAAACGGGCCCCAGCTCACGCTGAAATCGAGCTTACCGTCGGAGGATGAAACTTTGGCTTGGATCGCGTCTCCCGAGACATTGAACTTATCCCTTGCTGTGGGGTGGGCTTTAGTGCGCGAGCGGTGTACTACGCTCATCGAGCTGGATCGCGGGGAGTGCCGCGATGCTTTCGCGGGTAACTGCCATTGGGTCGGTGGCAACGACGTCGTGCTGGCTCCCGGCGCCCCGCTTTTCGAGGCGAACCTCAAAGCCTTGGGCTACGTGCCCCATCTCGTGGGCACCTCTGAGTTCCTGAAGGCTGGGGGCTCGGTTTTCTGCCTCAAAATGATGTGCTTCTAAAGGCCGGATCGTTTCGCACAGACCCGCCAACCGAACCTTTCGCAAAATCACGAAACCCTTCAGCTTTTTGCGCTCTGCGCCAAGTTGGCGGACCGAGGCCGGGGTGTCCAAGAGTCGGGCAGGGCAAATGACCGTATTTACAAGCCAAACTCCCCTGGCGACGCCCGGAGTATAGAGATTCGACGCCCGAGGACCGAAGGAGACGAACGGTCTTCTTGGTACGGCCTTTGTACTTTCCCTAGGTATGGACCGCCCTGACGGAAAGTGGATTTGGGGAGAAATGCGCCCTTTGTTCGAAGCGAACGGCGAAGAGTCCCTTCGCGCCCGTCAGGCGCGGGTCGTGTCGCGCTTTGCGCTTTCTTCCATGCTCGCGCTCTTCGTCCGCACCTTGCTTTGGGTTTTGGACGGCGTTTTCTACAGCAACCCCGCCGAAATCCGCCTCTACTCGGTCGGCGTTTTCCTGCTCGCCGGTTTTTCGCTTTGGCAGATCCTCGATTTGAAGGCGTTCGCGCGCCGGCTCTTCATCGGCGTCGCGGCGCTGACTTGGGGCGTGAGCTTGGTGACGCTTCTGCGCACCTATGCGCTGCCCGCGCTGGAATTTTCGGCCATTCAAACTGCCGAGTACGTGACCTTTCTGGTTTGGACGGTGGTTAGCGTTCTCTTCGTGCTCTATCTGCTGCAGCCGAAAGTGCGAGAGTCTTTCACCGTCTCTCCGCGCAACTCCTATCAGCGCACGCTTTTCGTTTTGATTTTGGGGCACGTGCTCTTCTTCGAATGGAAGAGCAGCCAAACCATCGTCAACGTGGTCTTGAAGATCGGGCCCGCCGTGGTGCGGGAAGCGGCGCTCGAACGGCTTCAGAAAGACTGCGTTCGCGAAGAAGGCTCGCGTCTTCCCGCCGGCGAAGAGGCTGCGTCCAATTTTTGCCAATGCGACTCAAAGCTCCTGAGCGATCGCTGCTCATCGGGTCAGCAAGGGCGCGAGCAGTGCTTGCGCCACATCGAAGGCAAGCTTTCCTCCAGCCCCCGGGCCCGGGTTTTGTTTCAAGAGGCCAGGGAGGCTTGCGTCGCCCAGTTCTATCCGAAGGATAAGGGCGTGGTTTACCAAAAAGCGCGCGCGGTCTTGGAGCGCAACGTCTTGCAGAGACTGAGCGTCTCCTTGCCTCTTGAGAAAATCACCGTCGGCGAAAAGGCTCAGAGAAAATTTCTCTACTGCATGAGCGCCGGTCTCTTTTCTCGCTGCCGGGATCCCAAACCCAGCGCGGCGCAGGCGTGTTTGACCAAGCCCATCGAGGCCAAGGAATCCCAAGTTTTGAAGAGCCGATGCCTCCGGCTTGCGGAAGCCAAGGCCGGAGAGATCGAAAAGCACCTGGAAGCTGGAGAAGGCTTTCTCGCCAAGGATAAATTCGCGGAGGCCGTGCAGGCAGCGGAGAAATCCATCGCCTTGGCGAGCAACCGGCCCGAAGGCCATCTTCTTCGAGGTATCGCTTTAGTCCACATGGGCCAGACGAAAAACGCGTTGGACGATCTCGCTCTCGTTTTGGAGGACTCGGATTTCGCCCACACGCGCCTTCGCGCTCTCGAAGCCCGCCGCTCGGCGCACTTAAAGCTCAATGAGCTGGCCGCCGCGGAAGCCGACGCCAAACAAGCGTGTGAGCTCGGGGCCGTCACGCTTTGCCCCGTGAAAGGGGCCGAAGTCCCTCAGGCGTCCGTCGTCTCCGACGACGTCGCCGTGGCGCTTTCCAAAGCGGTCTCGGAAGAAACCTCGGGACGTCAGTTTGCGTCCTTGGAAACCGAAGCAGTCAAGCCTGAGAAGCCCGCCGAGGTAGCAGTCCCCGCGGCTTCCGCCCCTGTCGTAGCGGTGGTGAGTGAGCCCGCCGATCGTACGCCGACTTCGCAAGGGCCCGTCTCGCAAAAGGAGCCCGAGCCAGTCGTCGTGGCTTCGTCCGAAACGGCGGCGCCCGCGGCTCCCGAAGGAAAGTCGATTACCGACGAGCATCGCCGGGCGTGGAGTGAGCTGATGCAAGTGGGCGAGGTTACCCTGAAAATGGGAGACGGAACAAAGGCCCAGGAAAAATTTCTCGCCGCGCTGAAATATTCGGAAAGCTTGGGCGTCGGCAATGAGCTTTGGGTCGACTCCTCCTTACGGATGGCGGCGATTTTCAGAGAGAACGAAAAAAACGCGGAAGGGGACACTCACCTTCGTAAGATTTTCCCTTACTGGTCCTCTCAGACCGAGGCCCGGCAGCGCTCTATCGTCGAGGAAGTGGGACGCTTTTCCACCGCTTTCCAGAGCCGCCGAGACTGGAAGTTCCAGGAAAGATTGCTCCTTGAGGTTTGGAAAGAAGCTTCTGATTCGAGCTCGTTACTCGTCCGGGACATCAATCTGCATTTGTCGACCCTCTATCAGGCGAGCGGGCGGACGGAAAAGCTCGAGGCCTTCTACAAGCGCGAGGCCGAGATTTACGAAAAGCGCTTCGGTAAGCGCTCCGCTCGTGTGGACGCGAGCCGCGGCCAGCTGTCCGACTACTATCTATCCCTCGGCCAGTCCGGCAAGGCCAGCGCGGTGATGGCTTCTCCCTCGAGTCTTCCCGAAGGGCGCTAAACCGGCATCGCCTCTTCGTAAGAGATGACCACTTCTTCGTTGTCTCCCGGCGCGAAACCGAGATCGGGGAAGAGAATCGCGTTCAAGTCGAAGTCATAGGTCCACAAACCCCCTTCCGATTTGGGGCCGCCTTTGAGATCTTTGCCTTTCCAGCTCACGCGAAGCGTATCGACTTGAGGGCGCTTCGTTAGGGCGATGCGAGGCGTGGTCACGCGCTTGACGAGATCTTTCCCCATGTCGGCGAGGTTCGAGCCGAAGGACGGGCTGCAGAGCGGGAAGTCCTTGCCTCCGATGGCACCCCGCAAAGATTCATAGGGACTGCTTGCGAACTTCCAATAGGAATCACTGGCGGGGCAGTTCCAATCCGTGGGCCCAAGCACGCCGTAATAAACGATTTGCTTCGCGTTGCCGCCTTTCTGCTGTGTCAGGAACTGCAGGAAAGTCTGGCTGCTCATGTTGCTTTGCTCGGCCGCGTCGGTGAGCAGGATGAGGGCGAGGATGGCGCCCTTGCGCAAAAAGCCGGGATTGCTGTCGAGAGCCCGTTTGGCACAGAGAAAGGGCTTTTCGATGCCCGATCCGTAAATGCCCAAGCGATTGACGGCGCCGGTGAAAGCGGCGACGGGGTTGGCCGTGGACTTGTTCAATTCAGTGGAGGGCGTGAAACCCAGGTACGGGGGCTCATTCTCGTCCGTGGACACGAGTCCCATCTTCCAGTCGAGGACGGTCTGTTTTTTCACGAACTCCTGGATGAAGAGATCGGCATTGCGAACGACGTCTTGCTGATAGCTTCCCATGGATGCGGAGTTATCGATCACCCAAAGGATGTCGACCCGGCTCTCGCCCTGAAGCTCTTTCAGCTTATGAGTGAAGTTGAGTACTTCGGGAGGCTGGGGAACGACATGATGTAAAAACTCTTCGCCTTTCTGGCAGCCGCCCAAAAAAAGCAAGAGTGCGAACGCGAGTCTCGAAATGCGCTTGCTCATGTTTTCCTCCGTGCGCAAAGTGTACCGCTTTTGGGGCGGGCGCGGTACCGGATTGACGACGAGACAACGCTATCTAACGCTTTGGGCCGACAAGGCCTCGGCGTAGGAGATGACGACTTCCTCGGTGTCGTCGGGCGCGAAGTCGAGGGTGTGAAAGACGATGGCATTCAGATCGAAATCGTAAATCCAGAGCCCACCCCCAGCCGCGGGGCCACCGGGTAGATCATTGCCTTTCCAGCGCACGTGAATGGTGTCCACCTGCGGACGCATGGTGAGACCGATGCGAGGGGATTTGATCCGTTTCACGAGATCCTTGCCGAGGTCGGCCAGGTTCTTGCCGAAGTCTTGGCTGCAGAGCGGATAGTTTTTGCCTTGGATGGTCTTGGCGAAATCCTCGTAGGGGCTTCCCACGTAGTTCCAAGTCGAGTCGCTGGAGGGGCATCCCCAATCCGTGGGACCGAGCACGCCATAAGAAACGATCTGCTGCGTCGTGCCCTTGATTTGAGTGAGATAGGTAAGGAAGTCCGCGGCGGGAATCGAGCTTTGTTCCTCCGCGTCGGTGACGAAAACGAGCGCGAGGATGGCGCCCTTTCTCACCCAATTCGGATAGGAGTCGAACGCATGACGTACCGAGGCCCAGGGCCGCTCCGTCGCGTCGCCGTTGGTCCCAAGCCGATTCACTGCGCTATTGAAGGCCACTGCCGGAGTGGGCGTCGTCTTATCTAGGAAGTTGCCCGGCACGAAACCGATATAGGGCTGTTCGGTAATGTCCGTGGAGATGAGGCCCATCCGCCAGTCGAGGACGCTTTGTTTTTTGACGAACTCCTGGATGAACAGGTCGGAGTTGTGGATCACCGACTGCTGGTGCTGGCCCATGGAGCCGGAGTTGTCGATCACCATGAGGATGTCGACGCGCGTCTCACCTTGGAGTTCTTTGAGCTTATGGGTGAAGTTGAAGACTTCCGGCTCTTGAGGAACGACGTGGTGGAGAAAGGCCTCGCCTTTCTGGCACCCGCTCAAGAATAGGAAGGTGAATGCCAGAGCCGCCGTCGTCCAAGGTCGCATGCGGTTTCCCCCGTTCCTCGCAAAATTACCGTCGATAAAGGCGGACGGCAATGAGAATGCGGAAAACGGCAGAAAACGAGTGTTAACTCGCTGCGGTCTGACCGCATTTGAGGAAGCTAGTCGTCACGAAGCGCTAGTTGCTTCTGGCTTTGACCGCTTCTTCGTAGGAAATGACGACTTCTTCGTTCTCATCCGGCGCGAAATCCAGATCGTGGAAGACGATGGAGTTGAGATCGAAGTCGTACTGCCAGACCCCGCCGTCCGCCTTGGGGCCGCCCTTGAGATCCTTATCTTTCCAGCGCACGTGAATGGTCTCGATCTGAGGGCGCATGGTGAGTGCGATGCGCGGGCTCTTCACGCGCTTGACCAGGTCCTTGCCGAGATCCGCCAAATTGTTTCCGAAGTCGGCGGCGCAAAGGGGATAGTTCTTACCCTTCACCGCCTGCGCGAACGTTTCGTAAACGCTTCCCACGTAGCGCAGGCTTTCTCCGCTATTGGGGCAGTTCCAATCTGTCGCGCCGTACACGCCGTAGCCGACGAGCTGCTGCGGATTGGATTTTATTTGGGTCAAAAACTGAACGAAGTCCCGCGAGGAAATTTGGCTCTGATCGGGGGCATCGGTAATGACGATTAGGGCGAGAATCGCGCCTTTTCTGGCCCAGGCTGGGTTATCGAGGAGCACTTTTTGCAAAGCGCCCCAGGGCTTCTCGGTGGAATCGCCGTTGGTGCCCAAGCGGTTGACCGCGGCACTGAAAGCGGCGACGGGTGACGGCGTGTTCTTATCGAGGAAGTTCCCGACCTCGAAACCGATGTAGGGTTTCTCGCGTACGTCGGTGGAGATGAGTCCCATGCGCCAATCGAGAATCTTCTGGTTCTTCGTGAACTCCTGCATGAAGAGATCCGCGTTCCGGATCACGTTCTGCTGGTGCTGGCCCATGGAGCCGGAGTTGTCGATCACCATGAGGATGTCGACTCGGGTCTCACCCTGAAGCTCTTTGAGCTTATGGTTGAAATTGAAAACTTCCGGGGTCGGCTGCACCACGTGGTGCAGGTACTGGTCTCCCCGCTGGCAGCCCGCGAGGAGCAATAGAGACAAGGCTATAAAACGTACGCGAATTCCCATGTTCCACCCCTTTACCCTCTAAGGGGTATCGCGGTTGTCACGGGGCGGCAACGAGCCAAGGTAATCAGGGTTAACAGAAGTAAGCGGAAAAAAGGCCGGGCAAGTTGGTTGCTTCTTAGTTGGGTTACCTCTCCGGTTCAGCCGGTGAATCCGAGGCCTTACGGGCGTGTGGAGGGGCTGAACTACCCACGGGCCATGACGGCCTCTTCGTACGAGATGACGACGTCTTCGTTCTCGTCCGGCGCGAACTCCAGATCGTGAAAAACGATGGCGTTCAAGTCGAAATCATACATCCAGAACCCGCCTTGGTCCTTGGGCCCACCCTTCAAGTCCTTGTCCTTATAGTGGACGTGGATCGTCTCGATGGCGGGACGTAGGGTGAGGGCGATACGCGGGCTCTTCACGCGCTTGACGAGATCCTTGCCCATGTCGGCCAGGTTCTTACCGAAGTCCGGCGTGCAAAGATGGTACGTTTTGCCGGAAATCAGGGCGTGGAATACTTCAAAGGGGCCGCCGGTGTACTTCCAATCGGAATCGGAGACTTTGCAGCCCCATTCCTTAGGGCCGTATACGCCGTAACCAACCACTTGTTTCGTACTGCCTTTGATCTGGGTCAGGAACTGAACGAAATCGTTTACCGGGATACTGCTCTGCTCTTCGGCATCCGTAATGATGACGAGAGCGAGGATCGCGTTTTTCCGGGCCCAGTGCGGATGGGCGAGAATGACTTTCTGGATGGATTTCCAGGGAGCCTCTTCGGAACCGCTCGTGCCAAGACGGCCGACGGCCGCGTTGAACACGGCCACCTTGTCGGGGGTGTTCTTGTCGAGATAGTTGCCCACTTCGAAGCCGATATAAGGCGGCTCGGGAGAGTTGTTCGAGATGAGCCCCATGCGCCAATCGAGAACCTTTTGGTTCTTGGTGAACTCTTGAATGAAGAGGTCGGAGTTGGTCGCGAGGTTCTTCTGATGATCCGACATGGAGCCGGAGTTATCGACCGCGATGATGATGTCGACGCGGTTCTCGCCTTGGATTTCCTTGAGCTTATGCGTGAAGTTGAAAACCTCGGGCGTCTCTTCCACCACGTGGTGCAGGTACTGGTCGCCCTTCGAGCAACCGAGAACGAGCGCGATCGTGAACAAGACGGCAACGGCGTTGAACTTCATTTCTTGATCCCTTTCAAGCACTGCGCCTGAGCGACCGAGCGGAGCTTGAAGACTTCGTCAGGCCACACTACGCCGTCGAAGGGGAACGCGATTTCGTTTTCTTCCGTCTTGAGCTTCGCGACCGTCTGTTCGGTCGTGCGCTTGCCGGATTCTTCCTTCGCGGTCTCTTTCACGAGGAGCTCAGGAGACGTCTCTTTGGCTTGGGAAAGGGCGCGGACTTGGCTCATGAACTCGACCTTCACGAAGCGCATCTTGTTGATGGCTTCTTTCAGGATCGCCATGCGGTTCTTCCACTGACGGCGGTACTCCGAGGCCTGATTTTTCAGCGCCATTTCGCGGACGCCTTTCAGGTGATTCTCGGCGGACTCCCAATGTTTCTGAGGACCGACGGCGGGAAGGGAAGCGGCGATGCTTTCCTTGCCGAGGACGTCGAGACGCGCAATTTCCTTGTCCCGGAGTTTCAAGCTCTGTTCGGAAGAAAGCGTGTACTCGTCTTTCGGTTCCGGAATGGCCGGGTTATCCGACTTCAAATTGGTGTCGATGGTCTTCGCCCAGGCGCGGTTCGATTCGACGAACTCGGTCAGGCTTTCCTGAACCTTGTCGTAGTAGCAAAGCTTTAAGGAAGAGATCGCGCGCACGACGTAAGCGTCGGGAGCGAAAATGTCCTTGAAGAGACCCGTGTCGAAGGACATGAGGTCACCCCGGAGCTTCGTGAGATTGCCCTGGCGCAGGCGCACCCAGAGGAGCTCTTCACGGGCTTTCAAGTAATCCGGCGATTTGTTTGGAATGCGCTCGTAAAACTGTTCGGCTCCGTCCAAAGCGCCGGCTTGATAGAGCAAGCGCGCGACTTGGAGATAGTGGTTCGAAAGGCCAATCGGATCGCGGCTCGCTTCGATACCGGGCTCGAGGTGGCGTTTCATGATGCCTGCGGCGCCGCGCAAATCGCCTTTGCGCGCTTTCGCGAGCATGACGGTTTTCGCGAGAGCGACCTTCATCTTGTGACCGGGAGGAAGCTTCTCCAACGTTTCGGCAGCGAGCACTCCCTGACGGGCGAGGACGTACGCTTGAAGCGTCAGGAACTGCTGCCCACGGGTGAGCGGAACCTTACGAATGATTTCCCGTTGCTCGGGAGAGACGAGCGGAAGATTCGTATAGAGCCATTTATCGAACCCAGGCGCGATGGTCTGATCGAGGGCCATGCCCGCGCGGGTCTCGCCGAAGGAAGAGTTCGCGAGTTCTTTGGTGTATTCGTCGAAAAAGGTCTGGGGAACGTCGAGATTCCAGAGGAGGTACAGGTACGCGGCTTTCGCCGGCGCCGTGAAGGTTCCCGGAATGTCTTTTTGAATCGCGGTCCAAAGGTGGGCCGCATCGGCGTACTGGCCTTTGAGGACTTTCTGAGCCCAGGCGTTCAGCTCGTAGGAGAGCTTCGGCTCGTTCTGCCAGAGAGAGAAGAACTGAATGGTGAAGGGATCCTTCAGCTGGATACCCGCGCCCGCTTTGGCGTTGGAAGCGTCTTTGGTGGTCTCACCGGCTTGCTGCCCGAGAGTGTCCAAGAGGCTGTCGGCTCCGCCCGACGGGCCTTCGGCGAAAGCCGGGCCTGCTAGAAGCGCAAAAAGAATGAAAAGTTTCGTACTCATGGAACGTCCCCTTTACAACAGGTAGCCGAAATCCAAGTGACCGATCAGATTGTGCGTCATGCCTTGGGTCTTACGGCGCACTTCTTTCACGAAGTAATCCTTGAGACCAACGCGCACGTTGAAATGCTTGCCGAACCAACCCACGATGCCGACGTCGCCGACCGCAGCCCACTGGCTGGTGGTGTCGTAGCGGACGAGGCCCGGGCCGATCGAGACGTAGTTGTCGAAGTAAAAAACCTGATCCATGGAAAGACGGAACTTACCGTAGAAGAGGTTGTAACCGAGGGCCAAGTCGCCCCGGTATTTCGTGAAGGTCGCATCGGGAAGAATACCTTCTTGCGTGAGAAGCCGCTCGCCCGACGAAGTGAGCTCGTTGAACACGTAGCTTCCGGAGAGACCTAGGAACCACTTGTCGCTCAGGTAAAAACGGTACGCGACGTCGATTTGCTTCGAGGACGTGTAGCTGTCCGGCGTGAAGTTGCTCGCGCCGCCCAAAGCGAACTCGTGGCGATGACGAAGCGGAGTGTAGCGGTACTGAACCGCATACAAGCTCTCGTTGCTGACGCCCGCGGGAGCTTGGTTAGCTTCCGTGGAGAGCTTCTGAAGCTCAGTATCCAGCGACTCAGGTTCCGCCGCGACCGGAGCGGTCACGGTTTCCGCGCCGAGGGCGAGGAACGACAAGAGCATGAACGATACAACCAGCTTTAACGACTTCATGGGGTACCCACTTCCGATATCCATTTTTTCGCAATCTTCGCATCCGGCAGACTCGTTTCCAGGTCCGCCCACTCAAATCCGGAAAGCACCAAGACTCCGCCGTTCGCGCGCTTGCAGCTGGCCGCCGCTAGGAAAGGCGTCGCTACCGTCGCGTGCGTGAGATTGAGGCGAGCTTTACAGCTGCTGCCCGTCTCGATCCGCAAGGTGAGTGGCGACTTCGATTCCGCGGTGAGCTTCTCTCCCAAGCGAATGGTATTCGACGGGATCGTCAAACCGCTCGCGGGATCGAGACGCACTTCGAACTCTTTCAGGGGAGGTAGCGTTCCGAGATCGAGATAGCGCTTATCGAGCGAAATCTTGAGCGCGGCCATTTCCGTCTTCAGCGTGCCTTCCAGGTTATCCAGAAGCGGCGTCATGAAAATGACGTTCGGGATGCGGGCCGCCGCCTTTTCCACTTCGGCGACGAGCGAGCGATCGCTCAGGGCCTTGGTGCCGACCACGAGGGTCGTGCGGAGCGCGAGGAGCTTCTCGTCCACCGCCTGAATGGACGGGTTGGCGAGAGTCGCATCGTCGAAGAGCTCGAGGGTCTTTTTCACTTCCGCGTCGTTCGGGCTCTCACCCAAGACGAGCACCTTGCTCCAAGACCAGGGAAGCGTCTCGTAGAGGAAGCTTTCGGCCTGAACCACGCCGAACGCCGAGGTGGCGATGACGTTGAACTGGTGGATGCCCGCCACTTTCGGCTCGATGACCAGTTTCTGATTTACCCACTTCACTTCGGTCCGCATGGACTCAGGAAAAATGAGCACGTTCGGCGTGGGACCGCCGACTTCGCCGTCAGTGACCCGGAGAGCGAGCGTGAACGCTTCGTTCTGACGAACGTAACGGAGCTCGGCGAGAGGCCACTTCGAGCGGTCGATAACCGGCGCGGGCTTCTTCTCGGCGTCGAATTTCACGGTGACTTCGGGGAAGGAGCAATGGTCTTTGGCCCAGCGGTACTTGTTGACGCAGACCTTGAAGCGCAAGACCTGGCTCGTGCCGACTTTGTCGGCCGGAATCTGATTCCAGCGCACCGAAGCGATGGTGACCGGGTTCACGTTGCCCTGAGACACATCGTTCTTTTCCGTCGTGATGGTCAGCTTTCCGAACGGAGTGCCCGGAGGCTGGTTCGTGACGTCGGCCGGAGCCGCGGCGGAAGGCGAGAAGTTCGCGTAGTTATGAGACGCGTAATCTTCCTCGTTCGGGAAGCCGGTGGACGGCCACATTTCGTAGTCGGGGCCGCGGGACGTGTCGAAATGGCTCGGGTCGAAGGACCCGTTGGAAGCGACTTCCTCGGGGCGGCCGCTGCCACTCGGCGGGCCGTTGGCGAGCGTAATCGTCGGGTGCGTGCTGCCGCTGACCAGCGTCGACTCGCTATTTACGTCTTCCGCGTTCAGCGTGAAATTGATGTCCGTGCCCTGAACCACGTTCTTCGGCATGGAGATGGACGCGAACTTGCGGCTGTCCGTGATCTTCCAGCGGGAGATCTTGGAGATGGCATTTCCGCTCGGCATCACCGCCGTGTACTTCACGTCGATGTACTTATAGTGAATGCTTCCGGTCCAGGTGTCTTCCACCGTAACCGAGCGCAAATCGGGGGTGTAGCGGATCTTCCACTGCTTGGGATTTCCAGTGACCGGCTCGACTTTCGCCGCCTGGGGCAGGTTGGTGAGGTTCAGCTGAAACGGGCCCACGGGGAAATCGGCGCTCTCCAAGGTCACGAGCTCGGTGAACTCGGTGCCTTCGGTGAGCTCGCGATCGCCCGCCGGAACGTTGATGTCCACGGTGCGGGGGACGTCGTGCACGGTGACCAAG
>JAYUGC010000036.1:0-82874 GCA_043767805.1 Pseudomonadota bacterium | reverse complement strand
CACTAACTTTCCAACTACTGCTTTCATTGATTCGTCTCCTGTTTGGGTTCGTTTCTTAAGACGCAACCTACGCTCCGTTGCGTTCTGACTTAAATTATGGGTTATGATGTTTTCAATAAATTTCCATTATGATCAATCCAGAGCTAATCCGGACCTTCCTGGCCCTTGCGGAAACCAAGCACTTCACCAAGGCGTCCGAGCGCCTGCATATGACCCAGCCTGGGGTCTCTCAGCATTTGAAGAAGCTCGAGGAGTACTACGGCATTCCGCTGGTGAGCCGCAAAAGCAAAACCTTCCTGCTCACCGATGCCGGCAAAGACCTCGTCGCCTACGGAAAGCGGCTCTTCGACGAGCACCGGCGTTTCCAGGACGGGCTAAAAACCGACGATCCGCATCTCGGGCTCTGCCGCTTCGGTAGCCCCGGCAGTCTCGCCCTCAAAGTCTTCGACATCTTGATTGAGGAGAAAAAGAAGCACTCCGGGCTTACGATCGACATGCTGGTCGCGCCCAGTGCCTCCATCGTTCGGTATCTGAAAGAGGAAGCTATCGACGTCGGCTTGATGTCCGAAGAGCCGAAAGACCCCGCGATCGAGTCCGAAATATTCGCGAAAGAAGCCATCCTCCTCGCGCTGCCCAAGGGGAAGCGAGTTACTACTCTCGCCGCTTTGAAAGAACTGGGCTTCATCAACCATCCTGACGGGTTCAACTACGCGGGCCCGCTTCTCGCACGCAATTTTCCGGAGGAATTTACCGGCATGGCCGACATTCCGGTCTCTATTACCATCAACCAGCTCAACCGAATTCTCGATCCCGTGGCGGAGGGCCTGGGCTTTGCCATCCTGCCGGAGACCGCTTGCCGCCGGTATTTCCGCAGAAACGAGATCAATCTCGTTCAGCTCCCGAAGCGAGTGGACCAAACCATATACAAAGCCGTGCGGCGCGGGGAAAAGCTACCGTTTCGGTACGGCGTGATTTTAGAGAAACTCCGGCGCTAGACCGCGCGAGCGAGCAGCGTAATCTGCGCGGAAAAGAGGCGGCGAGCGAAAAGCCGCTCGAGCTTTAAGTAGAGCGGGATCAGAAACGCGAATTTCGGCAGCCAGCGAAGCCCGCCCTGACCAGAAATCCAAGGGGTCACGGAGTAATACCAACGCTCAGCCGCGAAGCCCGCCGCCTGGGCGACCTTTTCGAGCTCTTCTTTCGTGTAGAGAAAGATGTGGCCGTCCGCATCGGGCTTGAACTGTTTCGCTTCGAGCGCGGTGAAATCGCGAATCTGAGAATGCGTCGGCAGCTTATTGCGGTAGTTGGAGCCATTGGGCGTGGTCAGTAGCAAATGACCGCCCGGCTTCAGAAACTTCCGTAGCTGGGTGAGGAACTTATCGCCGTGGGCGACATGCTCGATGACGTCGCAGGCCAACACGAGATCGAAGGCGCCGACTTTCGCGGGATCGAGCTCGAGTAGATTGCCTTGTATGAACTCGAGCGGCGTTCCCGTTCTCCATTGCGCAATCTCGGAAGTCATATCGCGCAGATCGTTGACGACCATGCGGCGGTCCGGCTCCGCGAGACACGCGGAGAGAAGCCCGCCGCCCGCGGCTACTTCCAGGACGCGCTTAGGGGCGAGACCTAAGGCATCTCTCAAAGTGAGCGTGAAGCGCATACGGCCCGCCGCCGAATAACTCGGAGGCAGACCCGGCTCAAAAAGCCAGTGGCGAGCGTCCGCCGTGCGCGGCACATCTTTCTCCCGCCCCAAAACGGTAAAGCCGTTTCGGAAAATACGGGAAAGGAGCCCCTCCCACCCTTGCTTAAAGTAGGGAGCGAGAGGTTCGGGAGCCCGATCGAGTGCCACGCGCGCCGTTTTGTCCATTAGGGTTTTTGCTCGAGCGCGGTGAGACGGCGCTCGAGATCTTGAATTCTGCGTTCCTGCGCATCGACGAGACTTTGAGTTTCCTGCGCGGTGAATACGTTGATCCGAAAGCTCGTGTTGCGGCAAGTGTAGGTGCCGGACTGGTAGTCATAGTTCCAATAATTGCAAGGCTCGAAGCTCGTGTAGCGAGTCGAGCGGGGCGATGCGGAAACGGAAATCGACGAAACCAAGGCCAGAGCGACGGTCAGCCAAAACGTTCGGATCATGCGTTTGCCTCCTGAAAGGGATTCCCCCAGAAAATAGCACAGAGACGAGGCCCCTCGCGAACGCGGCAAGTCGGGTAGAATATAAGCCGATGGAGACGAGTGGACTAAACCTCAAGGTGCTGACCTTGAAAGAATATGCGGACCAGCCGTGGAAGAATGGCAAAGGTTCGACGCGCGAGATCGCAAAAGGCGAAGGCAATCCGTTTCCCTGGCGCCTCAGCTGGGCGGCCGTTCCAGAATCGGGCCCTTTCTCGCCGTACCCGGGCTACGATCGCAGCCTCACATTGATTTCCGGCGGGCCCATGCGACTAACTCACGATGGCAAATCGCCTCGGCCTCTCATTCCGCTCCAGGCCCATGTGTTTAAAGGAGAAGCGGCGACGGTAGCCACGGTGGAAAAGGCCGCCGAAGATTTCAATCTGTTTACGCTTCGGGGCAAAGCCCGCGGAGCGGTCTATCCAGCCCATTTCAAAGGCAAGGAAGAGCTTCAGTTCTCTCTGCAGCGAAAGGAACACTTCTTTTTCTGCCTCGAAGGGAACGTCGAGGTTTTGGATCCGAATACGCAAAAAACGTACGAGCTTGCTTCCAGCGATACGCTTTGGGCCCAGCGACAAACGGACGAGGAATTTCTCAACCTTAGAGCTAAAGCTAAAGGCGGCTCAGCCGTCGGACTTTGGATCGTCGTCGCCTTCCTTTGAAGCAATGAAGAAAAGCTCGAAGGCTTCTTCCGCGGTCTTGCCGTTCTCATTAACGGCGATCAAGCACGGGTACAGGCGATCGGTAGTGACTAGCAGCGAAAAGAAAATATCGCCGAGTTGCATGGGATTGAAAGGCTTGCTCCACGTCATCACTTTGCCGACCGAAAAAACTTGGCCCGTCTCATCCAGGTGAAAGCGCACATTCCAGAGACTTTGACCGTGGACTAAGTTCAAGAGCTCGCAGACGGCCAAGCGCTTTTCTGGAGAAATGGTTTCGCCTAGCGCGGAAAGAATCGTCGCGGCGCTATCGTCGTCGTCGATGGTGACGACGGTATTGATGAGAGGTGCGTTGCGGCCCTTGGTCGAATGGACCACGGTCTTGCCCTCTATCTCGACCTGAAGGCCCATTTCTTTGAGCGCCGTTTCAATCTTATTTAGCGATAAAGACATGCTTGGGACTTTACTGCAAAAAGGGACGAATCGAAAGCTGGCGAGCTGCGCCGGAGACATGCTATTTTGGGCGGCCATGGACAAACAGGAGCTCATTCAGAAATTCGCGACGGTCATCGCCCAAGACCTGGCCATCTTCACGCAGGCGGCCTTGGCCGCCCATGAAGCCGCCACCCACACCGAGAGCAAAGCGGAAGATCAGTACGATACCCGCGCGGTGGAGGCGTCTTACTTGGCCGGCGCCCAGTCCAAACGTGCCATGGAGCTCGAGGAAATGCGCGCTCTGTACCAGCACGTGGACTTAAGACCGTTCGGGCCGGAGACTCCCATCGCCAGCACCGCTTTAGTGCAGCTCGAGTGCGATGGGAAAGCCACGTTCTACCTCGTCATGCCTAAAGGCGGGGGCTTGAGCGTCACTCAAGAGGGGAAGACCGTTCATGTGGTTACCCCCCTTTCCCCTTTGGGACAGGCCGTGATGGGGCGAAAAGTCGGAGACTCGGTGGACGTCGCCGTGCAGCGTACGATCAAAGAGTACGAAATCGTAAAGGTCTGGTAGTTCTCCCTTTATGGATGCGATTGTCGCAAACGCCGCTCTGCTCTCATTTGTAGAGATTGGCCTGGGAAGCGCTTTACATGCTTTCAAGGTGCCATTGACCGGGCACTTCTTGTCCCTGAACCAGGGGCTTTTGCTTTCGCGCGCGTCTCTCAGTCAGCGCTCCAAGACTCTGCCCGCGGAAGTCTCCAACGTCAGCGCGGTATTGAAATCACTTTCGCCCGCGGGCAATCGCCTCACGCCAATGCTCGCCATCAGCGCTCAGGGCTTGTGCCTCACCTTCGGGCTGACTTTGTTCGGCCTCAACCCGGTTGGCTTGTCCGTCGGGATGCTTCTCTTGGGACTCTGGCCCTTCTTTCAGCCGCTCGCTATTGCTTACCTGCTTTTCGGCGAGACCCTGGTGCAGGCCGTGACCTTGGTGTTCCGGGGCATCGATAAAGCCTTCGGCACGCCAGTATCGTTGACCCTCGTGTTCATACTCGTCGGTGTGAAATGCCTGCTCTCCTTGGGAGTCGTCGTGGCGGCTTACCGAACCCCTCAAACTTCGTTCGAGCGCTATTTGGGAACCATAATGCGATTTCGCAAGAAGCCGGGGGCCATTTCCGAGAACGCTCGGCCGCGCCACCCTATTTGGCTCGCGCTACGCGACCTCTGCAACCCGCTTTTTCTTGGCTCGCTGCTTTTGACCCTCGCCTTCTTTCTCTGGGCCGAGTCGCCTCGCGCGACCGTCGTCTGGGGACTCATTCGCCCCATCGCCGGAGGGTTCCTGCTCTTTCTCCTCTTCCGGCTTTTGCCGCTGGAAAGAATCTTCGGCCAGGACACGACGGTACGGCGAGCGCTTTCCACGCTAAGGGAAATGTAATGTCGTTAGAGATCCCGCAAAGCGTAGAACGATCCATTCACCGCGTGCGCGGTGCCGCACTTTCTGAAGATCAAGATCGCATCGTGCTCGAGGAGCCACTTGAAATCCGGCTGGGCTACCACGAGGCGGGCCGAGATGTGCGCAAAAGCATTTCAGTCACCATGCGGACTCCGGGAAAAGATCGGGAGCTCGCGGTGGGCTTTCTCTTCACCGAAGGGATCTTGCGGACGCCCGCCGACGTCCGGGCCGTCACGCCCTGCGCAACACCCAATACCATTCGAGTCGATCTGAGAGAGGGCGTCGAGCTGGACTTGGGACGTTTACAGCGCCACTTCTATTCTTCCTCGAGCTGCGGAGTTTGCGGAAAGAGCTCTTTGGAGTCTCTTGCGGTTCCGGGATTACGCTCCTTCGGTGAAGCAGGCCCCCTGTTCGAAGCGAAGTGGTTGCACCAAGTGCCCGGTGAAGTCCGCCGGGCACAAGCCGTTTTCGATCAAACGGGTGGGATTCATGCGGCAGCGCTTTTCACGTCTCACGGAGAGCTAGTCTCCGTTTTTGAAGACGTGGGCCGGCACAATGCCGTCGATAAGCTCATTGGGGAACGCTTCTTGGCGAACGCCTTGCCCCTCTCCGACCACCTCCTCTTCGTGAGCGGACGGGCGAGCTTCGAGCTCATGCAGAAAGCTTGTGTCGCGGGAATCCGGTGCCTCATCGCGGTCGGCGCGCCGTCGAGCCTCGCCGTGGATCTGGCGAAACGTTTCGACATGACGCTCATAGGGTTTTTGAGAGAAGATCGTTTCAACGTCTATCACGGGCAGTGGCGGGTGCGGATATGAAGGTAAGAATTCGGGGAAACTCTCTTAGACTGAGACTGCTAAAGAGCGAAGTGCGTCGTTTAGCCGAAGAAGGCACCGTGGAAGAGACGACCGAGTTCGCGCCCGGCCAGATTCTGAAATATTCCGTCGAGTCCCACGAGCACGTCCGTCAGATGCAAGCCACCTTTGAAGCCGGCTCCATCCGGATCTTTCTGCCTCGCCTGCAAGCGCTCGAATGGGCCAATTCGGACGAGATTAGCCTCATCGGAGAACAACCCGCGGCCGGTAATGGTCCCCTGAAGCTTCTCGTGGAAAAAGATTTCACCTGCCTCAATCCGCGCGCCGTCTGGCAAGAGGAGCAGCACGACAATTACGCCAATCCCAATCCCTCGTGTGGGACCAGCCATGCCGGATGAAACAAAACCGCTCCTCGTTAAAAAGCCCAAATTAGTGGCGGGCGGAATCCCGGCCGTTCTCTCGTCCTTGAAATTCATGGGACGCCAGGCGGGCTTTTGGCGTGGGATTCAAACGCTCACGCGGCTCAATCAAAAAGGCGGCTTTGATTGCCCCGGCTGCGCTTGGCCCGAGCCCGAGGATCACCGAGCCATGGCCGAGTTCTGTGAGAACGGGGCGAAGGCGGTGGCGGAAGAAGCGACGACGCTCCGAGTAACGCGAGATTTTTTTGCTCAGTGGACGGTGACTCAACTTAGAGAGAAGAGCGATTACTGGCTCGGCCAACAGGGGCGCCTCACGGAACCCATGTGGCTCGATGCTGAGAAAGAGCATTACGAGCCGGTGAGCTGGGAAACGGCCTTTTCTCTCGTCGCCAAGGAGCTGAAAGCGCTCGGCTCACCCAATGAGGCGATTTTTTATACGTCGGGGCGCACTAGCAACGAAGCCGCGTTTCTCTATCAGCTCCTCGTTCGAAAATTCGGCACGAACAATCTGCCCGATTGCTCCAACTTGTGCCACGAATCGAGCGGCATCGGCCTCATGGAAACCATCGGAAGTGGCAAGGGTACCGTCACGCTCGGTGATTTTAATAAGGCCGATCTCATTCTGGTCGTGGGCCAAAATCCCGGAACGAATCACCCGCGCATGCTGAGCGCGCTCCAAGGGGCGGCGTTGCGCGGTTGTAAGATTGTTTCCATCAATCCGCTTAGAGAGACGGGACTCAGGCGTTTCAAGCACCCGCAGCAGATGTCGGGAGTCTTAGGGTCGGGAACCGCTCTTTCGAGTGTCGACCTTCGCGTGCGCATCAACGGCGACGTCGCGGTGTTTCAAGGCATCACCAAAGCCATGCTGGAACTGGAGAAGAAAGCTCCAGGCACCGTCTTGGACTGGGCTTTCGTTCAGGAACACACGCGAGGATTCGAGGCGTGGGCTAAGCACATCGAGGCGGTGGAATGGGCGGCTATCGTCGAATCGAGCGGGGTATCCGAAGCCGAGCTCCGCACAGTCGCCGAGCTCGCGGCTTCCTCCGAGGGCACCATCGTTTGTTGGGCCATGGGGCTCACCCAGCACAAGAACGCGGTCGCCAACATTCAGGAGATCGTGAACTTCCTTTCCCTGCGCGGCAATTTCGGCAAACCCGGTGCGGGCGCTTGTCCCGTGCGGGGACACAGCAATGTTCAAGGCGATCGCACCATGGGCATTTGGGAAAAACCGCCCGCGGCTTTCCTCGACGCTTTGGAAAAGGAATTTCAGTTTGCCCCGCCCCGCAAACCCGGCTTCGATGTCGTCGATTCCATCAAGGCGATGGCCGACGGCCGAGGCAAAGTGTTTTTCGCCTTGGGCGGAAATTTCCTGTCGGCCTCGCCCGATACGGACCTCACTGGAAAAGCGCTCGGCAACTGCCGGCTTACGGTGCAAGTCTCGACGAAACTCAACCGCTCTCATTTGATGACGGGTAAGCGCGCACTCATCTTGCCGTGCCTGGGGCGAACGGAAGCCGATCGGGGCCAGTTCATCACGGTGGAGAACTCCATGGGAGTCGTTCATCCGTCCCACGGCAGGCTTCCGCCCGCCTCATCCCGTTTACTCAGCGAAGTGCAAATCGTGTGCGGGCTCGCCAAGGCGGTTCTCGGAGAAGACTGGAGTGGCTACGCGAATAACTACGATCTTATCCGCGACCACATCGAACGGGTGATTCCCGGTTTTGAGAAATTCAAAGAGAAAGCGCGGCTTCCCAGCGGGTTCGTTCTGCCTCATCCCGTACGGGACGAAAGACGCTTCGCCACTTTGAGTGGGCGAGCGGAGTTCACGCTTCATCCCCTTCCCCACCATAATTTGGCGGACGGCCAATTCCTGATGATGACGATCCGTAGCCACGATCAATACAACACGACGATCTATGGACTCGACGACAGATACCGCGGCATCTATCAAGGCCGGCGCGTCGTCTTGATGAACGGCGAGGACATCCGCGCCGCCGGGTTTACCGATGGGAAACAAGTCGACCTCATCGGCCACTTCAAAGGCGAGGAGCGAATCGCTCCGAACTTCACCATCGTGGAGTACGACATTCCTCGGCGCTGTCTCGCCACCTATTTTCCCGAGACGAACGTCCTGGTTCCCGTGGATAGCTTCGCCGACAAGAGCCAAACGCCCACGTCGAAATCCGTGGTGGTTAGTTTAAGGGAAATCCAGTGAGCGCTCCGCTATACGGACTCGTTTTAGCGGGCGGACAAAGCCGCCGCATGGGACTCGACAAGTCCCAGCTCGATTATCACGGCGCGCCACAAGCGGAGCATGCCGTCCGTTTGCTTTCGGAAGTTTGCGAAGTCGTTTACCGCTCGGGTCCGGGCTTTCTTGAAGACGCCTCCAGCGGACTAGGTCCCGTCTCAGGACTCATCGCCGCTTTTCGCAAACACCCCGAGGCGGCTTGGTTGGTACTCGCCTGCGATCTTCCCGGGGCAAGCCGGGACGCTATTCGCTTTCTCGTGGATCGGCGCGATCCCAATCGGGACGCCGTGGCCTTCGGGACTCGAGAAGAGCCGGAACCTCTCTTTTCTCTCTGGGAGCCCCGGCTGACCAGTCGTCAGGATTTTTCCGATTTGAGCCCGAGCCGTGCCTTGAGAGCTTCCGAATGCTTGTGGCTTTCGGCGCCGGACCCTGACTGGATCCGCAACGTAAACACACCCGCGGAGCTAGCCTCCTGGAAAGCCGAGCGAAACGCGGCGAGCGAAGCGCGCCGGTGAGAGAGCAGCCAGCGCAGGGTTCCCGGGCGGCTTGCGTCTTCAAACCGCCGTTTTAAGAAGCGAAAGAGAACTACGGCAAAGGGCGGGTCGATCCAGACGACGGCGTCGGCTAACGGCAAAACGAGATCCCGGGCCTTTGTGAAATGGCCTTCGAATACCCAAGCCTTACCCTCCGTACCCCTTCGCACTTTGTTTCTAAATTCGGGATCTTGCTGGCGGTCGGCGGTCCAAAAAAGCCGGTCCGCCTCGATATGAGGAACCCCTAAATCCCGGGCAATTTGGCGGGCCAAAGTGGTCTTTCCGGCGCCTGGAAGGCCGATGATTAAGATCCGTTCCATGGAAAGGCAAACTAACCAAATTCCCAGGCGAATCAACCCTTTCCCATCTTGACTTGGCGCGTTCAAATGAGGCTTTTAAGGACATGAAAAAGACTCTCGTTCTGTTGACCTTCCTTCTCGGCGCGCCTACGCCGGCGAGCCCCGGTCTCGTGCAAAGGTTTCTCTATAAAAGCGTCATCGATCCCGCGATCGATCTCACGGCTCGCCAAAACATCCGGCACGTGACGCCGGTCGGGATCCTTCGGGCGAAAGGTCTCGTCCGGGAAATCTACGGCCAGGTGCAAGCGGACTTCGCGCCGCCGGCCGAGCCGTTCCTGCTTTTGTCGCCTTCACCGGAAGCGCTCTTGGGATTTTGGGTCATCTCGTATGAATCCTTTGTTCCCGTGCACGTGCCGAGAGTCGCGAAAGAAACGCTCGCGGTGAGTGTGGCTGTCCGCAACGGAGCGCCTTACTGCGAACAAGCGCACCGCGCGGTTGCCCTATCCACTCAGCCTTCAGAGGAAATTCGAGCCGCCTTTCGAAACAGTTCTTTTTTGAAAAACGCGGCGCTGCCGGAAGCGATTCGGCCGTACCATGCTTTCGCTTCGGGCTTACGCCCGGATCACCGGATTGCCGGCATCCCCGACGAGCAAGTCCCGGAAGTCGTGGGCGTCACGCTCGCCTTTCATTTCATCACCCGCTTAATCGACGTGTTCACTTACCAGCCGGTCTTTCAAGTCACTGGAAATCCCCCTTTCAAAGATCGGGCGTTTGAGACCATGGCGAAGTGGCGCGTGGGAAGCTTGGCCCGGGCGACTCACCCTACCTTCACCGCCATTCGTCTCGCGGAAAAATACGGATTCCGCCCGCGGAACGAAGCTGTCCCTACCCTTTTGGAAAATACCCGCATTGGTTTTGCTTTCGCGCTTTGGTCCGACATCATGGAGAGCGTTCGCGCGCGTTTGATTGATAAAGGGGTACCGGAAACCGATCTCGCCGCCATCGAAGCGGGCACCGTAAGGCCCGACGCTTCGCCTTTCGTCCGGTTCGCCTTAGCCATCGCCCAGGACAATCGCACGATGCTCCCTCAGGAAGTCCAAGCCGTCCGGATGAAGCTCGGCTCGGACCAAGCTCTCGTCGATTTGGCGTCTTGGTCGGCTTACGTCGGGACGCTAAGCGTGGCCAAGGAGTTTCGCTAAGCTCATGCCCGTCACCCGGAAAAAAGATCAGATTTGGCAAAAGCCGAACATCGAGAGAGTCCGCCGTGGCATTGCGGCCGAGATCCAACGAGACGCTCCAGTCCTATCAACCGTCGTCGAAAGAGCGAGTCGCGGCCTGAAGGCTTCCGATCTCGACTCTCAGCTCGAAGGTTTCCTGCTTGCGCTGGAAAGCGCCAAAGCCGGGCTCTTGAGGGACGATCTGCAAGCCGAGGCTATCGCCCGGGCCTTACGCCTCGCCCGGGAGGGCTTGGACTCCCAAGGCATTCATCCCGATCGGTCCCGCCTCGCTTACCTCCACGCCGAAACTTCCCTTTTGGAAATGGAGCTATCCGCGCGTCAGGGGAAGAACTGGGCCGCGGCCTGGCACCAGTATCTCGCGGTCGGTGAGCAAGACGCGGGAGACGCGCGCCTCGCCCTCCTGCTCGGGCGGCGTCATCTCAGACTCGCGGACGTCTCGAACGCGGTTCGCTGTTTCATTACAGCCGAAGAGCTTCATACCGACTCGGATCAGCTTTGGGAGGCGCGGCTTGAGCACGTGCGGGCGTTGCGCCTCAAAGGACGAGCGGCTAGCGCGCGGATGCTAGCTCTCTCCTCGAAAGAAAAACCACCGACGGAGCGCTTACAAAGTGAATGGGACTGGGAACTCGAAAAGACCAAAGCCTTGAAGTCGAAAGATTTAAGCGCGCTCCTTCTTTCCGGGCGTACCGACAAAGACGTGTATCGCCGCGCCGAGCTTTTCTTGATGGCCGCGGCCGATCCTTCTAAGCAATGGACCGCCCGAGTGCCGCAATTTCGGACCGCGCTCAGAAAATTGGCCCGCTCCCTCCCTGAAGGAGAACCGCATCGGTTGTTTCTCGAGACCACGCTCACCCTCGATCGATGCCACGATTCGATGGTCCCTATTCAGGATCGAGTCCGTCGTTTAGGGGAAGCCCTCACTGACATCGAGAAAGTGCCGCACGTCGAACAAGAGCTTTGGATTTGGGCGGCCGCGACGCGCTGGTTGATGCGGGCTCACCAAAGTCCCCTCACTGACTTGGCGCTGTCTCGTTACCAAGGACTCTCGCTTCGCCTTTCGGGCGGAGCTTCGCGGGACGTCCTCGGTTTATTTGAAACGGCGGAGCTCACGCTCTTCTCTCCCGAGACTCCGTGGGACGCGTCCAAGTTCAAGTTTCAGCTCATGCTCCAGACTTTACCGACGAGCCAGGTGCGTCGGCTCTCGGAAGTGGCGAAGATGGGGATGGCTTGCGTAGGGAGCGTCGGGCGCCAGGCGTTTCAAGCGAAGTTCAGAGCCGCTGTGGAAAGTGAGAAGCTCGACGGAGAAAAGCTAATCGCCTTCTGCGAGGTCATGGCGGGGTATCTCGCCAAGATGCGCGGGCCTGCCATGAAGCTCGGTCAGATGATGGGAACCCTCGGCTTCGATCTTCCCGAAGAGGCGCGACGGAGCTTTCAATCTCTAAACGATCAGGCCCCGGCCCTCCACTCGAAGGTCATCGAGGCCGTACTCGAAACAGAGCTCGGCCGATCTCCCCAGGAAATCTTTCGTTCGTTTTCTTACAGTCCTTTTGCCACCGGCAGCGTGGGACAAGTGCATCGAGCCACGACTTGGGAAGGCCAGGAAGTCGCCGTCAAAATTCAATATCCCGACATCAAGAAAATCATCGAGAACGATTTTCATTTCCTCGGTCTCATCCGGCCCATCGTGAAACACGTTTTGCCGCACTGGGATTTCAAAGGTCTTTTCGAAGAGATTCGGGCGCAAATGCTCCAGGAGTGCGACTACAAGTCGGAAGCGCTTCACCAAGAGCACTTTCGCAAGCTTTACCAAAACGATCCGCACATTAAGGTGGCCCGCGTATTCGAGGGTTATTCGACGGGAAAAGTCCTTACCAGCGAGTTCATTCCCGGTCTTTCGCTTTCCCAGTTCCGCGGGAAAGCTACGGAAGCCGAAAAGAACCGCGCGGCGGAAACCATGTTCCGCTGGCACTACGAGTGCCTTCTCACCCACCGTTATTTCAATACCGATCCCCACGGAGGTAATTACCTCTTTCTGAAGGATCAAGTCGCCTTCGTGGATTTTGGAAACGTGAAGAAGTGGACCAGTCCCCAGGCCGAAGGACTTGTCGACATCATCGTTTCTCTCATCCATGGAAACCGGGAGAGTTTCTCCAAAGGGATGAAAAAAGCGGAGATGGTCGTGGACACCGCTCTTGACCTAGGGGCGCACTACCAGCGCACCGCCGATGGAGTTTTGCGGGCCATTGCGCGCAATGAAGCGATCACGCTGGAACCTTCGCTGGTCAGAGACGACGTCGAAGTGAATCTCCTCAACAACCGAGACGTGTACCAGTCCATCGCGATTCACAAAGAGAACGCCTATCTGTTTAAGGCGCACTGGGGCTTTTACGCGACGTTGAGTCAGCTCCGCCCCACTTCGAACTGGCACGCGATCGCCAAGCAGATTACCCCCAGCCGTCTTTAAGAGGGCGGGAGCGGCTCGGGGACGAGCCGCTCCCGTTCTTTTCGTTACTCTTTCGCGAGGCTATCGGTCCAGAACTTCACCGTGCCCTGAAAGATGCCGTCTCCCATGCGCACGAGCTGCTTGTTCACTTTGCTGTAGTACTGATTGATGTGGACCGGGCCTTGCTCGCTCTGCACTTTGTAATCCATCCAGTGCCCTTGAGCGTTGTCGAAGGAATAGCCGCAGCCGACTTCGACGTTATTGCGCTTCACCTTGAACGTACCGTCCTGGTTGAAGTGGAAGGTGTGCGTGAAGGTTCCCTTCTGTCCGTTGCCCATGTCCCAGGTCTCCTGGACTTCGTAGAGGGCCTTCGGGGTGATTTCTTTCAAGACCAACGTCGCCGCATATTCCGCCGGCTTGCTGCCGATGCCTTGAATGGTGCCTTTTCCTTTGTAGGTGCCGGGCTCGGCGAAGAGCGAGGTGCCGACGAGAGCGCTGAGTAAGAGGGCCTGTAATTTAACGTTCATGAGAACTCCTTGGTTTGTCCTTCCTGGCGGAAGGCACTGGGTTGATGGCCATCCTAGGGATCCCGGCGCGAGGCGCCAGCCTAGCGACTCACACTTCTGAAAAGGCCAGAGGGCTCACGAACTTACCCTCGTCTCCAAAAGAGGCGGAGGGACCGCTAGTTCCCTCGGCGAAACTGTGGTTAATTGTTCGGATTGGAACAAGGCATCGGTTATGTTTAATGCGTTGCGTTATGTGGGGTTTTGAATGGTAAAGAACTACATCAACGGCGAGTGGATTACCTCGTTGGGTACCGAGACAGTCGACATCATCAATCCGGCGACGGAAGACATCTTGGATCGCTGTCCCCTCGGCACCTCCGAGGATGTGAACCGCGCCGTCAAAGCTGCGCAAGACGCTTTCCCCGCGTGGCGCCGCGTGCCCGCCATCGATCGCGCGCAATATTTTTTCCGTCTGAAGGCTTTACTCGAAGAGAACGTCGACGAGCTCGTGAAGCTCTGCACGAAAGAGCACGGCAAGACTCTCGCGGAATCTCGCGGAGACGTTCGCCGCGGTATCCAGATGGTCGAAACCGCGTGCGGCATCCCGACTCTCATGATGGGCCAAAGCGCGGAAGACATCGCGGCTGGCATCGACTGCCACGCGGTTCGTCAGCCCATGGGCGTGTTCGCGGCCGTCACCCCGTTTAACTTTCCCGCGATGGTGCCCTTTTGGTTTTGGCCGTTCGCGGTCGCTGCCGGAAACACATTCGTTTTGAAACCGAGTGAGCGCGTGCCGCTTTCGCAGGTCCGTATTTTCGAGCTCATTCAGAAGGCGGGCTTTCCCAAAGGCGTGATGAATCTCGTCGCCGGCGGCAAAGATGTCGTGAACGCGCTTTGCACGCACCCCGACGTCAAAGGCATTTCCTTCGTCGGCTCGACGCCCGTCGCGAAACACGTCTACCAGCTGGCGACCTCGCACGGGAAACGTGCGCAGTCTTTGGGCGGCGCGAAAAACTTCATGGTGGTCCTCCCGGACGCGACCATGGAGCACTCGGTGAAAACTTGTTTAGAGTCCATCATCGGCTGCGCCGGTCAGCGTTGCCTCGCGGGCTCGGTGGTCATCGGCGTCAACGACGCTTACGAAGAAGTGAAGTCCCGCATCCTTCGTTACGCGGGCGATGTGCGAATTGGTGACGGCGCGGATACCAATACGCAAATGGGACCGGTCATTTCGCGCGCCGCCGTCGATCGCATCAAGGCCTTGATTCAATCCGCCATCGACGAAGGCGCAGAGCTTCTCCTCGATGGCCGCGGGTACACGGGCAAAGGCTACTTCTTGAAGCCCACCATCTTGGGCAACGTGAAGCCGCACATGCGGATCGCGAAAGAAGAAGTCTTCGGCCCCGTCGTCTGCCTGGCGCGCGCGAAATCTCTCGATGAAGCGATCCAGTGGATCAATAGCTCGCCCTTCGCCAACACCGCTTCGCTCTTTACGAACTCCGGCGCGGCGGCGCGCCAGTTCAGCTACGAGGCGGCGCCCGCAATGCTGGGGCTCAACATTGGCGTACCGGCCCCCATGGCGTTCTTTTCCTTCGGCGGCGCGAAAGATTCCTTCTTCGGTGACGTGAAGGCACACGGCAATCAGGGCGTGCAGTTCTTCACCGATACGAAGGTGACCATCCAACGCTGGAACAAAGATTCCAATATCTGGTGAGGTTTCACAATGAGCACGGTGTGCATTACTAAAGGTACGGTAGTTACCGCGACCGATACGTTTCTGGCCGATATCCTCATCGACGGAGAGACCATTCAAGGGATCTCGCGCACGGGGGGCTTCAAGGCGGATAAGACCATCGACGCTTCGGGTTGCTACATTTTTCCGGGCGGCATCGACGCTCACACCCATCTGGACATGCCCTTCATGGGAACCATGTCGAGCGACGATTTCGAGACGGGGACTTTAGCGGCCCTTCACGGCGGCACGACTTCCATCATCGACTTCGCGTTTCAGACGCAAGGCAAGTCGCTGAAGGAAGGTCTCGCCCTCTGGCACGAGAAGGCCAAAGGCAAAGCGGTTGGCGATTACGGCTTCCACGTCGTCGTCACCGACTTCAACGAGAAGTCTCGCGCGGAAATCAAAGATCTCGTCGAGAAAGAAGGCGTGACCTCTTTCAAGACCTTCATGGCTTACAAGGGCGCTTTGCAAATCGATGACCGGCAGATGATCGGTCTGATGAGCGAAGTGAAAAAGTGCGGGGGCCTCGTCACCGTGCACGCCGAGAACGGGGATCTCGCGGACTCCCTCATTCAATTGAACCGAGCCGCGGGTAATAAGGCGCCCAAATACCATGCGCTCTCGCGCCCCGAGATCGTGGAAGCCGAAGCCACGGGACGCGCCATCGATATCGCCTATTCCGGCGGCCATCCGCTCTACGTCGTCCACATGACGTGCGAAGGCGCTTTGAACCGCGTGCGGGAAGCGACGAAGCGCAATCAGAAAGTCCTCGTCGAAACTTGCGTGCAGTATCTTTTACTCGACGATTCCGTGTACGATCGCCCCGGCTTCGAAGGCTCGAAATGGGTCATGAGCCCGCCGATCCGAAAGCCCAAGGATCAAGAAGCACTTTGGAACGGCATTCAGCAAGGGCTCGTGCACACGGTCGCGACCGATCACTGCCCCTTCTGCATGGATCAAAAAGCCGCGGGTAAAGACGACTTTTCGAAAATTCCGAACGGCGCGCCCGGCATCGAGAACCGCATGGAGCTCATGTACTCGGAAGGCGTCGTGAAGGGCCGCATCAGTCTCAATAAGTTTGTCGAACTCAATTGCACGGCGCCAGCGAAAATCTTCGGGCTCTACCCTCGCAAAGGAGCGATTGCGGTCGGAGCGGATGCAGACCTGGTCATCTTTGATCCGAAAGTGAAGCACACGCATTCCGCCGAGACGCATCACATGCGTTGCGATTACTCCTCTTACGAAGGCTGGCAGGTGACCGGTAAGGTCCGCACGGTACTTCTGCGGGGGACGGTCGCCATCGATCAGGGCAAAGCGCTCATCGGCAAAGGGTTTGGTAAATATCTGCCGCGCAAGAAATTTAGCGGCGTCGAGGTTTAGGAGTATCTATGGCTAGAAAAGTAAAAGTCGGTCTCATTCAGATGGCGAACAAGCTTCCCACGGATAGCTCGTGCGAAGAGCATGCGCGCGCCATGATCGAAGCGCACATCCCGTATATCGACGAAGCGGGCAAGCAGGGCGTCAACATGCTTTGCATGCAGGAAATTTTCACCGGCCCCTATTTCTGCCCGTCGCAAGACAGCAAATGGTACGGCCTGACTGAAAAGATTCCGGACGGCCCCACCACGAGGCTCATGCAGGAGTACGCGAAGAAGTACAAAATGGTCATCGTGGTTCCCATCTACGAGGAGCACCAGACGGGCGTTTACTACAACACCGCCGCGGTCATCGATGCCGACGGAAAATACCTCGGCAAGTACCGTAAGAACCATATCCCGCAGGTCAAAGGCTTCTGGGAGAAGTTCTTCTTCAAGCCAGGCAATCTCGGTTATCCCGTTTTCGATACGGCGTACGGCAAAGTCGGCGTCTACATCTGCTACGATCGGCATTTTCCGGATGGAGCGCGATGCTTGGGGCTTAACGGCGCCGAGATCGTCTTCAATCCTTCCGCCACCGTGGCCGGACTCTCGGAGTATCTCTGGGAAATCGAGCAGCCAGCCCATGCGGTCGCGAATGGGTACTTCATCGCCGCGATCAACCGCGTCGGAACGGAAGCTCCGTGGGGCATCGGCCAATTTTACGGCACTTCCTACGTGGCGAGCCCTCGGGGTAAGATCTTGAAGAAAGCTTCCCGGGACAAAGACGAGCTGCTCACGGTCGATATCGATCTGGACGAGGTCAAGGAGGTTCGGGACCTCTGGCAATTCTTCCGGGACAGACGGCCTGAAACGTACGGACCACTCACGGAGCTGTAAATGGCGACTTCCACCGAAGCCCTTCTCGAAATCCGAAAAAAACATTTCCTGTCGACGGCGGTGCATTACTACAAGAAACCGCTGCAGCTAGTGAAAGCGAAGGCCCAGTACGTCTATGACGAAACGGGCAAGGAATACCTCGATTTCATCGGTGGCATCGTTTGCATTTCGGCCGGCCACAATCATCCGCGGATCAAAGCCGAGATGAAGAAGATGCTGGAATCGGACGCGATCCAACATACGACGACGCTCTACCTGAGCGAGCCTTCCACGCAACTCGCGACCGAATTAGTCAAGGAAGCGCCCAAGGGACTCGATCGGGTTTTCTTCACCAACTCCGGCAGCGAAGCCAACGAGCTTGCCTTCATGGCGGCTCGTCAAGCGACCGGCGAGACGATGATCGTGAACCTTCGTCACAGCTACCACGGCGCCACCGCGGCGGCCTTGGCGAGCTGCGGTCACAATACTTGGCGCTTCCGGGCGCAGCCGATCGCCGCGGTCACTTCTGCCATGGAGCCTTACTGCTACCGTTGCCCATTCGGAAAGACGGCCAATAGCTGCGAGTTCGAGTGCGCGAAGAACGTCGAGACGACGATTCAGACGTCGACTCACGGAAAAATCGCGGCCTTCATCGCGGAGCCCGTCATGGGGGTCGGCGGTTTCATCACGCCGCCCAAGGAATATTTCGTCGAAGTTGCGTCCATCGTGCACAAGTACGGCGGTAAGTACATCAGCGACGAGGTGCAGACCGGCGCCGGCCGCTGCGGCGGAAACTATTTACTGACGAAAGAGCTCGGGATCGACGCCGACATGGTGACCATGGCCAAAGGCCTCGGTAACGGCGCCGCCATCGGCGCGGCGCTCATGAAAACCGAGATCTCGGATTCTCTCGCCGGAAAACTCTTCTTCAATACCTTCGGCAGTGATCCGTACCAGACCATGCAGGCTCGCGTGACCATGGACATCATCCGCGAGGAAAAGCTCATCGAGAACGCCCGCGCGCAAGGGACGTATCTCATGGACGGCCTGAAAGGCCTCATGAAGACGCACCCGCTCATCGGCGACGTGCGCGGCCGGGGACTTCTCTTGGGCTTTGAGCTCGTCAAAGATCGCACGACTAAAGCCTACGCCACCGCCGAGATGAATGAGCTCATGGAGCTTTCCCGCGAGCGAGGGCTTCTCATCGGTAAGGGCGGTCTCTTTGGCAACGTTGCGCGGGTCGCGCCGCCGCTTTCCATTACGCGGGCGCAGTGCGATCAAATGCTCAAGGTCATCGACGAGTGTTTGGGCATCATTGAAAAGGGAAATCGCTAATGGGTAAGCTCACGACGCACTTCTTGGGATTTGAGATGGAAAATCCGTGGTGCGTCGCCTCGGCGCCCCCGGCCGCGACCGGCCAGCTCATGGCGGAGTCTTTCGACGCCGGCTGGGGCTCGGCCATCATGAAGACGGTTGGGCCCGTGGAAGAGCCCATCATCAACGTCGCGCCCCGTATCCAGACCATGAAGAAGTGGAACCGCGAGATCGCGATGCAGAACATCGAGCTCATCACGGATCGCCGTCTCTCCGTCTGGCTCGACGAGCTCCGGACTTTGCGTAAGCGCTACCCGAAGAAAATGATCATCGGCTCCGTCATGGCGCCGGGCCACGACATGGACGCGTGGGCAAAGCTCATCGTAGAGATGAATAAGGTAGGATGCGACGCCGTGGAATTGAACTTGGGCTGCCCGCACGGCATGCCCGAGCGAGACATGGGCGCCGTCTGCTCCCAAGATCCGATCATCGTTTCTAACATCGTCAAAACGGCGAAGGCCTCCAGCAAGGTTCCGATTCTGACGAAGCTCACGCCCAACGTGACTAATATCAAAGTCATGGCGAAAGCCGCCCAGGACGCGGGTACCGATGCCATCACCGTCATCAACACGGTAAACGGCATAATCGGCGTCGATATTTATAAGAAAGAGCCGCATCTTTCCGTGAACGGCTATACGGCCATCGGCGGCATTTCCGGCAACGCCGTGAAGCCCATTGGTTTGAAATGCGTTGCGGAGTGTAAGCAGGCCACCGGCCTTCCCATCTCGGGCGTCGGCGGCATCAGCTCCTGGTCCGAAGGCGTCGAGTACCTGCTTATGGGAGCCGGCCAGCTTCAGGTTTGCACGGAAATCATGATCCGGGGATTTAAGATCATCGAAGGCATGAACAAGGGCCTCGAGAAGTACATGGACGAGATGGGCTTCAAGACCGTGAACGAGATCGTCGGCGACATGTACACCAAGATAACATCGTTCGATTTCCTCTTGAAGCATTCCTCGTCGGAAAAGGTCGCCATCAACCAGACGACTTGCACCGGCTGCAATCTCTGCGTGGTCGCTTGTGACGACGCGGGTTACAAGGCGCTTCTTTTGAAATCCATTCCGGACGCGAAGCGCGCGACGGGATCTCGCAACGTGGCCGAGCTCCTATACGACAACTGCACGGGTTGTAATCTCTGCGTCGCCGTTTGCCCGGTGCCGGAGTGCATGAATCTGTATGACTCCAAGGCGCCCTTCCCGTACGATTTACATCCGAGCTACGCCGACAAAACCATTTAAATTCCAGAGGAAAAATGAGCTACACCAATGAGGACCTAGCCGTAGTCCCAATGGAAAAACGCACCTGGGGAACGTGGAACTACGCGGCCCTCTGGATCAGTATGAGTCTGTGCATACCGACTTACATGCTGGCGAGCTCCCTCATCGAAGGGGGCATGAACTGGTGGCAGGCAATCCTCACCGTCTTTCTCGGTAACGCCATCGTCCTGGTCCCGATGATCTTGAACGGCCATGCCGGCGCCCGCTACGGCATTCCCTTCCCGGTCTTTGCCCGCGCGAGCTTCGGTATCCGGGGCGCGAACATTCCCGCGATTTTGCGAGCTATCGTCGCCTGCGGGTGGTTCGGCATCCAAACTTGGATCGGCGGCTTCTCCCTCTATCAGATCTTGAAGATCTGGGTGCCGGGCATCGCCGCCTTGCCGCCCCTGTTCCCGGCTTGGTTCGGCTTGGAGACGGGTCCCGCGATTACGTTCTTCCTGTTCTGGTGCCTGAACATGTACGTCGTGTACCTCGGCATCGATAGCATCAAGAAGCTCCTCCTCTTCAAAGCGGTCTTCTTGCCGGTCGCGGCGCTGGCACTTCTCGGCTGGGCCATGGTCGCGGCAAAGGGCCTCGGCCCCATCTTGGCGCAGCCCTCGAAATTTCAGACTTCCGCCGAGTTCTGGGCGTTCTTCTTTCCGGGACTCACCGGCATGGTGGGCTTCTGGGCGACGCTGTCTTTGAACATTCCCGACTTCACTCGTTACGCGAAGTCGCAGCGGGCGCAGATCATGGGACAAGCCATTGGGCTTCCGGCCTCCATGACCGCGTTTTCGTTCGTGGGCGTGGTCGTCACCAGCGCGACGTTCATCGTGTATGGGACGCTCATCTGGGATCCGGTAGTGCTGGCCGGTAAGTTCGATTCGCCCATTTTGGTGAGCTTTGCGATGCTCGCCGTCATTATCTCGACGCTCGCCACCAACATCGCGGCCAATATCGTGAGCCCCGCCAACGACTTTTCGAACCTTGCCCCCGACAAGATCGACTTCAAGATGGGCGGCTACGTCACGGGGGTCATTGGGGCGTTGATTTTCCCCTGGAAGCTCATGGCCGATCCCAATGGCTATATCTTCACCTGGTTGATTGCCTACTCGAGCCTTCTAGGCCCCATCGGCGGCATATTAATCGTCGATTACTTCTTGATTCGCCACCAGCAGCTCGTGGTGGACGAGCTTTATACCGAGACCGGGCGGTACTGGTACTCGAACGGCTTTAACCGGGCGTCGGTCGTAGCCTTGATTGCGGGAATTCTGCCCAATGTCCCGGGCTTTCTGACCGCGATCAAAGTACTCCCGGCCGACGCGGTTCCGGCGCTAATCAACGGCCTGTATCACTATGCTTGGTTCGTGGGCTTCGGTCTTTCGGGCCTCGTCTACTACGTGATGATGAAAAAGCACCGCTAACCCCGTCGTCGGTGCCTAGCGACACCCGTTCCGGAAAGAATTTCCTGAAACCCGCGAAGCGTGGGTTCTATTTAAGAGGGAGGGCCGGCTTTCTTATGCGCGAAACTTATAGAAAAAGTACGGTAACTACGTGCGAGCGCACCCGGCACGGCTGGCCACCTAAAAGCAGCTCGAATCGGTTCTCGCTCAGCGCCGCACCCAGAAAACACTTTTCCGGCGTCTTGATTTTCCTGCCCTGAAGCGCCACGACCAGTTCCAAACGATCGATGGAGGGCGCCGGGTATTCTCCCATCTGCTCGAGACCCGACTCCAGCTGGGCCAACGCTTTCTTGACGAGTCTTTCCTCGAGCTTGAACTTCACTTCGCGGATGCGAAACGACAGACAGTTTCCGTCACGACGGTAGCTCAAGAGATCGGGCGCTTTCCGGCCGGGCTTTTCTTCCGCGACCGCAATGAAATGCTCCGCTTCCAGAACTTTGAGCTGAGTCGCGCAGTAAGCTTCCGCCTTCAAAGATTAAACTCCGATGTCCTCGTTCCAGAGCTGAGGGTGCTTCTTGATGAAATCCGCCATGAGCTTCAAACATCGTTCGTCGTTACGGACTTCGAGGAGAACTCCCCGGGAAAGCACATAAGCTTCCGGCCCCTGAAAAGTTTGGTTCTCCCCAATGACGATATGGGGAATCTTGTAGAGGAGCGCCGTCCCGCTGCACATGTCGCACGGGGAAAGCGTCGAATAAAGCACCCCGCGCTGGTAGTCGCGCGCCGTGAGCCGGCCGGCGCTTTCCAGGCAATCCATCTCCGCGTGGAGAATGGCGCTCCCCTTCTGCACCCGGCGGTTGTGACCACGCCCTACGATGTTTCCGTCGATGACCAGCACCGATCCGATAGGGATTCCGCCCTCTTGTAGTCCCAGTTCCGCCTCGGCTATCGCCGCATTCATGAAGTGATCCATGGGAGAATGCTAGCCCTGCCGCCCCGCGCCATTCAAGAGCGGGAAACTGGTATATCGAAGCGCCACCGGATATAAGAGCCGGGGGAGTGAAACTTGGGCAAAGCTAATACCGAAACCTGGGTGGGTAAGCCGGTCCTTCGTAAGGAAGGCCGAAGCAAAGTCACCGGCGAAGCGCGCTATATCGACGACTTGGATTTTCCGGGCGCCTGGTACGGCGTTACCGTCCGCAGCACGGTTCCCCATGGCAAGATCAAAGCCGTTCACTTCGAGGCCGGCGTGCCTTGGCGCGAGTTCACGGTGGTGACCTCGAGAGACATCCCTGGAAAGAACGTCGTCACCCTCATCGAGAGGGATCAGCCTTTCCTCGCAGAAAGCGAAGTCCATCACCCCTACGAGCCCGTCCTTCTCCTCGCCCACCCCGACAAAGGCATGGCCGAGGAAGGCCGCAAGCGCGTCCGCATCGAGTACGAGCGCTCGCCGCCGGTATTGGATTTCGAAAAAGCCGACAAGGTCTTCAAAAGTTATCTCGTCGAAAAAGGAAACGTCGATCCGGTTTGGGAGGACGCCGATTTCGTCGTCGAGGGCGAGTACTTCACGGGCGCGCAAGAGCAGCTCTATATCGAGACCAACGGCATGGTCGCCGTCGCCAATCCCAAAGACGGCGTCACGGTCTGGGGCTCACTCCAATGTCCCTACTACGTTCACAAGGGACTTAAGCCCCTCTTCGGATTGCCCTCCGACAAAGTGCGCATCGTTCAGGTCGAGACGGGAGGCGGTTTCGGCGGCAAGGAAGAGTATCCGACGTTACTCGCCGGCCACGCGGCGCTACTCGCGTGGAAATCCGGCAAGACGATCAAAATGATTTACGATCGCGCGGAAGACATGGCCGCGACGACGAAGCGCCACCCCTCCCGCACGAGACACCGCACCGCCGTCTCGAAAGAGGGCAAGCTCCTCGCCATGGAGATAGATTTTCTTTTGGACGGCGGCGCCTACGCCACGCTTTCCGCCGTCGTGCTCTCTCGCGGCACCATTCACGCGGCCGGTCCCTACCGCTGCGACAACGTCCGTATCAAGAGCCGCGCGGTGATGACGCACACCCCGCCCCACGGCGCTTTTCGCGGATTCGGCGCGCCTCAAAGTCTCTTTGGGCTAGAGAGACACATGGACAAAGTGGCCGCCGCTGTCGGTCTCACTCCCTATGAGTTTCGCAGCCGAAACTTTCTGGAGCTAGGCGATGTCACCGCGACGTCTCAGCTCATCAAAGAGAAAGTCGATTTCCCGGGCCTCTTCAAAAAAGCCTTTCAGATGAGCCAGTATCACGAGCTGCGGGATCGGTTTGCTAAGGAAAATCCGATGTCCCGCGTGAAGCGCGGCATCGGGTTCGCTTCTTTTCTACACGGCGCGGGGTTCACCGGCTCGGGAGAGAAGTTTCTTTCCTCGGTCGTCGGCGTAGAGGCCACGGCCGAAGGCCAGGTGCGCGTACTCGCGGCAAGCACCGAAATCGGCCAAGGCACCAATACCATCTTTTCGCAGATCACGGCGGATGCGCTCGGCCTTCATTACGACGATATACTCATCGCCCAGCCCGACACGGCACAAGTCCCCGATAGCGGACCCACCGTGGCCTCTCGCACCTGTATGGTGGTGGGAAAGCTCGTGGAGGAAGCCGCGCAGGGACTCCTCCAAGCCCTTGTCTCGAGCGGGCATCTGAAATCGCCCCATACCCGCGACTCTTTCAAAGCCGCGTGCCAGTCCTACATCGCAAAGCTCGGGCCGCTCAAAGTGTACAGCCAGTACAAGCAACCGGCCGGTGTTCTCTGGGACGATCAAGCGTATAAGGGCGACGCGTACGCGGCCTTTGCTTGGGCGGTGTACGTAGCTCAAGTCGCCGTCGACATGGATACCTTCGAGACTCGCGTGGAAGATTTCGTCGCCGTGCAGGAAGCCGGGCGCGTGATTCATCCGGTACTCGCCGCGGGACAAATCGAAGGCGGCGTCGCCCAAGGCGTCGGCTACGCGCTTTACGAAAAAGTGATCTGGAAAGACGGCGCCATGATTAATAACCAGATGACCAACTACATCATGCCGACGGCGGCCGATGTTCCGCGTATTCGCACCGCTTTCATCGAGACGAATCTCGGCCACGGTCCTTACGGCGGCAAAGGCATCGGCGAGCTCCCCATGGATGGCCCAGGGCCGGCGATTCTAAATGCCATCGAGAATGCCACCGGCCTGCAAATGAGCGCCATCCCCCTGATGCCCGAAGACCTTCACCTTGCCTGGGAGGCCGCCCGTGATTGAAGTGAGTTGCCGCGTGAACGGAAAAGCGTCCCAGTTCAAAGCCTTTCCGATGGCACGCCTTCTCGACGTCCTCCGAGAGCAAGGCCATTGCACGGGAGTCAAAGAAGGCTGCGGAGAGGGTGAGTGTGGAGCCTGCTCCGTGTTTATCGACGGTAAGCTAGTCAATAGCTGCCTGATTCCCGTGGTACAGACGGAAGGCGCGGCTATCACCACCATTGAAGGACTCGCCCAAAACGGCGAGCTTCACCCCGTTCAAAAAGCTTTTCTCCAAACCGGAGGCGCTCAGTGCGGCATCTGTACGCCCGGAATGATTCTCGCCGCGGTCAAGCTTCTCGAAAAGAACACCGCTCCCACGGAGGCGGACATCCGCGAGGGTCTCGCGGGAAATCTTTGCCGCTGCACGGGTTACATGAAAATTTTCGAGGCGGTCTCCCGCGCGGCGGAGGCGAAGCCGTGAGAGCCTATCTCCCGAATTACGACGTACGAGTTCCGAAGACGCTGGAGGAAGCCCTTGCGCTCATCCACGCCGAGCCGGGAAAATGGAAACCTCTCGCAGGCGGCACCGATCTCATGGTGCTTTTCGAGGCCGGCAGACTTCCCGCGGGAAGTTACCTTAGCCTTTGGGGCATGAAAGAGCTCAAGTCGTTTGAAAAGACTCCGGCCTCGGTCACGCTCGGAGCTTTGACGACGTTTTCGGAAATCCGGGAAAACACGGACCTGCAGGCGGATTTTCCATTGCTCTGCCGAGCGGCCTCCGAGACGGGCGCCATCGCCATTCAGAACCGAGGCACTCTCGGTGGCAACATCGCAAACGCGTCTCCCGCGGCAGACTCTCCGCCCGCTCTTCTCGTTTATGACGCTGAAGTCGAGTTGGTCTCGAAAACGGGCGCGCGGTGGATTCCCTATGCGTCTTTTCACACGGGCTATAAGACGATGGCGCTAGCTCCGAACGAGCTGCTCCGCCGCATTCGGATTAAACGCCCCGCGGCCGGCACCTCGCAGTGGTACCGCAAGGTTGGCACGCGCAAAGCCCAAGCGATCTCCAAAGTCTGTCTCGCCGCCGGCGCAAAGCTCGAAGAAGACGGCACGGTCGCTCATATCCGTCTCGCGTACGGTAGCGTGGCGCCCGTTCCTTACCGTTGCCAGAGCACGGAAGCGACTCTGTTCGGCAAGAAACTCGGGAGCGCGGAAATAGAAGCGGCCGTCCAAGCGCTGGGCAAAGAGCTCACTCCTATCGACGATATCCGTTCGACGGCGGTCTACCGCAAACAAGTCGCTCAAAACTTGCTCCGGCAGTTTCTGGAGACACTGTGAACTGGGACTGGCTCTCGAAACTTGAGTCCCTGCGCCTGGAGGGCCGTCCCGTGGCGGTAGTCACGGTCGCCAGTCATTCCGGCTCCGCGCCGCGGGAAATCGGCGCGAAGATGCTCGTCTGCGAGGACGGCGAGTTCTTTGGGACCATTGGGGGCGGCTCCCTCGAGCAGCTAGCCCTCGCCGAAGCGGCGAAAGCGTTGAGCCTCGGAGAACCCCGGTTCGCCAAGATTCCACTCGGCCCCACGACAGGTCAGTGTTGCGGAGGTACCGTGGCACTTCTCATCGAGGTGCTGCACCGGGGGCCTCAGCTTTATGTTTTCGGCGCGGGTCACGTGGGCCGAGCCGTTTGCCAAGTGCTTGCCGAAACGCCTTTTCAAATTCACCTCATCGACCCACGACCGGAATGGCTCTTCTCTCCGGAAATTCCGAGCTCGGTCTTACGGCATCCCGAGCCCTGGCTCGATGTTGTGACAAAAGCCAAATGGGAAGCCGAGCGGACTTACGCGGTGGTGCTGACCCATCAACATGCTTTGGATCAGGCTATCCTTGGCGAACTGGTCGGTAAACCAGCGCGCTACTTGGGCCTCATCGGAAGCCGCACGAAGTGGCGGCGCTTTCAGTCCCGCTTACAGAGCCTCGGGATCGAAGCAAGTGCTTTGGAAAAAGTTACGTGTCCCATCGGCATTCCGCTCAAAGGCAAAGCTCCCAAGGAAATCGCCATTAGTTTCGCAGCCCAAGTCTTGGAGACCCTGTATGAAATACCCGCTGATTCTACTCGCCGCCGGCAAGTCGAGCCGGATGCAGTCACCGAAGGGGAAGCTTCCGATCCATGGCTTTCCTTTAGTGACACACCAGTGGGTCCGCTTTAAAGAAGCGGGCGGTAAAGTTGGCTGGGTGGTTCTCGCCGCGGACGACGATACTTTGGTGGATTTAGTTCCCGATTGGGTTGGGACTTTGAGCAACCCCGATACCAGCCGCGGGCCATTTTCCTCGCTGCAGATAGGCGCGAGCGCGGCGCTTGCGGCAAAAGCGGAAGGCGCCTTTGTCTTGCCGCTGGATGTTCCCGCTCCCAACCCCGAAGTTTGGCAGGCGCTGTCGGCCGCGCTCACCCCGGAAACGCTTGCCGCCATTCCGACTTTCGAACAAAGAGGCGGCCATCCCGTTCTCTTATCGAACGCTTTACTGCAAAGCATCGCGAACGCCGCGGCCCCGGCCCGGCTAGACGAGATGCTCCGCGCTTTACCGCAAGCTCGTAAAGCCCGCGTTGCCGTCCAGGACGCTCGCATCCATGCGAACTGGAATACGCCCGATGACGTCGACCCACCGAAATCCATTTAAGACTCGGCGTCCTTGGCACTGAATTTGCTCTTTCTAAGCTCAGCTTATGATGAACGCGACAGCTGAGTTCCACGTTACGGCAGCCGATAGAGATCGGGCGGTCCTTTATTACAACACCCTGGCTCGGAAATACGACACGCACGTCAAGCGAGGCGCTCTTGGCCTTGCCAGACGGCGGGAGCGGTCGGCGGTTTTGAGTCTTTGCGAGCTCACCGGAGCCCGCGCGGTCATCGATGCGGGATGCGGCTCGGGCTTCTATGCGCTGGAAGCCAAACGTGGGGGCGCTTACGTCTGCGCCTTCGATGCCGCGCCCGATATGATCGAAGAAGTAGCGCGCCGGCTCGACGAGGCGTGGGTCGATGATTTGGAGAGTCTCGTCTTAAAGCGCACCTTCGACAGAGTCATCTGCGCGGGAAGCCTCGATTTCGTCAGTAATCCCGAATCGTCTTTCAGAAACCTCTGCCGCCTGGTCGCCCCTGGTGGCAGGCTCGTCGTCTTGTGCCCGCGCGTCGGCCTAGGGGGAACGTACTATCGCTTCGAAAAATGGGTTCAAGGCTTCCGGGTGAATCTGTTTAGGCCGGAGTGGCTAAATGAAATCGCTTCCGAGTACCAGATGACTTTGGCGGGTAAAAAATTCCCCCTGCCCACGAACATGGCTCTCGCTTTCCAGCGCGCCTAATCCCAATAAAGAAAGCGGGGCCTATTGAAGCACGCAGTGGGGAGAAGCCATGCGTTCCTCATAAAGACCCCGCTCTCGTTGGGCTCTCTAAACTACTGGGGAGCCCTAGCCTTCAAGCTCTTTCGTTCAACATGTCCTTCGTGCCGTTGTCCAAGAGGTATTGGCAGATCCGGTCGTACTCGGCGCGATTTAACTGCCGAGGATCCCGTTTCTGGAACCACTTATCGACGGCCACTCCCACTTCCTGACGACTCCATTTGTGCTGGTAAGCGATGGCGTAAAGCCGGCTTACTCGCTTTTTGGTTACCGTGCGCGGGAGCGAAGCCACTACCGTACGAGGACGAGACGGCGACGAGTCAAACAAAGGCGCGGCTTCGAAATCCGTACGCTCGTTGACTTCTACCTTCGGCGCGGCCACCGGCGTCTCGACTTTCGGCGCGCTTGCCGCCGCCGTTGCCGGCGCGGACTGGGCCTGCACCGAGACGGGAGCGGAAGCGAAGACCGGAGTTTCGACCGGCATGCTCACCGTATCCGAGGCTGGGATCTCGTCTTCCATGTAACATCCCGCGATGGCATCGGCGAAGACGACTCGGGCTCCGGTGCGAATGGCCGCCCACCGCAACATGGTTGCCGTGTGCTGCTGCCAAATCGGCTTATTCATGAAGCCCGCTTTTTTCGCGTCTTCCACCGTATAACGAAATACCTGAGGCGTTCCGTTCGGACGAGTCATCTCGACCGCGCATTCCTGCTCGGATCGGTCAGGCGCCGTCAGCACCGTGATACGAGCGCCTTGAACTCGCTCGTAGATAAGCCGCAACATCAAGCTTCCCCGAAGCGCCACCATGCCGTTGACGACGTAAATCCCGCAGAGGGCCTGCATGGGAGCGACGCCGAGCTCTTTGCCCATGAGCGCGATGGTGACCGCTCTCTCGCGGCTATCGATGGACCTCGGGAGTAAGCCGGACTCGTAGGCCAGAACCGCCTGTTCTTTCAAGTCTTCCCATTGCGAGCGCGCCTTCAAGGCGTTCGCCTGCATCGTGGCCAGCTCCGCCGAAATGCTAGTAGGCTTCTTTTGACTAAGATCTTGGGGCATCGACTGCACCCATTTGTCTAAGCGGCCGCTCCGCCCGGCCAAGGTGCGATCCTGCCCGACTCGCACTTGCATTCTTTGCGGTTCTTTCGTTTTAGCCATGGATGGATTCCTTCCCGAGTGCTCAGTTCCCGTTTGTTTGTCTCTATTCGTGTTTTCTGTATTCACGAGTGTGAATGCCGTTCGTTTCTCTTTTTTGGACAAAAGGAATTTTTTTCTTCGACGCGTCCGGAATTTATGGGTGGCCGGCACTGTGTTATATGGGACTTAGGATGATCGAAGTCCCTGATAACGTAGTTTTGCGTTCTGAGACCGAAGAGCAAGCTGCGTCTATCGACGAAGTTCAGTCCGCCATTCGCTCGCTGACTGAGGAAGAGCTGCTGAGACTGGAGCGTTACGCGCGTTATCGTATCCGTTCCCTAGGCGGGCGGACATTAGGCCGGGACCATGAGGATTTGCTCGAGGAAGCGGTGGTAGCCACATTGGGTGGCGAGAGGCGCTGGAAGCGCAGGAAGGTCGGTTTTTTTACGCATCTCGTGGGCGTAATGAGAAGTCTCTCGAGTCATTGGAACGAGAGAGAGCGCACGGTAAGCGTACTGAACGAGTCCGATGTCAGTGATGAGTCCGGTAAGTTCAGCCCCATCAGCTCCGCTTCTTCATCGAGCCCCAGCGTAGAAAGAGTCCTTGAAGCTCAGCAACAGCTTCGTCGCATCAAAGCGCATTTCGAGCATGACGAAGACGTCATGAGCATCTTAGACGGACTGAGTGAAGGCCTCACCGGCCCTGAAATCCAAGTTAACGCTAGCCTGGACAGAAAAAATTATGAGAGCGCTTTAAAGCGCATGAGACGAGGCGTGGAACGCCTCGCACAAACCTCTTGAGGTAGGGAGTTAGCATGGCATCTATATATCCAGAAAATAGGGACACGGAAGAAATACAAAAGCTGTTTGCGATGCTGGCCGACAGCTCACTCCAGGATACAGACGCGGAAGTGCTCAGAGACGCAGGCCCCGAGGCCTCTCACAAAGCCGAACAAGTTAGAGCCTGTCTCCTGGATGGTGTCCGATCTTTTAAGCAAAAAGCGTTGAATAACGCGCTCGCTGTTTATCGCGAAGAGGTCCGCCGTTATAAAGACCGCAGCTACACGCTCCCCTCGGGGGAATCCGACCGGCGTGAGCTACTCAATTCCATTTTTCAAAGATTCCCCCAAGGAGAGAAGACGTTTTTGACTCTGCAACACCGTGAGTTCAAGAGCCTCTCCGACGCCGATGTGGAAAGCCTTCTGAAACAGCTCGAAGCGTTAGGGGTATTGAATGGCGATCGACGCTGACTTGGCCGCGGTAAGCGCCGAGCCCCATGTCTCCGCCGACGATCTTCTTCTCGAGCTGGGTATCGAGACCCCGGGCGATATTCAAATCGAGGCGATCGCTCAGCATTGTGGCGCTACCGTCCTTTACGAGCCCATGGAGGGCAGCGAAGCGCGCCTCATCGGTTACGGGAAGAGAGCTTTCATCACCGTGAACAGCCAGTCGAGCGTGCCTCGCCAGCGCTTTTCGGCGGCGCACGAGCTGGGTCACTGGATGTGGGATCGGGGCAAGACCGCGTTCGCCTGTGGCGGAGACGCGCTGGTGCAGCCGCTGAACCGCGGGGAAAAGAATCCGGAACGGCGGGCGAACCGATACGCCGTGGATCTCCTTCTACCCCGGCCCTTGTGCACGAAATTCATGGCGGAGCGGCCGCCCTGCTTGGCCAACATCGAGGCGATGGGAAAACTCTTTCAGACGAGCCTCACCGCCACCGCGATTCGCTGGGTGGAACTGGACGCCGCTCCTCTCATTTTAGTTTGCTACGCCCCCAAGGGCCGGATCTGGTGGGCCAAAGGCGCGAATGTTTCTCCCGACATCGAGATGAAGCAGCAGCCGGACAAACTCTCCGCCGCACACCAGCTCCTCACCTCTTCGCGCACCGATATCCAAGCCGTTCCCTTGCGGGCGGCTTTTTGGTTGGAAGATGCCGATGCTCTCCCCCTCTGGGTTCGGGAAGAATCCATCCGGCTGACGCCGGAGTTGGTACTGTCTTTGCTACATCTCGAACGAGAGGATTGAGATGGCGCCAAAATCGAAACGCATTAGAACGGGATGCGCCGGCTGGGCGCTGCCCACGATTCTTGCCGAGGAATTTCCGGGAGAAGGCACGCATTTACATCGCTACGCTGGAAGATTCCCCTCGGTCGAGATTAACTCCTCCTTCTATCGGCCTCATCGTTGGGAGACTTACCGCCGTTGGGCGGAGTCCGTCCCGGAAGATTTCCGCTTCTCGGTGAAAGTTCCGAAAGCCATTACCCACGTGCATCGGCTTAAAGGCGCAAGCGAACTGCTCGTGGCCTTTCTCGATCAGGTCGCGGGCTTGGGTAAGAAATTGGGGCCGCTCCTCGTTCAATTGCCGCCGAGCCTTTGGCTGGAGCCGAAAGTCGCGCACACTTTCTTGTCCGAGCTTCGGCTTCGGTTTCGCGGCGCCATTGTTTGCGAGCCACGCCATCGGACCTGGTTTACACCGGAAGCCGAAGTGCTTTTCACGAAGCTCGACATCGCGCGGGTGGCCGCCGATCCGGTGCCGGCCGCCGCGCAACCGCTAGCGTCCAAGCGGCTCGTGTACTACCGGCTGCATGGATCGCCGCAGATGTATTACTCGGCTTACTCCGGGCCTCAGCTCGAAAATCTTTTCTCAGACTTGCTCGCCTGGTCCGAGCAAGGGGTCGAAGTTTGGTGCATCTTCGATAACACCGCGATGGGCGCCGCTCTCCCAAACGCCATGACCCTGCACTCTCTCGCCGAAAACGCGCTCCCCTTCCGCCGAACCGGCTAAAAGGTGTGTGGATACTTTTAGCTAAGGCAAATCCCGTGCCGCCGCCAGCTAAAAGTATCCACACACCTTTTGGCAATCGTCTTGGACATGGCGGCCTAGCTGACTCCGAGAAAGCGGGCTAACTCGCTGGCGCGGGCCATGCCCCGCCCGATGGCGGCGACCACCCGAAACTGAGGAACGGTCAGCATTATTTGAAGCTTTTGTGACTTTCGAGGCCCCGCCCCCTATATTCGCCCCTCATGAATTTACAGACCTACCTACTGGAGAAAGAGCGGCGAGCCGCGGCCATCAAGGGCCCGCGGCCAAAGTGTGAGCGCTGCCGCCGCCCCCTGGTAGGTTGTTACTGCCCGAAAATCCAAGCCTTCACTCCGGACCCGCTTTTCGTGATTTTGATCCACCGGCACGAAGCGCGCCGCTCGATTGCGACCGGCCGCATGGCACACCTTTGTTTGCCGAACTCGCTTTTGCTCGAAGGAAGCAACTACACGCACAACACGAAAGTGAATGCGCTGCTTGCCGATCCGGAGTGCTACCCCGTGGTACTCTATCCCACGCGCAATGCGACGGATGTAAGTTCACTCTCACCGGAAGGCCGGCGCGCAATTTTTCCGCCGGGAAAGCGACTCGTCATTTTCATCATCGACGCGACCTGGGCGCAGGCAAAACGAGTGCGGCGCTATAGCAAAAATCTCGCGCATCTTCCTACGATTCGTTTCACGCCTTCGACGCCTTCCACGTTTCGGGTGCGCCACCAACCTACTCCCGAATGTTATTCCACGATTGAGGCCATCCACTGGCTACTCGATTCCATGTACCCCGAGAATCAGACCGCTCACAAAAACCTCCTCGATGTGTTCGGTCACATGGTCGAGCAACAAATTCACTACGAGTCCACACTCCACATCTCGCGCCGCCGGTGGCGCCCCCATTCGTCTTAAAAGGTAGGCCTACCTTTTAAGAGTGCTTCTTGAGGGGTGGCCGCTCGTTGAGCTGGCCGTGATAGAACTCTTGGGTGGTTCGGTTTAGGAATACCGTCTCGTCTTCGATACGCTCCACCCAGTCGACGGGAATCCAATGATGGCGGTGATCGGGTGAGTCTTTGCGCGTGAGCTTGATGTACTTGTCTCCGTCCAAATGATCCACCGTTCCAACATGAGTGCCGTAGAGCTCGCCGCGGGTAGAGCGTGCCTCCACGAATAGATTTTTTTTGATCTGACTCGTCAGCATGCGGGGCCTCCTTTTGTGGGTTAGATCCGAAAGAACGTGCATCGGCCATACCATCGGCACGGGCTCTGCATGGAGAACAGAGCAAGGGAGCTGAAATGAAATACGTACTGCCGAGATTGCCTTACGCTTACAATGCGCTTGAGCCGCTCATCGACGAGGCCACCATGAAAGTCCATCACGATGGGCATCACAAAACCTACGTCGATAAGTTGAACGAGGTCATGGACAAGCACCCCGGTGAGAAGAAGAAGGTCGAGGACCTTTTGAAATCCATCGACAGCCTTCCCGCTTCGATCCGGACGGACGTGCTTCACAACGCCGGCGGACATGCCAACCACAGCCTTTTTTGGACGGTGCTCACGCCGCAATCGCAGAGCGGCCCCGAAGGCGACCTCGACGGATTAATCACGAGTACCTTCGGCTCCCTGCAGACTTTCAAGGAGACGTTCTCCAAGCTCGCCACCGAGCATTTTTCGAACGGCTGGGCGTGGCTTGCGACCACGCCAGCAGGCGAGCTGAAGCTTCTCACGACGAGAGATCACGAGAGCCCGCTCTCGCAAGGCATGACCCCGCTTCTGGTGCTCGATCTTTGGGAGCATGCTTACTATCTGAAGCACCAGAATCGCCGGCTTGAGTACGTCAAAACTTTCTGGCACCTCGTGAACTGGCCCGAAGTAGCGCTTCGCTGGAAAGAGTTCGAGAAGACGGGCGCGTCCGGGCGCGAATGGCGCATGGCTAGCTGATCCGGTACCCGGGTAGTTACAGTCTGCAACAAAACTGAAGCCTAAAGGAGAAACGCTATGATTGAATTCGACTTCCACGGCAAAGATCCCGTGTGCGGGATGGAAGTGCAGCCCGAGGACGCGGCCGACACCGCCGAGTTCGAGGGACAGAAGATCTATTTCTGCAGTAACACCTGCAAAGACGAGTTCGAGCACAATAAGCGCAAGTACGCGGTGAAAAAAGTCGCGTAATCCAAAAAGGACTTAGAACCAAAATGGCATTTACTCTGAGCTCACATTCCTTCTCCAGTGGAGAAACCATCCCTAAAGACCTGACTGGTGAAGGCCAGGATCAAAGCCCCTCTCTCGAATGGGCGGGCATTCCCGACGGCACCAAAGAGCTCGTACTCATCGCCGAAGATCCAGACGCGCCGAAAGCCGAGCCTTTCGTGCACTGGGTGCTGTATAAAATTCCAGGAAACGTCACGAAGCTCCCGGAAGGCATCCCGCAGTCGGAGACCCTCGAGCTACCTCCGCACGCGCGGCAAGGCTTGAACTCGTTTGGTCATCTGGGTTACGGCGGGCCGCTGCCGCCTCCGGGAGACGGTCCCCATCGCTATTTTTTCCGGCTCCTCGCGCTGAATGCCGCGGTGGACTTGGCTCCCGGCATGACGAAGGACGAGCTACTGACCGAAGTGGAAGGCCACGTCATCGGAACCGCGGAATTGATGGGGCGTTACGAGATTAAGAGCGGCAAGCACAAGCTGAAGCTCGTCGCCTAAAAGACTCGGAAAGCGCTTGGCTCGCGGGATGATTGAACTACTTCCGTCGGTTTAGGAATGAGGCTTTAGGCCGCCGTTCGGCGGCGCGCTTGCTTCAAATAAAAGCGAACATCCGCGTCGGTTGTCTGGGTGAAGTCCTCGTACCACTGCCCTACGGAGTAAAAGGGCTTGGGCGTCTCGACGGACACCACCTCGTCGGCTTCCGACGATAGCAGCTCCACCGCGGCAAGCGCGGCCACGGGCACCGCGGCGATTAGACGCGCGGGCCTTCGTTTGCGCAGCGCTCTGATCGCGGCGAGCATAGTGGATCCGGTCGCGAGCCCATCGTCTACCAGGATGACGGTTTGGCCCGCGACCTCTCGCGGTGGCTCCCCTCGCCGGTAGGCAAGCTCTCTGCGAACGAGCTCTACGGTCTCGGCCTCGGTGATCGATTCCAGAGTAGAGGCGGAAACTCCGTAGAGATCGACGATTTCTTTAGTTAGGACGCGCACGCCGCCGCTGGCGACCGCTCCCATGGCGAGCTCTTGATGCCCGGGAAACCCAAGCTTTCTGACGACAAAGACGTCGAGCGGCAAGCCTAGCTCCATGGCGACCTCATAGCCGACGGGAACACCACCGCGAGGCAAGGCTAAGACCACGGCTTTCGAGTCTCGTTGGTATCGGATCAGGCGTTGAGCGAGTTGATCTCCCGCTTCGGGCCGGTTCTTAAAAAAAGGTAAGTGATAGGACATCGTCTCGGTCTCCCAGTTGTGCTTCCTAGCTATTGTTTTGCAACAAGGGTGCCGCCTTTTCCGGACTCAGCCGACGTGATACTGCTTAAACGCAATGCGGCCTTCTTTCTTTTTCCTGATTCTTTTCGGAATCGGGTTCTCGTGCCGGGGCGCCGAGGCATTTCGCCTCACCGTGCTCCACACGAACGATCTGCATTCTCATTTCGAGGGAAGCGGCCCCGACGCGCTCTTTTCCGCCAAAGCCGGAGATGGCGACCCCATCCAAGGGCATTATGCCCGGCTCGCCAGTGTCATTCGCGCTATGCGCGCGCAAAAGGAAAACGAAGGCGAGCCGGTCCTACTGGTCGACGCGGGCGATTTTTTCTCGGGCTCCTTGTTCCACGGTTTGGGGCCGGTAGCGGGGTCCCCCTCGGTTCCCGAGCTCTCTTTCTTTCATGACGTCGGGTATGACGCCGTCACTTTCGGCAATCACGAGTTCGATGCGGGAAATGGGGGCCTCGCGGCGATGCTCGCGAAGGGCAAGGCGAAGTTCGGTTTAGCAAATCTCGTCGTGACGAACGCCCTTCGAAGCGAAGGCGCCGCACTGAATGAAATCCCCAGGGAAGTCATCAAAGCACTCACCTACCACGGGCAAACGCTTCGCGTGGCTATTCTCGGATTTTTGAGTCCCGATGCCGCGCGAGATTGCGCCAGTAGCCGTGGCCCCAATCACGTCGTCGGCTTCGACGACCTATCGGCTCAGCCAAAGCTCGACGATTTTCTCGCGCTAGCAAAATCACGGGCGGAGCAATTACACCGTGAAAAAGGAGTGGGTCTCGTCATTGCGCTAGTGCACGGAGGCGCGCCTCAAGACGTGGCGCTTGGCAAAGTGCCGGGAATCGATCTCGTCGTTTCCGGGCACACTCACAAACTTTATGAAACTCCGGTACGCGCCGGAACGACTCTCGTCGCCCAAGCCGGAAACTACGGCAAGTATCTAGGTGTGCTGGAGCTTGAGACCGGTGAAAAGGGGCTCTCTTTAAGAAACGAGGGCGCGACCTATCGGAAAATCGACGACTCGGTGGTGGCGGATCCCGTTATTCTCGCGCAGATCGCTTCCTATAAGAAAGAGCTTGCTGCGAAGTTAAAGCCCGCGGGGTTCGAGTACGACACGCCTGTGGTCACGGTTCACAAAACCCTCGAGCAAAACTGGGAGACGGGGGAAGGCCTTGGTCCCTTGGTGATGTCGGGCATTCGCGAGACGCTCAACCAAACGGCGAGCCCTCCGGTCGACGTGTACTTCACGGCGCGAAGTCTCATCCGGGAAAATCTGCCTCTCGTAGGCGGCAAACCGACACCTTATCAATTTTCCGATCTCTTTCGAGTGCTCTCCATCGGCTTCGGAGACGATTTCAGCTTGGGCTCCCCTATCGTCACCTCGACGTTCTCAAAAGAAGATTTCGTTTTGCTGCTACAGCTTTTGGAAGCGTATCGCTGGATATCGCCGCACTTCGCGCTCACCTTCAGCGACTCGCTTACTTTTACCCGAAACCCGAAGGGCCTCCCTTTTCTGAACCGCCTAAAGGACATTCGCGTGCACGGTAAGCCAATGAGTGAGGTCGGCCCGTATCTTCGCGTAGGTACGAATGCCTACGCCGCGGCCTTTTTCCCAAAGCTCGCGACGCTTAGCCATAACCTCGTTCATTTTCAGCTGAGAGACGTCTCGGGTGCTCCGGTCTCCGAGTTCCGCAAAGAGCCCGTGCCCAGCGAGCCGTTTCTCCTTTCTAAATTTCTCAAAGCTCACAAGTTCTAGCCGGAGCGATTGTCGCAGTGCTAGTGTGCCCCGATGAGTATTTACGACTTTAAGGTTAAGACGAACGACGGTAGCGAGACCACCCTCTCCTCTTACCGGGGAAAGGTGCTGCTCGTCGTCAACGTCGCCAGCGAATGCGGTTTCACCGCCCAATACTCCGGTCTCGAGGAACTTCATAAGAAGTACAAAGACCGCGGCTTCGAGGTACTGGCCTTCCCCTGCAATCAGTTCGGCGGTCAGGAGCCCGGAACGGACGCGCAGATCAAGTCGTTTTGCGAGAGCCGCTTTCAGATTAGCTTTCCGCTTTTCGCGAAAATCGACGTCAACGGCGGCAATGCCCATCCGCTTTACGAATATTTGAAGCACGAGGAGAAAGGGTTTCTCGGCACGAGCGGCATCAAATGGAATTTCACGAAATTTCTCATCGGCCCTGACGGAACCGTGGTCGCGCGCCTTTCGCCGCAGGCCAAGCCCGAATCCTTGGAGGCTCAGATTCAGGCGCTGCTCCCGCAGTAACCCCTCTCGACGCGTCAAAATAAGCCGGCCGCCCAGTGTAAAATAGAAGCTCGCCCCCGCCTCCTCCGTTCCTACTATTTTCATGACTTCGAGCTCCCGCAATTTGAACTTGGATATCCTGCGGGTGCTCGCCATTGGCGGCGTTCTCCTTTTCCACGGCGGCGATCTCCCGGGCATCAGCCCTGCTTTCAGTCGCCTGGCCTCCTACGGATGGAGCGGGGTCGATCTCTTCTTCGTGCTCTCTGGATTTCTCATCGGAAGACAGGCGTTCGCGCTGACCTTCGACCGCCCCGGCAATACCTTGGCGATCTTTTGGGCCCAACGCTGGCTGCGCACGATTCCTCTCTACGGCTTCGTTCTTTTCGTCTACGTGTTCATCAAGCCGAAACTGCTTGGGTTCCCCTTTAGAGGGGCAGGGGCTACCTACCTGCTTTTCGCTCAGAACTACGTTTCCAATTTCGATTTCATTCAGAGCTGGTCTCTTTGCGTCGAGGAACACTTTTACTTAGCTTTCCCCCTCTTACTCTTGGTGAGACGGGTAAGAGACATGCCCCCGTGGTTTTGGCTTTTTCCCTTGGTTTTCAGCACCGCCTGGCGCGCCAGCACCGCCTTCGGCCTCAGGCCCTTTTTCGATTTGAGCGAAGGCCATTTCTTCGGCTGGGAGACTCACCTCCATCTCGACGGCATTTCCATGGGGATTTTCCTAGCTAGAACCTTTCCCCAATGGAGCGTTTGGAACGCGAAAAAACAGGCGCTGTGCCTGTTCGTCTCTCTCCTTATAGCGGGTCTCATTGGCGCCTCGTTCACAGGGCAAGTCACCGGAAAACTGGGAATGAGTTTCTATTACACGCTTCTCGCCGCCGGCTTCGGGACGCTACTCGTCGCGACGTATCACTACGAGATGCCCCTACCTAGCTTCGTGAAGTCCGCCGTCCACTGGATTGCGAAGATTTCCTACGGCGTTTATCTCTGGTTTTGGTTACTCCTTAGACTGTTCGAGAAGCGCTCGCCTTTCGCAGGTAACTGGTGGGCCAATATTTCCGCCTGGCTCATCGCATGCGTACTCATCGCGTCGGCGACCTATCTGCTGGTCGAGTTGCCCATGCTCACCGTGCGAGGCTGGGTCTTGGCCAGACTCGCTCGCTCCAAGCCGTCTTTTTAACTTCCGGCGCTTCCCACCGCCGCCTCCCTCTAAGGGGATTTCGATCCTTCCTCGCGGCGCCTCTCTAGGGCATATTGCTTCCCAGTGAAGAAGTCCGCGAAACCAACGCCAGCCCGGCTCGACGTGAGTATCGATGCCGAAAAAGCTTACTTGAGAAGCGTGCAGTGCCACCCCGTGACTTGGGTGCCGGGCTTTGATCGCAACAAACACCGGGTCCCCGACCGCGTGCACGTATCCGCCGACACCTGGGTGCGCACGCTCTTTGAGGAGTCGGTGCGCGCGGAGACGCAAAAGATTTATCAAAATGCGAAGCTGCTTTTGGGCCTCGTACGCGACGAGGTCGAGCGCTCGGCGGCGGAAGGCGCGGGCTCGGTGGAGACGGCTTCGTTTTGGTTCTCCATCGACTCAGGTCAAGATCCCGAGGACCCCGCGCAAGTACGCACCGTGCGCACGCTCCGGTTAAACGTTCCGCCGGCGGCTCTCCCCCGGGAGTTCGACTCTCTCTTTCCGGTGAGCTTTCAGGAAGTGGTGCTTCCGCTCTTAGGCGAGCCCGACTTCGATGACCTGGTGCGAAAGTTTGAAGCCTACGCCTCCAAAACGGGCGGAGAAGTCATCGAAGAAGAAGATCACGCTCGCATTCGCTATCTCTCAAAGACCGGTTGGGAGTGGATCGTGCGCTTAAATGAAAAGGAGCTCATCCTTCGTCCCGGTAAATACACGGGGTGTCTCCACTTGATTCATTGCGTCACAGAGTACTTTGCCCCACCCGCTCCTCACGCTCTGGCTCGCAACACTCCCGTTTAAAACGCCACACTGATTCGTTGAGCCATTTTTTCCGTCGCTTATGCGTCTTAGAAATGGTGCCGAATTGCTCCGACGAAGAAGTAAGTTTTTCCGAGCCATGACGAGCCGGTCCGTTGCGGACCCTCATCGAATGTGTACTGTTTCCCTCACAAAGCGAACATCAGCGGCAGTTTTCTTCGGTTTGGTATCGGAATTGCTTTCGCACAGATTCATCGCGAGAGCGAAATTAAATTTTGGGGGTCTCACAGTGAAGAAACTTCAGATGAAAAAAAAATTAGGATTGGCATTCCTATCAGTCGCCATGCTGATGGGCTTTACCGCCTCTGGCACCAGCCAATTTAGGGTTTGGAACAACCAGAGCGAATCAACCGCAACCGAAGCGAGGGCGGCCGCTGCCCCCGTCATTCAGGTGCACGACGACACCCTTCGCGTGAAATACGGCGAAGAGTCCCAGACCGAACTGACTCTCTCGGATGCGCCCGCTGGGGTCCCAATTGAATGGACCATCGCGTACGGTGATTTACCGCCGGGCCTCGAGCTCGAGCAAACGACGGCGAGCAAAGCGCTCATCTTCGGTACTCCTCTCTTCACGCAACATTGGTGTCTAGTCGCTTCCGCCCGGCCGCAAGGCCAGGACGCCATCTTCCGCGAGATGTGCTTCTTCGGAGACGAGAACGATAACTTTCTCTTTCCGAAGTTCTCCACCGATCGCATTCTTCCCGAAGCGACGGTCGGCAAGCTCTATCAAACTGACATCAGTTTCGATAAGGACAGCGCCCCCTCGGTCCAGTCGGAGCTTTTCACCGGAGAGTTTCCGGATGATTTCGCTCTCACTCCGATCGACAACGAATTTCGCACGGTACTAAAGGGCCGCGGCACGGTCGCCGGCTCTCATTACTTCTCGGTGCAGCTGACCGATCCGGATGGAAATCTTTCCTACCGCCAGTTCCAGCTGACCATCAACGACGCCGTCGCGCCGAATCCGAACCCGGGCCCCGGCCCGTTGCCTGGCCCCGCGCCCAGCTGCCCGGCCGGTTACTACTACGACGAAGCCCAAGGCTTCTGCGTACAAGAAGCGCAAATCGATTGCCCCGCGGGAACGTACTACGAGCCCTCGAGCAATAACTGCGTTCAGTATCCGCAACCGCCCCCAAGTATCAGCTGCTTGCCCGGTTGGTACTTCGATCCCTATAGCTCGCAATGTCAGCCGGCCAGCGCGCCTCGTTGTCCTTGGAACTACTCTTGGGACAGTTACTACGGACATTGCACGCGCCTTCCGTACAGCTGCTCCATCGGCTTCAAGTATTCTTGGGCCACGCTGGGCTGTATTTCTCTCTGGCCGACGTCTTGCGGACCGAATCAGTATTACGATCCGCACTTCGGTAGCTGCATCAGCCACCACGGCTACTGCCCGAATCACCACTACTGGAATCCCGGCTCGCAATCTTGCGTTCCGACGCAGAAACATTGTGGACCTGGAAGCCACTGGGAACACGGCGGATGCGTTTCCAATCATCCTTACTGTCCTCCCGGTTACAGATACTTCGGCGGCGGTTGTAATCTGATCCCGCACAACAAGATCTGCGGACCCGGCACTCACTGGTCGCCCGGCTCCAACTCTTGCGTGCCGAATCTGCACCCGATGCCGAATCCGAATCCCCATCCGATGCCGGGACCCATGCCGGGCCCCGGACCGATGCCCGGACCTGGCCCCATGCCCGGACCGCATCCGAATCCGTTCCCGATGCCCGGACCTGGCCCCGGCCCCATGCCGATGCCCAATCCCATGCCGAACCCGATGCCGAATCCGAATCCGATGCCGAACCCCATGCCTGGGCCCGGACCGGAACCGATGCCGGGTCCGATGCCGATGCCCAATCCGAACCCGAATCCGGGTCCGATGCCTGGGCCTCAGCCAATGCCCAACCCGAATCCGAACCCAAATCCGGGCCCCATGCCGATGCCCAATCCGAACCCGAACCCGGGTCCGATGCCTGGGCCTCAGCCAATGCCCAACCCGAATCCGAACCCGAATCCGGGTCCCGGCCCCGGACCAAGCCCGATGCCCAATCCTGGTCCGAGCCCCATGCCGATGGAGCCCGGTCCCGGCCCTGAGCCCATGCCGATGGGCATGCCCATGGCGAACAGCGACGCTGGCTTGGACGCGTTCCTCGAGTTCTGATATTCCTTCTTGAGCGAGGGCGGGAACTCCCCGCCCTCGCTTTTTTTATGGGGTTGGTAGGATGCTGAGTTGGAGCCTTAGTCTTCTGTTCTTCTTCTCCGGGGCCGCGAGCCTCATTTACGAAACCCTCTGGATTAGAGTTCTTTCCCTCGGGATTGGTTCGACCACCCGGGCGTTGAGTGTCGTGCTCGCGCTTTTCTTTCTCGGCTTATCGGCGGGAAGTTTTTGGGCCGGCCGGTACCGCGGCAAAATTCCGCCGCTTCGCTTGTATGGAATGGTGGAAGGCGCCCTCGGTCTCTACGGCGCGCTCGTGCTCTTTCCGCTTCTGCACTTTTCGCAAATCCTCGCCTGGCTTCCCGCCGAGGGAAACGCCGCGTGGCTCAGTCACCCCATTAAATTTTTCGTCGTCGCCCTTCTCCTGACTCCGGCGACGGTCGCCATGGGAGCAACGCTTCCCATATTAGTGCGCGCGCTACCGACTCTGCGCTCGGGCTCCCGGGACGGCGTCAGCCATTGGTACGCGATCAACACCTTCGGCGCCGTCGCGGGCGCGCTCGGCGCGAGCTTTCTTCTTTTGCCGCGCTTCGGAGTCATCGGCGCGAACCTCACCGCGGCTCTCGTGAACTTTCTCATCGCCGGCGCCGCGTTTTTCGCGCCCGCGCGCTTTGCTCCCGCGCCACCGGCGGAGCCCGTGTTCGGGGGCCGCATAGCCCGGCGCTCTTGGGTACTCGTCGGTCTCACCACCCTTTGCGGTTTCAGCTCCCTCGTCGCGGAAGTGGTTTGGAACAAGTACCTCGGCATTTATCTCGGTAATAACGTCTACGGCTTGGGCCTCGTTTTATCGACGTATCTTTTTGGTCTCGCGCTCGGCGCGTGGGCTTGCCGCTACTGGCTTTTGCGCTCGCAAAATCGTACTGCTTGGCTTATCGGTCTGCTCGCCGGCGCCGCCGCGTTCACGACGCTTGCGACCGCCTGGCTGAACGGCTTGCCGCTCATGACTCATCTCGCGGGCTACTATTTGAGCCGGGGATCGGCGACCGGCATGTCGCTACTGGGTTTAAAGTGCTTGTTCAGCACCATCGCGCTGCTTCCCGCGACGATTTGCTTCGGCGCGCTTTTTCCGCTTACGGTGAAGTTACTTTCGGAAGACGGTCCGGCCGCTTCTCGCTCGGTCTCGTGGGCGTATAGCGCAAATACTCTGGGCGCGATCGTCGGCTCCTATCTCGCGGGCGTGGTGCTCGTGCCGGCCTTCGGCTCTTCCCTCACCATTCAACTCGCCTCGGCGCTCCTGCTGGGCGGAGTGGTGCTCGCTCTCTGGATGTGGAGCCCGAAGCCGGCGCGCTGGACCCTTGCCGCCCTTCCCGCTTTAGCTCTCATTCTCGTCATCAAAGTCGATTTCTCGAACATCGTGAAGTCCGCTTACTCCCAGCGCATCGAAGGCGGGGCGACGCTCACCCAAACGCTCAGAACGTTCGCGTCCAACTATGAACAGTTCGTGTGGATCAAAGAAGGCGAGACGAGCCTCATCACACTCACCCACGATCCGAAAGACGGCGAGTCGTACCGCAACTATTTGCGCCTCAAAACAAACGGCTTGAACGAATCGATTTATCACATCGGAAACCTCAACGAATTGCCCCGCTACGAAGCCTTGCTCGGCATCCTTCCTTACACTTTGAGCGAAAGCCCGAAGCGGGCTTTCGTCGTCGGCTACGGCGGCGGTTTCACGGTCGACTTACTGACGTCCTTGCCCCTCGCCAAAGTCCGGGTCGTGGAGCTCGAGAACGCCATCCTCGAAGCCTCCAAGAAAGCCCACGGCGGAAACAACCCGATCTTAAAGCGCAGAAACCTGGATCTCTCCGTAGAGGATGCGCGCTACGTGCTGGCCACCAAAGCTGGAGCGCCGTGGGACATCATCGTCTCTCAGCCGTCGCAGTCGTGGCTCGCGGGCGCGGCGAATCTGTTCACGAAGGAGTTTTTCGAGATCGTGCAGGGCAACCTTGCCCCGAACGGCATCTACTCGCAGTGGCTGAACCTCTACAACATGGACACGGTCACTCTTCGCAGCATCTTGAAGACTTTCTACGGCGTCTTCCCTCAAGGCGCGGTGTTTAGCGGAGAAAACGATCAAGAGATGATTCTCATCGGCTCGAATCGACCGCTGAAATTCAACGTCACCGAGGTCAATCGCCTGGCTCGGCAGACTCGTTTCTCGCAGAAGCTCTCCGGCGTGCCCTTCCGCTCGGTCGGAAGCTTGCTTGCTCACTTCGTCATGAGCCGGGACGCGGCCCTGAAAGTTTCCGAAGGCTCGTCGTGGAACACCGATCGCAACGCCTATGCGGAAACCCGGCAAAGCCGGCTCTTCTACGACGGCGTTCCCGATTCCGAGTCACCCCAGACTTTCTTGACCACGCATTACGAGCCTGCCGCCGTAAAGCTCGTCGAAGGGCAAGAAGATCCGGCCTATGATGTTCTCGTCTCGCTCAATGAAAGCAATCAGCCCGCGAAGTTCGCGCGCCTTCTCGAGTCTTACGTCGCGACAAGCGACGAGAGCCCCATTCGCCAAGGCCGGCTCGGCTATCTCTATCTGAAAGCGCAGAAATACGGAGCGGCCCGAGACGCCTTAGTGAAAGCGATGAAAGGCGCGCCGAGCCCGGCGCATTTAAATCTCCTGCTCTCCTCGTGGACGGAGCTGGGCGAGCCGAACCGCGTACTTGCTTTGGTCGGCTCGAACCGCAAGCTCGCCGACAAAATCACGGATTGCTACCAAACCGGCGCCGAGCAGAAGCTTGGGCGCTTTGCTGCCGTCGCGCCCCGCATGGCGAGAATGCTAGCGGACGTTCCCGGCTATACGAACGCGTGCGGGGACTACTTCAATAAGCTCGTCGGAGATTACTACTTCCAGCGCGCCGAGTACGCGTCAGCCGCACCCTTCTATCAGGCGTACCAAAACGCGCACAAGCTGGACACGGAAGCGAACCGCAAGCTCGCAGAATCCTACTTGAAGCTAGGCCAATGGGCAGACGCCGAGCGCGCGACCAAAACCGCGCGTGAGTCGGCCCAGCAGCAAAAAGAAACGGTTCCCGCGACCGCCGAGTAATCAAGGCCTGTAAGGCACGTCTCCGAACGGAGTGTGGACCATATCGCGCCGGTTCGCCGTATCCCGGAGCATGCCCCAGACGTAAACGAGGGTCATGCTCGAGCTCTTGCCGCAGTCGTTCTCCACGGAAAGGTGATACTCCGTCGACATGCCAGGACTCGCTTGCGTCACGCAAGCCGTCGGATCGGCGAGACCCGCGGTAGGCGTCCATGAGCACTTCGAGCCCGCGGGCTGGGCCGCGCCGACTTGCACGGTTCCACCCTTTACCATTTCCTTCATGGAGCTTTGACTCGCGTCCGGCGGCGTGCAAGGCGGCTTGTACTGCACGATTTTCGCTTCGACGCCGAGCCCGCGGTTCAACTTTCCGTCGCCGCATTCCCATTGGATCTTGGAAACGCCGTTCTCGCCGTGGATTTTGCCCCAGGAGTTCCAGACTTTCGCGATGCGTTTTCCGCCGACCGTATCCCAGCCCACGATGGTGACCATGTGGTTACCGCCCGAGTTGATCGAGCTGCAGGAGTTGTAGATGCCGGGGCCCGAGATGGAGTAAGCCGCGACCGTCACCACCAGCGGCGATTTCCACTGGTACATGGCGGCCATCATCTGCTGCACTTTACTGCCTTCACGGTAGCTACCGTCGTGCTTTTGCTTCGCGCGCGAATGGGCGAGCGAATCCCCGATGAAAGGCGTGCCGATGGTTTTGCCTTCCCAGCCTTTGGTGATGTCGCTCGACGAGAACTTGCACGTCTTATCCGTGCCGGCGTAGGGGAAATCCGCCTCGAAGGGCAAGCCGTGCGCGAGGAAATCGACCGCGCTCATGTAACCACCGCCGCAGGATCCTTGCTTCGAGCAAGAGAGCACGGTCTGAATGGAAAGATCGAGCGCCTTTTGATCGTGGACGGCGCGCGCGATTTCCAGGCCGTGGTGAGTGGCCCACGCCCAGCAGTCGCCGCAATTTTGGGTGCGGATCTCGGGCTGGCCGTTTTTCATCAAGTCCCGCAAGTCGAAGCTATCGGGAAGTTCCGCGACATTTACCTTGGGCTCGAAAAAGGTCACGCCGTCTTGATAAGCCCAATCCCTATCGGGCAAAAGACCCGTCTTTTCGGCGGTAGGCCGGAAGAAAAGCTCGTCGAGCTTAACTTGGAAGCTGCAACGGTTGGTGAGCGCCTCGCCCGTACGGGAGACCGCCCCTTCGACCACGCCCGATCCGCAGCTTTCGATGAGATCTTCGAGCTCTTCCTTCGCCGCCCGGTTCTTCTTGGCGTTGATATTGTATTTCTCGGGCACGCGGCTCAAAACTTCGGCGGTCAATTTTGGCTTCGCGGCCATCGCCGTCAAATTCATGACGCTCGCGAGTACCGCAATCATTAGGCTCGGTCTCATGGGATCTCCCTGTTTTTGTGTCGTGACTGGATTGGCTGGGCGCGGGGAATGCTCTCTATCTACCGTAAAGAAGTTCAGGCCTGAGGATCGATTCGAACGCAGTGTTCTTTATCACCTGTTACCAGCGAGTCGCGGGGAGAGAAGAGATTATGGCCTAGTCTTAATTTTACCCTAGGCTAAGGGGAAAGTGGACTTAGGTTCATTGGGGGGATTACCTTACTCCCATGGACGAGCCAGCTTTCCCCGCTTCCCTGCCCGTGCTCGACGTCGGGCCCTTGAGAGACAAGTCCGCTCGCCGCGACGCGCTCGCCCGGGAAATCGACCAAGCCTGCCGGGCATCCGGCTTCTTTTACGTGAAAAATCACGGCGTGGATGAGGGGCTGCAAGCGCGGCTCGAGGCTTTGAGCCGCGAGTTCTTCTCGAAACCGGAGAGCGCGAAGCGTGAGATGGAGATGAGCCGGGGCGGATCCGCGTGGCGCGGCTATTTTCCTTTGGGAGGAGAGCTCACCTCCGGCAAACCCGATCGGAAAGAGGGCATTTACTTCGGAAGCGAAGGAAAGCCAGGCCTACCGCTTCACGGCCCGAACCTTTTCCCCAAAGACTTGCCCGAGCTCCGCACCGTGGTCCTCGATTATTTGAAAGCGATGACTCGGCTCGGGCACACGCTGATGGAGGGTATCGCCCTCGCGCTCGGACTTACTCCCGATTACTTTCACGCGCGCTATACGGCGGACCCTCTGATTCTCTTTCGTCTCTTCCATTATCCGCCCTTGCCGAAGAACTCTCCGGATTGGGGCGTGGGCGAACATACCGATTACGGAATCCTCACGATCTTGAAGCAGGACGACTGCGGCGGTCTCGAAATCAAAACTCCGAATGGGTGGCTCTCTGCGCCGCCCATTCCGGGAACCTTCGTCTGCAACTTGGGCGACATGCTCGATCGCATGACGGGTGGGCTTTACCGCTCGACGCCGCACCTGGTTCGCAATGTTTCCGGCAAAGATCGCCTTTCGTTTCCTTTTTTCTTCGATCCGAATTTCAAAGCCGACGTGAGACCCATCGAGCTCGCGAGCCAGCCGCCCGCCAGAGACGATCGGGACGAGCGGTGGGATCGGGAAAGCGTCCATGCGTTTCAGGGAACGTATGGAGAGTACCTAATGAGAAAAATTGGAAAGGTGTTTCCCGCCTTGGGGAACCGCGTGCTCAAATGAGTTTGTTAGACGCCATTGGCCGGGAAAAAGTGCTTTACGTCATCCAAAGACGGGAGCTACCGGAGCTCTTCGGCTACGAAACGCGCAATAAGTACGAGCTTCGGCTCGAGTCCGGTGAAAGCATCGGCTTTGCGGCCGAGCAGCAGAAAGGGATTCTCGGTTTCTTTTTCAGACAATGGTTCGGTCACTGGCGCCGGTTCAACATCGTGATTTTCGATAGAGATAAGCGGCCCATTTTTCGGGTGAACCATCCTTTCCGGCTTTTCTTTCAGCGGCTGGAGATAGTCACCGAGGAAGGAAAGGAGGTGGGCGCGCTCGAGCAGCGGTTCGCGTTTTTCAGCAAGTGCTTCGACGTCCTCGATTCTTCGGGACGAGAGCTCCTTCGCGTCCGCTCTCCGCTCTGGAGTCCCTGGACGTTCGCGTTCCAGAAGAACGGCATGGAAGTCGCTCTCTTACAGAAACGATGGTCGGGTCTATTAACCGAGGTGTTTACCGACGCGGATCAGTTTCGCATTCAGTTTCAATCCGCGTCTTTGAGCCCCGAAGAGCGTTTCCTGGTTCTGGCCGCTTCGCTCTTTGTCGATCTCCGCTATTTCGAGAAGAAGGCTGAGTAGCTTAAGCGCCACCTGACTATGGCCCGCAATTTGTAAGTAGAGGCTAAGAAAGGAGGTCCTATGGACCAGAAGGCGAAACTAGGCAGCCTCATCAAAGGTATTCCCATGGCGATGCTCACCACCGTTACCTCTCAAGGAAAGCTCCACAGCCGTCCCATGGCGACTCAGCAGGTGGAATTCGAAGGAACGCTTTGGTTTTTCACGAGCGATAATTCGGCGAAGGTGTACGAGCTCTACGAGAACCGCGACATCAACGTCACTTACGCCGATCCCGACAGCAACCGCTTCGTCGCCGCCTATGGCACGGGGGAAGTCGTGAAGGACAAAGCCAAAATCCAAGAGCTCTGGAAGCCGAGCTACAAGGCGTGGTTCCCGGAAGGGGTCGACGATCCGCATCTCTCGCTCATTAAGTTTGACGTCGAGGGCGCTGAGTACTGGGAAGGCCCCACGGGACCGCGGTTCTATCTGGAAATGGCCAAGGCCGCCATCACGGGTAAGTTCGGTGGTACCCACAACGAAAAGATTGACCTCAGAACGGGCACCTAAAAGCGACGGCGTCGCGTCCCGGGGACAGGGCAAATGCAGGCTCGCTTAGCCTCGCTTCCACTGAAGGTCACCCAGAAGACGAGCTTCCCGTGCCGCCGGGATGGCAAAAGACAGTGAGGGAGCGAGCGAAGGTATTCGACGTCGCGACTTTGGATAGACTGCGCGTGCTCGGAATGGAAATCCGTAAGGTCGTTTCGAATGGGGGCGCACTGCGTGGAAGACTGTCACCCCATCGGCTCTTTGACGGCGCGGCCGGGCTCTCGCGCTTCGGATAAGACAACGGCCGGGTCCGGTACAAAAGCTAGCACGGCTTTTGCAATCTGATTTCATCGGTATCCCCAAAGGAGATTGGGTATGAAGCCCTTCCGCAACAGAAACGATCACTTCTGGTCTGTGGGTGTCGCATTAGTGTTGGCCGCGCTGCTTGCGACCAAGGGCGCTGCCCAGCTCGGCGTTAAGCGACCGCCTTTGACGCAGGTAGTGACGTCCGTGCACCGCACTCACCTCCACGAAATACGCTTGGGAGAGCTCGCCAAGCAAAAGGGGACCACCCCCGAGATACGCGCTTACGGCGATCGCTTGATGCGCGACCATCGTCTGGCGGATGGCATGCTCATCGACCTTGCCGACGAGATGAAAGTGGCTGTGTCTAACGAAGATGTCGCTCCTCACGAGAAAATGGACTCCCTTCGCCATCAAGAGCTCATCACGGAGCTGGGTAAGCTGCCGACCGATCAATTCGATGGAGAGTTCTTGAAACTCATCAAAGGGGAAAACGAAGAAGCCCTGCAAACCTTGACCGATGCCGTGGGTAACTTGCCCGTGTCGGATGTCCGCAATCACATCGTCAGGATGCGTCCCATTTTAGCCCAGCATTTGGATCTGACTTTCACCCTCCTCGGCCGGAAGGCTGAGTGAAAGGAGACCTCGTATGGCGAAACTTTGGACTCCCGAATTACTGACTCCTTTTGAAAAGCGAGATCGAGTTCAAGCGAGCGCTAAGATGGGACTCATCGCGGGCCTCGGAATGATTCTCCTCCTCATGATTTTTTCGGCCGCCACCGGGATGGGATTCTGGTTTCCGCTCAACCAAATCGCCGCCGTTATTTTTGGTACCGAGGCGCTGATTGGAGGTGCCGGAACTGGGATAACCGGCCTGCTCATCCATCTCGCCATTTCCTCGGGACTGGGGGCTGCCTACGGCTACTTTCTACCGGCGGATCTCACCCGAAGCGCGTGCATGGTACTGAGCGTGGCCTCGGCGCTCGTGGTCTGGGGCACGGCGACTTATCTTCTCTTGCCGTCCCTAAATCCGGTGATGAGCACGCGGCTCGAGCTCATGCCCGCGGCCTGGTTCCTGGCTCATCTCGTTTACGGAGGAGTCTTGGGAACGGCGCCTTATCTCTTCCAGCAAGAGGCTCGCGTCACCCAGGAGCCTTTCGAGGAGAGATACGAGCGCGCGGCTTAAGTTTGGTCGGCGCGGAACAGATCGGCCAGCTGCGCCACGGCTTGGCGGTTAAACGCGATCATCTTTTTCTCGTCGCCGTGAATCTCGTATTGGCCTTGCAAAGTCTTCTCGTCGTGGTCGCGGAATTTGGCGACCATGCGCTCGGCTTTACTCGTCTCGACTCCCAGATCGACGAGCAGATCGCGGGCCATCTCGAGACTCGATCCGAAGGTCTCACGGCTGATAAGAGTGACCCCTAGGTTCATCAGCTCGTATACGTGGGCCCGGTTGCGGGCACGCGCGAAGATTTTCAAATGCGGAAAATGCTCCCGCACCACTTTCGCGGTCTTTACCGAGGACTCGATGTCATCGATGGCCAGGACGAACGCCTTCGCGGTTTTCGCGCCGGCCATCTCCAGCAAATCGAGCCGGGAAGCATCGCCGTAATAAATCTCGGTGCCGAAGCGGCGCACGAGCTCTACTTGTTCGGAATCAAGTTCCAGCGCCGTGTACTTGATGCCCTGCACGCGTAGCAGACGGCCTACGATCTGACCGACACGTCCGAAGCCCGCGATGATGATGGGATTGGCTTCGCTCGGCAAAGTGTCGAACGGAGCGGACGCCTGCTTCTGTTTGCGGTAGCAAAAGTAAGTCTCGTTCACCGAGAAGAGAATGGGGCTCAAAGCCATCGAGACAGTCACTACCACGACGAGGAGGTTAGCGAGCGGAACCGGCATCACGCCACTTTGAGACGCCACCGCGAAAAGCACGAAGGCGAACTCGCCTCCCTGCGGAAGGACGAACGCCAGGTTGCGAGCCGATTCCGGGTTCAAGCCCGTTCTCCGGCCAAGGCCATAAGTGATGGCGATCTTTATCGCCATGAAACCCAGAACCAAGCCAAATACCGTGAGCGGCTGGCTAAGAATCAAGCCGTAATCGACGGACATCCCGACGGCCATGAAGAAGAGGCCAAGGAGCAAACCTTTGAAGGGATCGATGTCGGTCTCAATCTCGTGGCGAAACTCGGAATCAGCCAGGAGAACGCCGGCAAGGAAGGTGCCCAGCGCCATCGACATGCCGACTGCCTCCATCAGAAGACCCGTACCGACGACGACGAGAAGGGCCGCCGCGGTGAAAACTTCCTTCATGCGGGTCTTGGCCACCATGCGAAAGAGAGGCCGCAGAAGAAATCTTCCGCCCACTCCGATGCCGGCTATCACCGCGACGACTTTCAGCGTGCCGAGGGCGAAGCTGGTCGCGGAAACGGCGGCTTCGGCGCCTCCGAGAAGCGGGATGAGACCTAGGAGCGGGATGACCGCCATGTCTTGAAAGAGAAGAATCGCAAAAGAGACACGTCCCGAAATCGTATTGAGCTGTCCCCGCTCAGAGAGGATTTGCAGAGCGAACGCGGTCGAAGAGAGCGAAAGGCCAAGTCCCGCGACGAAGGCCGCGGCAGGCGAAAGCCCGAGGAAATGCCCGATGACGGCGAGAACGAGGGTCGTTAGCGCCACCTGCGCGCCGCCCGACCCGAACACGGTTCTTCGCATCACCCAGAGACGGCTGGGCTTTAGTTCCAGGCCGATGACGAAGAGCAGAAGCACCACGCCCAGCTCGGCGAAGCTCAAGATGCTTTTTACGTCGGTAATGAGGCGAATGCCCCAAGGCCCGAGCAGGGAGCCGGCGGCGAGAAATCCCAGAACCGATCCCAGTCCTATTCTTTGAAACAAAGGAACGGCAATGACCGCGGTCCCCAAGAACGCCGCAAGGTTAAGCAAGAAAGCATGGCTATCCATCCGCCAAAGTATAAGAACTAAAAAGGTGTCTGGATACTTTTAGCCAAGACCGGCATCAAATTTGCCACCCCAGTTTTAGCTAAAAGTATCCAGACACCTTTTTAGGCGGCGTTGCGGTGGGATTCTTCGTAAGGGGGAAGGACGTCGGCAGGAGTGGAGAAAATTTGTTGGAAGGCCGCCTTTGCCGTTCCCCGCAGAAAAAGCCCGACGAGACACCACCACAGCCCCGCCACGAGATTGCCTCGGAGAAATCCCAAAGCTCCGACGATCACGAAAGCCCAGCCGACTCCTTCTCCCGTTTGCGTGGCCAGACGAGTGGCCTCGACGAAGTTCTTCTTCCACTGCCAGATTCCCGCTCGCACCAGCCGGCCGCCGTCCAAGGGAAACACGGGCAAAAGGTTAAAGAGAACGAGCACGGCATTGATGGCGCAAATGAAACCAAGCACGCCGATGACCGCCGCGGACCAAGCAAAGCCGTGGGCCAAGATGAGAATGAGAAAAGTAGCCCCCATCAAAATCAAGCTCGCGAGCGGACCCGCCAAAGCACTACAAAGCTCGGCCTTTGGATTACGCGGCTCCGCGTCAGCTTCCGTTTGCCCTCCAAACAGAGACAAGGTGATTCCCTGCATCAGAGTTCCCTCCCGCCGGGCCATTGCGGCGCGGCTCATGTCATGAACCAAAACGGAGGCGACGAGTCCAAGAGCGCCCAAGGCCCCCATGGTCCAATAGGCTCTCGGGGCGAGGCCGGGATAGTGGAAGGGAAACAACCCCATGGCCAAAGCCCAGGTGACCAGCGACGCCAGAAAGATCCAGCTCGGATCCAGCCCGATGTCGAAACCCAGAAAGCGAAAGCCAGCGACGCGACGAGCTATCATGGAAGGTCCCTCCTGCCGTTTAGATTTGCAAAGGAGGTGCCATCAAGGGGTGTTTCCCAAAAGCCGATAGAGTGGGGAACCCTTGGAGTACATAGAGTGATTTCGAAAGTGGCACCCCCTTCGGCCGCAAAGAGTTTCCGGCTGCTCATCCCGGTCTTCAATGATTGGGAAGCGGTGGGAAAACTGCTTCAAAATGTGGACACTGTGTTGCGGGCGAACGAGCTCACCGCGGAAGTTTGGATCGTCGACGATAGCTCAAAGCAGCCTTTCGCGCTTCCGCCGACTCTCCCCGAGGACTCGGCGCTGAGAGACGTGCAAATCCTTCGGCTGCGGAGAAACCTGGGCCACCAACGGGCCTTGGCCGTCGGACTCTCTCACTTGGCTCAGCTGACTCCCGCGTTACCGGTCGTCGTCATGGACGCGGACGGTGAGGACTCGCCCCAGGACATTCCGAGACTCCTGAGCGAGCTCGAAACCACGGGACAAACCAAAGTCGTTTTCGCCGAACGGACGCTCCGCTCGGAAGGCCCCGTCTTTCGTTTCTTCTATCAGTGCTACCGCTTGCTCCACAAATTGCTGGTGGGCCACTCGATTCGCTTCGGTAATTTTAGCGCGCTGCCGCCCGAGCTCCTGCATGAGCTGGTCATCGCGAGCGAGCTTTGGAATCACTATGCGGCGGCGGTCTTGAAGACTCGCCTTGCCTACACGACGATTCCCACCCATCGCGCCAAACGGCTCATGGGAGAATCGAAGATGCGCTTTATCGATCTCGTGAATCACGGCATGAGCGCTCTGTCCGTGTTCAGCGAAACGGTCGTCGCGCGCATGCTTATCGTGACGGGCTTGGGAGAGCTCATTGGAGCCACCGCGTTCGGCGCGGCCGTCGGAGGACAATTCATCTGGGACTACTCGCTTCCTCTCTCGGTGATTCTCACGGCCGTCATCGGGCTATGCTTTTGCACGGGAAGCCTCATCATCACCGTGCTGTTTGCTCTGCACTTTCTGCAGGCGAGAGTGAACGCGAACTTTATCCCGGCCCTTGGGTACCAAAATTTCGTCGATGAAATCCGACACGTCTGGCCCGTGCTCGAAGCAGCCACCCTACGACCCTCTAAAAAAGCCCGGAAAGCGTGAACACCGCCATGAAAGCCGCCGCTGTGACAAAAGAATCAAAATTCTACCAAGGCGAAGAGTTGACGACGTTTCAGCTCGCCGTGAACTGGAAGCGCTATTTCCGGGCGCGCCTGAAGCCTTACTTGGGAAAGAAAGTGCTCGAAGTTGGAGCGGGCATCGGCGCCAACACGCAGATTCTCGCCGGTGACTCGGGGGCGAACTGGGTTTGCTTGGAGCCCGATCCCGCCAACTGCGAGGAACTGAAATCCCGCTCGGACTCGTGGACAAAAAAAGTAGAATGCCGCCAAGGCACGCTCGCCGATCTCGCGCCTTCTGAAACATTCGATACGATCCTCTACATCGACGTCTTGGAACACATCGAGCGCGACGGAGAAGAGATGGCGCGCGCTCTCGCTCATCTGACACCCATGGGCCACGTCGTCGTCCTATCTCCGGCTCATCCGAGCCTCTACTCCGCCTTCGATAAAGCCGTCGGACATTTTCGCCGCTACACCAAAGCCTCCTTGAGCGCCGCGGTTCCCAAAGGCCTTCACCAAGAAAAGCTCGAGTACCTCGATAGCGTCGGCATGACGCTGTCTTTGGTGAATCGTCTGCTGCTCCGGGAAGCCAATCCCACCGAATGGCAAATCACCCTTTGGGATCGCGTGTTCATTCCGCTATCTCGGATCTTCGATCCTCTCTTCGGCCATCGCCTGGGAAAATCCATTCTGGGCGTTTGGAGCCGTCGGCCCTAAACCGCGCGTTTCCATTCATGTCCGAAAATGGCCAGTCCTTGGCCGCGCGGTCTGCTATGTATGAGTCATGGCAAGGACCTCTCCTCAAAGCCCCTTCTACCGGGCTCTAGTCACGAAAGACCGCCGCTTCGACGGGCGGGTTTTTTTTGGCGTCACCACCACGGGAATTTACTGCCGACCCATTTGTCCCGCGCGCACGCCCCACAAGAAGAACGTTGCCTTCTTTCAAACCGCCGCCGCGGCGGAAGAAGCGGGATTCCGCCCCTGTTTTCGTTGCCGCCCCGAAACCAGCCCGGGAACACCGGCTTGGCTCGGCACGACGGCCACCGTCTCGCGTGCTTTGAGGCTCATCAGCCTAGGCGCACTCGACAGAGAGGGCCTCCCTGCTTTAGCGGATCAGTTCGGCGTTACCGAACGGCATCTGAGCCGGCTCTTCGTAGAGCATCTCGGCGCTCCACCCCATGCCGTAGCGCTTCTACGCCGGCTCGATTTCGCGCGCCAGCTCGTCGATGAGACGAGCCTTCCCATGACCGAAATCGCTTTCAACGCGGGCTTTGAGTCCGTGCGCCGGTTCAATGACGCCTTCAAGAAACGCTTTCATCGCTCTCCGACGGAGGCGCGCCAAAAGCGCGGTCCCAAGGAAAAAACCGACACCGCGTTAGTCCTGCGACTTCCCTATCGGCCTCCGCTTGCTTGGGACGACATGTTTGCGTTTCTTTCGAGCCACGCCATTGCGGGAATCGAGACCTTCGAGGAAGGCGTGTACTCGAGGACGTTTGAAGCGAACGGAGTGCCTGGGTTTCTCTCCGTCCGGCCGAAGCCCGAAGCTAGCCTCCTCGAATTATCTCTCCACGGAGCGGTCGGCACTTCCCTGCTGGATATCGTTGAGAAGGTACGCTTTCTTTTTGATCTCGAAGCGGACCCACTCACGATCTCTACTCATTTGAGCCAGGATTTACCGTTAAAAAAGCTTATCGAGCTGACTCCCGGCTTGCGAGTGCCCGGCGGCTGGGACGGCTATGAGGTCGCCATCCGCGCCATCATGGGCCAGCAGGTTTCCATTCGAGGAGCTTGCACGTCTTTGGGCAGAATCGTCGTGCGTTATGGAAAGCCGCTACGGTTCGAGACCGCGTCGAAACTACTTCATCTTTTTCCGACTCCGCTTCGGCTAGCGAAGGCCGATCCGGCGACCTTCGGCGTGCCGCGCACCAAAGCGGCGGCGCTCGTGGCGCTTTCCCAGGCGGTAGTCGAAGGCAAAGTGCGCTTATCGCCCGCCTCCGACGGCTCGGAGCAACGGGCGGCTCTACTCGCCATTCGTGGAATTGGCCCTTGGACCGCGGAGTACATCGCCATGCGCGCGTTAAGAGATCCCGACGCGTTTCCCGAGACCGATCTGATATTGGGACGGGAGCTGAAAAAGCAAAAGGCCGGTACGCGAGCGCAAGGCTGGCAACCGTGGCGCGCTTACGCCACTCATTATTTGTGGAAGGCGGCGATGACCGCGGTCCCCATGAAAAAAGGAAAGACGAAATGAAAACCGACGAGCTTCTTTTCGACGATCTCGATTCCCCGGTGGGCAACCTTCGGTTGGTGGGTACCAAGCACGCCCTCCGCGCGGTACTCTGGCAGAGGGAGCGCGAGGGCCGGGTGCGCCTGCCCGCCCTCACTCGCGGCGAGAGAATCCCACTATTTAAGAAGGCCAAGACCCAGCTCGCCGAGTACTTCGCGGGAAAGCGCCACGAGTTCGATTTGCCGCTCGATCCCCACGGCACCGAGTTCCAGCAAAAAGCGTGGCTCGCTTTGAGACAAATCCCCTACGGCAAAACGGTCAGCTACGGTGAGCAAGCCCGCGCCATGGGGCTTCCCAAATCTGCGCGCGCGGTAGGCGCGGCCAATGGCCGCAATCCCCTCTCGATCTTCGTCCCCTGCCACCGCGTCGTCGGCTCGAGCGGCAAGCTCACCGGTTTCGCGGGAGGGCTCGACACGAAACGCTTCCTTCTCGACCTCGAATCTCTTAAAAGGTACTAACCACCTTTTAAGAGGAGAAGGCATGCACCAACGGTTTCGGGCGATCGGCATTGCGGAAGGGGTATCGTTCCTGCTCCTGCTCGGGGTGGGGATGCCACTCAAGTATATGTACGGCCAACCCCTTGGCGTGAAGTTCATCGGCTGGATTCACGGGATGCTCTTTATCGCCTACTTCTTCCACGCGACTCAGCTTTCGCAGACAGAGAAATGGTCCGCGAAAAAGCTCGTCGCCTCTTTCTTCGCGGCGATCTTGCCCTTCGGCACTTTCGTGTTCGATTGGAAGTACCTGCGCCGATAACTAGGCCTATTTCTTCTTTTTGGGATCGATCATTTGCTGGATAAGATCATCGAGATCGTCGTCGGTCGCCGCTATCTCCACGGCTTTTGGCTCGGGCCGCGCGTCGAGCTCCGGAGTGGAGACCTTATATTTTTGTTGAGGCTTCGAGACGGGAGCTTCCGAAATGGCCCTTTCCTCGATGACCTCGATGGGCTTCGTCGAGGGAATTAACCAGTTCGTATTTTGTTCCGCCCAGCGCTTATAGCGATCGAACGTCCACATGCCCTCGTCGCCCCCGGTTTGAATCGCGTTCGGAATCTTGCTGAACGTCCCCGCCCGGATGACCGACTTCACCGCGGAGTTGGCGACTAGGATCTCACAATGAGGCACCCGGATCTTGTACTGCGGGTAGTAGACGAGCCGCTGACAAATCACTCCCACTAAACAATCAGCGACTTGATTGCTGATGGAACTTTGGAGTTCCGCCGGAAACGACATGCAGAGCCGCGTAATGGCTTCCGCGCAGGACGAGGAATGAATGGTCGAAAAAACGAGATGCCCCGTCTCAGCCGCGTTCAAAGTGAGCCGCATGACATCGGGGGTCCGCATCTCGCCGATGACCAGAACGTCAGGATCCTCTCGCATCGAATCGACGATGGCCTGCTCGAAGCTCGGAGTGTGATGGTTCACCTCTCTTTGCCGGATGAACGATTTTCGGTTCTTGAAATGGTACTCGATGGGGCTTTCCACCGTGACGATGTTGCCACGCCGCGACTGATTGATCTCCTCGACAAAGGCCGCGAGCGTCGTGGACTTTCCGCTTCCCGTGGGACCGCACATGAGCACGAGACCCGTCTCGGCTTTAGTGAAACGCGCCAAGTCCGGATGGAGGTTGGACTCCGAAAGCGTGGTGCGAAACGTGGAGAGTAGCCGGACCGCTAGACTCACGCCGTGAAGCGTTTGGTACACGTGCACCCGGCAACGGACACCCGCGAGCGTGTGCGAGAAATCCGCGGATCGCTGCTGGAGGAATTCCTGCCACCGCGAGGACCCCATGATCTCTTTCGCGGCTTGCTGAGTTCCGTCCGAAGTGAGCGTTTCACCGACCGTCACCAGCTCGCCCCGGATTCTCAAAACCAGAGGGGAGCCGGGCTCGAGATGCAGATCACTCGCGGCCTTTTCTCTTCCAAAACCTACCCAGGATGTCAAATGACTCATGAACGCATTATACTTAGGTGTGGGCGTGGTACTGAGCGTTAGGTTTTAGCGTGGCACCTTTGCCGTCCGGCTGTTATGGATCGGAGATGACCCGAGCTTTGCGCACCTTAACCTTAATAGGGATTCTGCTCGGCTGCGTATATCTCATCTCGCTTTTGCCGTGGATTGGAAAGGTCACGGAAGATCGCGCGACCCGCACGCAAATGGCCTCGACTGCGCCGCTCCAGCTCGCCCTGCCCGAGCCCCGTCCTCGCGCCCCGGTCCGTCCCGGCGTAAAGCTCACCGACGTTCCCCAGGGAGTGGAAAGCTGCAATCCCAATCGCTCCGATCCGGATTGCGTTCCCTCGGAAATGAACCGGGTCACGGACCTCATCGAGGCCGGAAAGTTCGAGGAAGCGAGAGACCTGCTCCTCGGCATGCTCAAAGCCAATCCCGGGAACGTGCACACCGCTAACACTTTAGCGCTCCTCTTTCGCCACCGCCTCGACGACCCTCAACGAGCGGAGCAATATTTTCGCCTGGCGCTCCAAGGCAATCCCGATCGGCCTGACATCATGGCCGGCCTGACCGAGCTTTACGCCGAGACTCGTTCGGTGCGAGAAGGGCTCGCCTTCTTTCAAGGATTGAGCGCGCGTAATCCTGAGAACGGGCATGCAAAAATGGCGCTGGGATCTCTGGAGCTCGAAGAAGGCAGTCCAGAGCGAGCCATTTCCTACCTTAGAGAAGCCATCAAGTTCAGTCCCGACCTGATTCCCGCTTACGATCTCTTGGCGGATAGTCATCTCAAAGCAAATCGGCCCGAGCAGGCGGCGGCTACTTTACGGCGGTTGCTCCGCCACTACATCGAACGAAGGAAAGAGATCTCCGAGGCGGGAGAAGCTTCGTTCCCCCTGGACACCGAAATCAAACGCGTGCGCGCCCGCTTAGCCGAAATCGTCTACTAGCGCGTTTTTTGGAGATAGCCCCGAAATGCCGCGAGTGCCGCCGGGAAATTGCGCCGCCCATAGCCGATCCGGAAATGACTATCGCCAAAAGCGAACTTAGAGCTTGGCGCGAGTAGAACCCCTGTCTCCTTCAAAACGCTTTCGCACAGCCGGTCGGTGCTTCCCTTTTTCCATTTTGGAAAAATGATACAGCCCGCCTTGGGCCGGACCCAGCTCAAGCTATCGGCGTGGTCGGAGAAGAAGGCGTCGAGAAGACCGAGGTTGTCGGCGATGAGGCCGCGATTGCGATTCAAGATCTCGCCCTTATGGCGAATCGCAATCGTCGCGAGGAACTCGCTCGGGGCGCTATTGCAGATGGAAGTGTAATCCTTGTAACTCGCGAGTTTTTCCAGAAGCGCCGTATTTCTAGTGGCGAGCCAGCCGATCCGAAGCCCGGCGAGACCCAAGCTTTTCGACATGACTCCGAGCGTGACGGCCGAGGGAGCGAGATCGCAGCCGGAAGTAAGCGCCGAGCCCGGGTCATACTCGAGTCCCTTGTACACTTCGTCGACGAATAAGATCGCGCCGTGATTCTCCACGACTCGGGCGACTTCGCGAATTTCCTGGGGCTTCATGAGATAGCCCGTCGGATTGTGTGGGCTATTGAGAATGACCGCCTTCGTATTAGGCCGAAGCGATTGCTTTAAAGCGTCGAGACTCAAGCGCCAGCCATCGTCAGGATCGGCTTCCCAGCGAGTGATCTCGCAGCCCGCGCTCTCTGCCACCTGAAAGAGCGACTGGTAGCAGGGCCAATGAATGATCGCGTGATCGCCCTTGCCGAGCACCACGTTCATGAAGGTAAAGATAGCCTCTTCCGCTCCCGCGAAGGTGAGCACGTTCTGGGGGCGAATGGTTTCGTAAAGCGAGGCAATGCCTTTGCGCAGCTCGGGGTGCCCGGGCGCTTCGGTGTAGCCCAGCCAAAGCATCTCGAATTTTTCCCGGCTTCCCGGCTCGAGGTCCAGAATTTCACTTAAAGAACGAGACTCGCAGTCCGACGCGCAAAGCACCAGGGGCGCCACGAACTCGCGTTCGGCCAGATACCGTTCCAGGATAAAAGGAGGAAGCCGCATCCTTTAAGTCTTAACCCGATTTTTTCCCGCCGTGTAGTTCTCAGTACAGACGATTGCCGAAAGCTTCCCGCCCGAGCGCGCGAAAATACGCGTCCATTTCAGCTACTCGCGTGACGCCTTCCTTGCGGGCCACTTTAGTCGTGAGCTTGGCCGGCATGGAGCCGCGCATCTGCCCCACCGCCGCGACCGCGTCTTTGAGGGTGGGCGTAAAACTCTCGCGCTCCGTTACCGACAAGATCCGCGCAATCCCCATGGCGCCGATGAAATCGAGGACGTCGGCGTCGCGAAACACCGTTTCTTCCGGTGTCGCGGGCGGTTTCGGATTGTAATACGTGTGAGCGAGAATGGTGCCCTTCACGGCTTCCAGTTTTTCCATGGGGAAGCCGGCTGACTTCAGAATCGTGTCGACCAACTCGGCCGAGCGAACGGCGTGGTCCACGCCTTTTTTTTCGAACGCCGGGAAGCCACCCATGTCGTGAAGGAAGGCGGCCGCAAAAAGCACGTCGGCATCCACGGTCAAACCCTCCTCGCGCGCTAGACTCAAAGAGAGAAGCAGATTTCTTTGCGAGTGGCCGAAACCCCAGGCGGAGTGCTGGAGATGTTTTGCGGCGAAATCCACCACCGCCCGTTTCCACGGCTTATCGATGGGAATCAGTTGCCCCTGATCGGCCGCGCTCGCTCCAAGCCCAGCCATGAAAAAAATAAAAACCAAGATCCGTTTTGGAACAAGCATGTTTCGATCCTCCCGTGTGTCCCAGACTGGCAACAGGACAAGCCACCGGGAAGTGAAGTCTTTTCAGGAATGTCGTTCGCAATTTTTCACGTTCCGCGAGGAGGATCGTTCACAAATCAGTGAACGTTTTTAAGAAAACTTACCATTTAAGACATTGCGCACGGCGACATGGACCACTAAACCTTAGGGGCACTTTAAAACCCGGTTCCTAGGAGGAACGAATGAATACGAAACGCATGACCGCCGGATTTTTGATCCTGGCGAGTCTCATCTCTCTTAACGGCGCTGTCGCCGATACGACCGACCCTCGCGTCGCCCGCCTCAGCTATGAAGGCTCGGGCTTGGCCGAAAAGCCGCCGGAATTCGGCGAAGTCTGGTTCACCTTTCAGGTGACCTGCCGCCAGTCCGCCGACGACGTCCGTAAAGTCATCGAAGCGGTCAGCGGAAACGTGTGGAAGTCGATTGCGAACAACACCGCGGCTCAGACCGAAAAACGGAAGCCCTACTGGGGCAACATCGGCGGCATCTCCGAAATTGCCGGCTCTCGCCTCCAGGTCACCCAGCCCACTCGCAACAGCAACAACGTTGTGGTCGCGGGTACCGTGAAGCGTATCGACGTTTGCGCGGGCAAGGAGATCGCGCTCAGAGCCAAAACCGCGACGGTGTACGCCGGTAGCCAGCGCTTCGGTATCCGTACCGACGATCTCGACTTCGTCGAAGGTTTGCTGAAAAGCGTTCAAGCCATTGCGCAGAGCAAGGCCCGGGACTCCGTGAAGATCTCGACCACCCCCATCTCTTACGACGTCACCGAGAACACCAAGCGCGAAATGCTCGCCGACACGCTCAATAAAGCGCGTCTCGAAGCGACGGGCACGAACAGCAAGTTCGCGAGCGACCTGCGCACGCTGAAATTCAAGAATGCGCATTATCTCGGTCACCACGCGGCGTATCCTGCGGGCTACTCTCCGGTCGTCGGCAACGCGGTAACGCGCGGCCAGGCTCCTAAAGTGACCCTCGAGCTGCCGCTCGTCTACACGATCTACTCCGAAGCGAAGGACCTCATCGACGCGACCAACTCCAAAGTCGAAGGCATCCGCTCCGAGTACGAGATCACCGGCAAAGCGACCACCGACGCCGATTTCGGCGAAGTGAACGCGAGCCTCAACGTGGTTTGCCAGACGACGAAGGCGAACGCGGCTCAGGCGCTCGATCCGTTGGCCACCGACCTCTTGAAGGATCTCCGCACGTTCCAGGGCACGCGCCCCGCGACGGAGTCCGACCGGTTCGAGAACAACGAAGCCGGCAATCCGCAAGAGTACTTCCCTTACCAGCCCGTGGAATGGGACGTGACCAAGCCGAACTCTCCGGCCATCCGTTACCTGAACACCTGCACGAACGATCTCATCGACGCTCCGGCGAGCGGCAACACGAACGATCTTCCATCTTTCTGGTCGGTGGACCGGTCGTTTGCTTTGAAGTCGAAAGACTTCAACGCCCTGCTCGACTTGGCTGAGAAGCTCCAGGCCCGGTACAACACCTCCACGCTCCGCACCGACGAAACCCGGGTCGCGGTCAGTGATGTGACCGGTCAGGTCTCCGAAGCCACCAAGCGCACCCTCGCCATCGCGGCGCGGGAAAATGCGACCGCTTACGTGTTGAATGCCAATGGTCCCCTCGCGCAAGACGCCCGGGCCCACGGCTTCACCAACGCGCACTTGGTCGACATTCGCGTAGGACAGCCGGCGATGCACAACAAGAGCTTCGCTCGTGGCGCGGCCATGGAATCGATGGCGGCTCCGGCTGCCCCCGGCGGCGCGGCGAACGACCTCACGGTCAACATCGTCCACAAGCCGAACGAAGAGCGTCCCCAGTTCCAAATGAACCGGACCTACTTGTTCGACTTCAACGTCATCACCGAGAACTACCTTCCTTACCTGAGCCCGTCCAAGCCGAAGCCGGCTCCCGTGACGATCGCTCCGAAGAACTAAGGTAGCCCCTATTCAAACGAAAGGTCCCCTTGCCGGATGGTAAGGGGGCCTTTTTTATTCTAGTACTTGCAGGTGTGGGTCACGACAGCCGGCGTTTGCGAACGGTCCGCGTTCTCGAACTGAGAACCGTAAAAAGAACACTGAGACGTTTCTGAGCATCCTCTCTTTCTCCGGGCCGGGAACCTCTTCCTGCCGTTTGTCCTCAAAGCCCCGAAAAAAGACGAATAATCGACTCTGAACTAAGATTTTTTCCCTTCATCACCCCGACTGAACTAGATTGAATGCTGTGAAAAAATGGACGCCGCTCGAGCACGCTAAGACCCCCGATGGAAAAACACTGTCATTGCACGAGCACGACGGCTGCCACTACATCCGCATCAATGGCATCGAGCTGATGTCGACCCGCCAGCACAACTCCGAGGAAGTGCTCGCGGAATTGGGATGCGCCGACATCAAGACCAAGCGGAAAGCCCGGGTTCTCGTGGGGGGCTTAGGCTTTGGGTTCACCCTGAAGGCCACCCTGAAGCATGTCGCCGAAGACGCGACAGTGGTGGTCGCCGAGATCATGCCGGCCGTGGTCGCTTGGAACAGTAATCCTGAGTTCAACCTCGCTCATGAAGCCATGGCGGACTCGCGGGTGCAGATCGTTCAGCGCGATGTCGTCGAAATTTTGCAGGAAGAGCCGGGTGGATTCGACTCCATTTTGCTCGACGTCGACAACGGTCCCACTGCGTTCAGCACTGGCGGAAACCGCCGGTTATATGATTCCAAAGGCCTTCGTCTCGCCAAAGCGGCCCTTCGTCCGGGCGGCTGCCTGGCGGTTTGGTCGGTCGCGAAGAACCCCGCTTTCGCGAAACTCCTCTCCAAGAACGGCTTCAAGGTCGACGTCCAGAAGGCCCGCGCTCGCTCCACAGCGGGCGCGCAACACTCTATTTTCCTAGGCAGAATCTAGCGTCGGTACGCCGGGTCATGATACAGACTCCCCCTATTGCTGGGGAGTGAATGGCGCGCTTCAAACATTTGGCTTTCGTCTGTATTTTCGCGTGGGTAACGCCTACGTGGGCGGAGGAAACCTGCGCGAAAACCATGGCGCGTCTCTCGGCCAAACGGGATTCGGCGGAAATCAGCGGCTGGGCCGCGAAGCAAGTCGAGCGATCGGCCTTCTTTCTCTGGAAGAACCTGAGCCCCGAAGGCACCGCGCCGGGCGCGGTCGTCGCCTCGCCTTCCCGGTCGAACCCCGATTACTGGTACCACTGGGTGCGAGACGCCTCTCTTTCCTACGAGCCCGTCCTAAGTTTCTACTTAAGTTCGAAGGCCCCGGAGCATAGAGCCGATAGCTTCCGCCGGCTCATGGACTTCGCGCGTTTTTCGAAGGGCAATCAAAACGCGCCGACCTTGAGCGGTCTCGGTGAGCCAAAATTTTACGTCGACGGTACGCCTTTCTCTCAGCCCTGGGGCCGTCCTCAAAACGACAGCCAAGCCTTACGCGCCTCGCTCTTCGTGCGCTTCGCCAACGGTTTACTCGCCGAAGGCCGCGAGGGAGAGGTCAGAAACCAGCTCTATGACCGTTCGAAGCGAAGCCTCATCAAAGCGGATCTCGAAAGCGTCGCGCACCACTGGCGGGAGACCTGCTTCGACCTTTGGGAAGAAGTGAACGGTCAGCATTTCTTCACGCTGATGGTGCAAAGAAAAGCCCTTCTCGACGGAGCGTCGCTCGCCCGCCGTCTGGGAGATCCGGAAGCCGCCGACTTTTACGAGCAGGAAGCACGCGCCATGCGCCCCGTTTTGGAATCTCATTGGAGCGGTGAGAAAGGCTACCTCGAAGCGACGAAACGTTTTTCCGGCGGGCTCGATTACAAAGACTCAGGGCTGGATACCGCCGTCCTCTTGGGCGCGCTCAAGGGCGATGCCGGAGACGGCTGGATGGGCGCCTCCGACGACCGCGTTCTAGCTACCGCTTTTCATCTGAAGCGCTCTTTTTCCGGCCTCTACCCTGTGAACCACAAGGGTCTTTTCGGCACGCTCATCGGGCGCTATCCGGAAGACCGCTACGACGGTTACCAGACCGATGGAAACCCGCCGGGCAATCCCTGGCCGCTGCTCACGACGGCGTTTTCTGAAATGCACTACAAAGCCGCCAACACGTTTAGAGACCGAGGCGAAATCCGCATTACGGAGATGAATCTCGCCTTCTTCCGGGACTTGGCTCCGAACGATTCGCTTTCCGCGGGAACCACGTTACGGGGCGAAGACCCTCGCTTCGCGCGGCTTCTCGAAAAGCTTCGCTTCGAAGGCGATAGCTATCTGATGCGGGCGAGCTACCACGCCCACAAGGACTGGTCCCAGAGCGAGCAAATCAATCGCGACACGGGCTTCATGCAGGGCGCGCCTCACCTCACCTGGAACTACGCCGCCCAGCTCACCGCCCTCTTCGAGCGCAACCGCTGAAAAATTCGGCAACACTTCTGGGGAAGCCCCTCTTGATCCGGGACAGGGCAATCGGCTAAATCACGCCCTCGATTATTAACCCCCACTGTTCTTAAGAGGTACGTATGTCCCAGTTCTTGAAGCTAGTCCCCATCGCGTTCTTGCTCTTTGCCGCAAATGCGCCCGCGCAGACCTACTCTCTCGAAGAAATCTGCAACCACTACACGGATTCCAAAGGCAATTGCGCCCGGGTCCCGTTCTGCCGTTACATGGAAGGCGGCGGTTTCTGCGAGAAAATCAGCGCGCCGTCGAGTCCCTACGCTTGCCAGATTTTCAACACCGACGCGAACGCGTGCGACAAGTACACCTTCGGCAACTGCCGCTGGAACGAAGGCCAGCCGAAGTGCATCGCCACTCGCCAGACCTTGTAAGCCTTAGTCCGAACTAAAACGCCGCCGGGTAAATCCGGCGGCGATTTCGCCCGCCTAGAAGCTTTCGATAAAACGAAGGATCGCCGCCGTATCGGCGTCAAACGCGCGCGGCAAGTCGCGCGCATTCGGCAAAAACGATCCGCCCATCTCATAGCCCAGGGAAATCGACTTGTGCTTCCAGTACCAGTAGTCGGCGCTACTTCCTTTAGCCGTGCCAAATACGTCGGAAATCTGGCCGTGGTTGTAACCCGTGTCTTGAGCCATCGCGCGAGAGATGTCTTGAAAGCGGGAAAGCTCGGCGCCCGGCTTTTGACTCGTATACGCCCAGGGGTACATGACGGTGGCGAGGTTGCAGTGAATGTCGAGGCTCCCCACGATGGAGTGGCTGGCTACCCAAGCCATCTCGTTCACGAGGGCGACATTGGATTTCTTATCGGGATCGCTGGGCCAGGGATAATTGCGGTTAGGATCGACGCCGTTCGTGTAGCGGGTGTGATGAACATAGCCGTCGGGTGACACCACCGGAATGAAATAGACGACGTGGGTATCCAAAATATGGGTGAGACGCGTGTCGCTCCCGTACGCGGTTACGAACTTCTGAATGAGGCTCATCGTCAGTTCCACCGTGATGAGCTCATCGCCGTGAGTGGAGGACGTAATCAAAATCTCCGGCTTTTGGCTCAGCGTGGGGCCGGTCAGCCGGAGTACGAGCTGAGGCCTTCCGTCTTGGGAAACGCCGTAATTTTCGAGCGCCGCGATTTGCGGATACTTTTGGACGACATCTTTCAGCTCTTGCTGTACGGAGTTGAAATCATGATAGTCCCTGAGATCCACGCGGCGAAAGACGTCTTGCACGTCTCGCTCGACGAGCGTCGCCTGGGGCGCGGCTTTAAATAGCTCCGCCGCGCGATCCGCGCGCACCAGAACTTCAAACCCAGTTCCGCTCCGTCGTTGCAGGTCGAAGTTTTCCGCGAGCTGGCGGATGAGCGCTTTGTCGCTCCCGTCTACGTAGTAGCTCGAAAAGACGGGATCGGCGGGAAGCGCTCCCCTCCCCATGAGACCAATCACCAAAGCCGCGAACCATAAACCGAGAGAACGACGCATAAGCTTTCTCCTTTAAGGTACCCCTAAAGCGTAACACGCGGCCCCCGCTCCCTCGGGACGCACCCCGGTAGGCTTTAACTGCTGTTACCGGCGTAATTACACCTATAGGCAGATCCAATTGGACAACGAGGCGCGGCAGGAGCGAAAGTGACTGCATTGGAGGTTCGTATGCGAAACAAATTGGCTTTTCTTGGTTTATTGCTGGCCCCGGCGCTCATGGCGGCGGGCAACCCTCAGGTCGTCGACGGGCATTGCAAGCTCGAGAGCGCGGGAGAAATTTTGACGTTCTCAAACATCAATCCCAAAATGCACTACGGCATGTTCGCCGTGGCCGTCGGTCCCAACAACGAACAGGTCAAGCTGTCGGTGAATCATCCCGAGAGCTATGATGTCTATATTCAAACGGCGGGCGGCCATTCGGCCTACGCGTACTTCCCAATCGCGGCTAACGGCGCGGACACGGTCATCAAGCTGGGCGTCGTCATAGCGTCTGGCGAATGGCTCTCTTGTAGCGTCAAAGTCCGCTAACTTTATTCGGCGGTCCCGCGGGCTCGTTCCCTGACCTCTTCGGCATCGGAATCAGCCGTGGGGTTCTGCCGAAAGCGATCGTCCCAAGTCTTGGTGATGCCTTGATTGGGCTCGGACCGGTTCTGCTCGGGTTGAGTGGCGACTCCTATCGACGTATTGGGAGAGGGCGTTTGCACGAGTGGCATACGGCTCGGGTCGTTCGCTCGCTCCGTCTCCTGCCTTACCTCGCTTCCCGTAAACGAAGTGCGGGGAGCCGTGGCATAAGGTACGGTCGCGGCAAGAGAGATGAGAGCCGCTATCGTAACGACAAAGAGATAAATAGTAGGTTTCACGGTGGCTCCTTTCCTTAACTAGTAACTGCAAGGATGGAGCCGAGCATGATGGACTCAGCCTTTGACGCGGATCTTTTTGGCTTCGAGAAATGTTCGGATGAGCTCGCGCTTATCGCCCTGAATCTCGACGACCCCATCTTTACCTTCCATCCGGAAGGTGCCGCCGGAGCCGCAGCGGTTTTTCAAATGGCGCGTCAGATCCTTTAGGAAGAGGCTCTCCTTGGGAAGGCCGTCCACCACGGTGACGACTTTTCCGCCACGCCCCTGCTTTTCAATCCGAAGGATAGCCACGAACTTGGCCGCCTTCGGGTCGACCGGGGGCGGGCACGTGCACTCGGATTTCACTTCCCGGCATTTCGGGCATTTTTCGTTGAGCTTCGGGTCGGTTGAATAGACTAATTTGCTGTCCCGCATGAGGATGGTTTAGCCGGAACCGGTAAAGAATTAAAGACTTACTAGCGGCCTCTTGATTTGGTACTCACCTTCATGGCAATCTCCGCCATCGCTTTTTTGGAGGATCGTTCATGAAGTCGTTTCTTTTCGCTGCCTTGGTTTCCTTTCCCGCTTGCGGCGCCCTGATTTGCACTCAGTACGGAGAATTAAAGAACCAGGACGGTGTCACCCTCCACAACTTCTACGCGAACGCGAAATGCCTCGAAGTGGTCGCCGGCTCCCGCGCGAACCTCTTCTGCAGCCAATACGGCGAGCTCAAAGAAACCGTCAAAGGCGAAAGCGTCCACAACTTCTACGCCGAGGCGACCTGCACGGACGCGCTCAAAGTTTCCCACGGCTCCATGTTCTGCACCCAATACGGCGAGCTGAAAAACTCGAAGGGAACGACGCTGAACAATTACTATGCGGCGACGTCCTGCACGGACGCGCTGAAAGTAAGCCGCGCCAATCTCTTTTGCACCCAGTACGGAGAATTGAAAAACAACACCGGCGCTTCGCTTCAGAACTTCTACAGCCAAGCCATTTGCAACGATTCGATGAAGGAAGCCAAAGACGGTTTCTTCTGCACGCAATACGGCGAGCTCAAAAACAGCGAAGGCGAGACCGTGCATAACTTCTACGCTGCCCCGACTTGCGACAACGCTCTGTTGAAATCGAACAAGAATCTCTTTTGCACCCAGTACGGCGAGATGAAAAACGTCTCCGGTACGACTGTGCAGAACTACTACGCTCAGGCGACGTGCGAGAATAATCTCCCCAAGTAATGAGCGATACGATCCGGGAAATCACGGAGCTCGAGGCTCGTCTTAGGGAAGCGGACTTTCATAACGATCCCGCTTTTTTCGAGACGTACCTAGCGGAAAACTCCAAGTTCACGGGACATGACGGCCAAGTCTTCACGAAGCGAGAGATGGTGGAAGCCCATGAGCCCGCAGGCTTTCGGAAGTTCACATCTTTCGACGTGAGCGATCTCGTCGTTACCGAACATGGCGAGATGGCAATCGTGACCTGTCGCGCAGATCTCACCTTACCTGGATTTCAGGGCGCACTGCGCTTCACCCGGGTCTGGTTGAGAACCGTGGACGGATGGCGTCTCGTCGCCGGGCACTTCGGTCCGTCCGCATAGTCAAATTTTCCTTCACTTTGGCTTCCGGTATGCAGAACCTGCTGTCAAGCACACTGTCGTGCGTGGAAGTCTCATCATGTGGAGGAAAATATGTTTCATAAACTAACAGTCCCGCTGCTTTCGGTAGCGCTCGGACTCTTCAGTGCGGTGCCGGCCTTTTCGGCGGACACTAGCGCAAACGTGGCAGCCGTCCCAAGCTCGGCCGCGCTGCCGAAAGTGATCGTCGTTAAATCCTTACAGGACGCTTCCGGACAAGACGTATCCGCGGAAGTGTTTGGTCTGAACTTAAGTCAGAGGGTGGTCAACGATCAAACGGCTGAGCAAGTGGCCCTGCAACTCGACAAACGAAACGGCGTAGCCGTGGAGCCGGATAAGAGCGATGCGATGCCGTCGTCGGTAGCGAAAGCCACCAACGCCGATCGACAGTCCAACGCAGTTCGCGCGAGCTGGAACTGGTACTACAATAGCGGTAACTACGGCCTTTACGGTTATGGATACCGTGGCTACTACAGTAATTACCGAGGATACGGCAACTACGGTTATTACTATGGCGGATACTCGTATCCCTATAGTTATTACCCGTACAGCTACTACCGGTACCCGTACCGTTACAGTTACTACTACAACCCCTACTACTATTATTATCCGTAGTAAGGCGTAGTCGTAATCGAAGAAGGAGGAGACCGACGACGAGCTGCGGTCTCCTCCTTTTTTTATTGCGTCGCCAGGCGATATAGCTCGTTTACGGTTTTCCAGTTGCGCGTTGTCGCGCTAACCGAGAGCCACTTCTCGATATTCTGATTCGAGAATTTGGTGAGGCCGTAACTTTTCGGGCGGTGAAGGTAGAGGCGGCCCATCTTTACGGGCCGGTGCCCGCTCACATTGATGCCTCTGAGTAGCGCGATGAAAGTCGCCATGGGTAAATGAATTATATAAGCTGTTTCTCATGATGAGCACATTGAATTGGGTGAACGGAGTTATCTTTCTCGCGATTGGAGGCATCTGCCTCTTCTGGACGAAGGACACGGCGAATGCGCTGGGCATTAGTTTCACCCACCCCTCGGGACTCACCGATTTCAGAGCGACTTATGGAGGCCTCTGCACCGCTCTTGGCGGGTGCTTCATCGCCGCCGCTATCCTCGAAGAGTTTGCCCTTCCGGCGGCATGGCTCGGTGCCGCAGTGTATGCGGGGCTAGGCCTCACCCGCGTGGCGGGTCTCGTCTTCGAAGCGCCGCGCAAGCCGATGATGTTCTATTTCTTGATCAGCGAAATCATTATGACGGTGGCATGCCTCGTAGTGCCCCGCCTATCCGCTCAAATGACTTAGCGGCCGTTCGCCGAGTATTTCAGCAGGCGGGCGTTCTCAAGAAAGAGTTCTCGGAAGACGGGGGTTGTAACCGCTCTGGCTCTCTCGCGCGGCAGTGTCACTTTTTGGAGACACTCATCGGACACGACGGCCGAGCAAATCTTGCCGTAAAGCCATGGCACGTTTATTGAATTCCTGAGCTCCCTAAGAGGAGATTAGAGTGGCAAATGAAAATACCTCGCCCTTAGAAGAGCGGGTCACCACCGGAATCGAAGGCCTCGATAATGTGCTCTGCGGTGGCTTTCCGCAAAATCGCGTCTATCTCATTGAGGGAAATCCTGGGAGCGGAAAGACCACCCTCGCCCTTAGTTACCTCATGGAAGGGCGAGCACAGGGCGAGTCCTGTCTCTACGTTACTCTTTCCGAGACAAGTGACGAGCTGCGTTCCGTCGCGAAAAGCCACGGTTGGTCTTTGGAGGGAATTGAGCTCTTCGAGCTAGGCCCTACCGACGACGAGGCTGGCGACAGTCAGGACCAATACACGTTCTTTCACCCCTCGGAAGTCGAGCTGGGGCAGACCACCAAGGCCGTGCTCGATGTGGTCGAGCGCGCAAAACCCAAGCGCGTCGTCTTTGATTCCCTATCCGAGATGCGGCTACTCGCCCGAGACCCGCTTCGCTATCGTCGGCAGATCCTGGCATTGAAGCATTTCTTCATAGGGCGCGAGTGCACGGTTCTATTCTTGGACGACCGCACTTCGGATGTCGGCGACCTCCAGCTACAGAGCTTGGTGCACGGCGCCGTTATGCTCGAGCAGCTCTCTCCGGAGTACGGGGCGGAACGCCGTCGTCTCCGCGTGGTCAAGCTTCGCGGCGTGAAATACCGCGGAGGCTTTCATGATTTCGTCATTCAAAAGGGAGGGCTCCAAGTCTTCCCTCGCCTCGTCTCCGCCGAACACCATCAGGAATTCGAGAAGAGGGCGGTACTCAGTGGCGTCACCCCTTTGGACGCTCTTTTGGGAGGCGGCCTTCCGAAAGGTTCGAGCAGCCTCTTCATGGGCCCCGCCGGGTGCGGAAAATCCAGCGTCTCCATGCAGTACGCGGTGGCCGCCATGGGGCGCGGCGAAAAGGCATCCGTCTTCTGTTTCGACGAAGGCTTCGGCAGCTTGTTCACCCGGGCCAGAGGGTTTGGTATCGATCTGGAAAGTTTCGTCAAAAAAGGCCTCTTGCTCCTCCATCAAGTCGATCCGGCCGAGTTGTCTCCCGGCGAATTCGTTTCGCGGGTTAAAGAGAGCGTCGAGAAGCAAAAAGCCAGCGTGGTCATTATCGATAGCCTGAACGGCTACCTGAACGCGATGCCCGAAGAGCGCTTTCTCATCATCCAGCTCCACGAGCTGCTCAGCTACTTGAATCAACAAGGAGCTACCACCATTTTGATTTGCGCCCAGCATGGCCTCTTCGGAACGTCGGTCGCCGCTCCCATTGACGCCAGCTACCTGGCGGATAACGTCGTCCTTTTCCGGTTTTACGAAATGGAGGGGTGCGTGAAGAAGGCGATTTCCGTCGTCAAAAAACGAAGCGGGCCCCACGAGTCCAGCATTCGCGAGCTCATCTTGGGGAAAAATGGAGTTGAGGTCAGCCCCCCTATGCCTCACATCCAAGGCATCCTTGCGGGGTTACCGTTCGCGCTCGACACCGATCGCGGTCGTATTCTATGACACTAAATCGGTCCGGTCTCGAAATGCGAGTCCTCGTTCTCGCGTCTCTCAAGCGAGACGCCCTGCTCTCGGCTGCGGTTTTGAAAAAAGCGCTCGTCCAAGCCGACGTTTGCACGGATCTGAATCAGCTTTGTGAAGAGCTCGACCGGGGCGCGGGCGCCGTCCTGATCGCCGGGGAAACGCTCGCCCCGGCCGGGATGGACCGGCTAAAAATGAAACTTAGCAAAGAGCCGCCATGGTCTCATCTTCCTTTTCTAGTTGTGACGAGCGCTGGACAAATCGCCCAAGGAAGTTCGCGAGTGATGAGCATTCTGGACCCGCTCAGAAACGCGACCCTCCTCGAGCGGCCGGTGCGGACCGCGACTTTGATCAGCGTTCTCAAAGCTGCCCTCGCCGATCGTCAAAGACAGTACGAGACGAAAGAGTTGCTGCTCAGGCTCGAGCGCAGCAATGCCGAGTTGAACGAGTTTGCTTCCATCGCTTCCCACGATCTCCAAGAACCGCTCCGGGCCGTCACCAGCTATGTACAGCTGCTCGACCGGAAATACGCGAGCGTCTTTGACGACACCGCCAAGGACTACATAGCCTTTGCAGTGGACGGCACTCGCCGCATGCGTGAATTAATCTTGGCGCTTCTCACTTACGCGCAAGTTGGCGCTTCTGAAGTGCAGCTCGCTCCCATAAGCATGAACGCGCTCGTGGACGAAGTCGTGGGTATTCTGGAAATTGGTATCAAGGAGGCCGGCGCCCACATTCGCATCGAAGTGGATCTTCCCGATATCGCGGGCGATGAGACCCAAATCCTTCAGCTTTTCCAAAATCTTCTGCACAACGCCATCAAGTTTCGCCGGCCGGGCACCACGCCGGAAATCGTCGTCAAAGGGGAAAATCGGGACGGTCGTGTGCTCTTTTCGGTGACCGACAACGGCATCGGCATCAACCCGCAGCATTCGGCCCGAATTTTCCGGATTTTCAAAAAGCTGCACAACCCTAAGGAATATCCGGGATCGGGAATCGGCCTAGCCGTCTGCCAGAAGATCGTCGAGCGCCACTTGGGACGCATCTGGGTGGAGTCCCAGGAAGGCAGCGGAACGACTTTTTCCTTCACCTTGCCCTCGGTCGAGGCGTATCTTTCTAGCACCGCGATCGCCGCGGAAGCCTGAGGGAATCTACTACTCCATAGCCAGGATCTTTGCCGGTGGAACGTCCAAGGCGTTGGCCAATTTCACCAGGGTGGAAGCTTTTGGGTCCACGTCTCCCCCTTCGATTTTACTAACCGTGCCTTTGGCCAGCCCCGCTTCCGAGGTGAGCCGATCCTGACCTATTCCCTTGGATTTCCGTAACTTGAGGATCCAGGAGCCCAGCCGCCGCAGAAATTCCGGTTTTTTGAAGTGCTTCATGAGCTTGAGCTTATGCAAACGATTAGCCAGATATTGATCCTGACGGGAAGCAGGCGTAACTTAAAAGCACGGGCCGCTAAAATCTATGAGCTTACTGCGCGACGCTTCAAATCCACTGGAATTGCTATCGGTGGAGGATAATGCCGCCGATCAATGGCTCATCGCGGACATGCTGCATAAGAGTCAGAGAAAGTTCAATGTCTCGTTCGTTTCGGACGGCGAGGCGGCGATAGAGTATTTGAACCAAAAGCCGCGGCCTGATTTCATCCTGCTCGATTTAAATCTCCCCCGCAAAGACGGGCTCGAAGTGCTTCAGGAGATTCGACAAACGGAGCCCCTGAAGGAGGTTGCCGTGATTATCTTGACCACTTCGCAAGCCCAGCAAGACATCTCGAAATGCATGGCGCTAGGCGCGAATCTTTTCATCGTGAAGCCCGCGGATCTCGACGGCTTCACCGACGTTTTGGAGCGCCTCGAGACTTATTGCCGCGCCCACCTCTCCGCTTCCCCTGCTGGTGCGTAGCGAGTACTTTGTCTGCATGGCGCTAAGAAAGATTCCCCGTTGGTTACTCGCTGGTCTAATGACCTTGGCCGGGGCGCTTCACTTGGCCGACCCCGGTCCGTTCGTGCGCATCGTTCCGGATTACTTACCGGCGCCCCTTGCCCTGGTCTATATCAGCGGCTTCTTCGAGATCTTGGGCGGCATGGGACTTTTGATTCCGGCGCTTCAGCGCAAAGCTGCCTGGGGGCTCATCGCACTCTACGTCGCCGTGTTTCCGGCGAACCTGTACATGGCGATTCACCAAATCTCTTTGGGCGACACTCCCGCGCCACCGGCTTTACTGTGGCTTCGCCTTCCGATGCAGCTTTTACTCATTGCGTGGGCCTATCGCTACACTCGGAAACCCGCTCTGAATACCGCGGTCTAACCCATCGCGACGCCCGATGGGCCTTGCCATCATTGGTGGTATCCTCGTGTCGACCGCGCTCACTCTCTTCGGGGTACCCTGCTCTTCGGCCCGGTCGGATTGATCTCCTATTTAACGTTAAAGCTCATCCTAAGACGGCGTTTCGGCACCGCGAGCTGACAGCGCGCGGCCTCCACCGAAATTCTTGGCGGACCCACGGTCCTGCGCTATGAAACGGGCATGGCCGAATCCCAGTCCGCTTCCGCCTTTCCGAAGAACTTGCCTCCTCGCTGGAGAGAGATTCTCGCGCCCGAGGCCGAGAAAGAATATTTCTCGGGTCTGACTCAATTTTTGCGGACGGAGTACAACTCCGGAAAGAGGATATTTCCGCGTCGGGATCGCGTGCTTCGAGCCCTGCAGAGTCTCGACTACGAGGACGTCAAAGTCGTTATCCTCGGACAAGATCCGTATCACGGACCGGGTCAAGCAGTCGGCCTTTGCTTCGCGGTTCCCAATGAGCTAAAGCCCAAGCCGCCAAGCCTGGTGAACATCTTCAAGGAAATCGAGGCCGATCTCGGTAAGCCCGTGGATCGCACGAAATCGGAGCTGAGCCACTGGGTGGACCAGGGCGTACTGCTTCTCAATACCGTTCTTACGGTACGCATGGGTCAGGCCCACTCGCACAAAGATCACGGCTGGGAAGTCTTCACCGACCGCGCCATCGGTTTATTGAACGAGCGCGAAGTGCCGCTGATCTTCATTCTCTGGGGCGCGCCTGCTCGAAAAAAGAAGGCGCTCATCACGAATAAACGCCACTTCGTGATTGAATCGGCCCACCCGTCGCCGCTGTCCGCTTATAACGGATTTTTCGGTAGTCGGCCCTTCTCGAAGGCGAACGCCATCCTCAAAAAACTCGGCAAAAACCCGATCGATTGGGAACGGACGGATTAGATCTGAATGCCGACCAGAAGACCGAGCACGTTGGACTTCCACTCGTTGGAGCCGGAGTCCAGGTTGTTCAATCCGCGGGTGTAGCGCAGGGAGACGGACATCTCGGACGAGTTGAGCGTGTCGCCCAGCTGAAAGCTGAAGCCCGCGCCCAAGAGCAAGCCGATATCGACGTTATTGAAACGGCTGCGGTCGAAGTTGCCGCCGGCGCCTTCGATGCTGCCCGAGACCAAGTAAGCCAGCGTCGGACCCGCCAGCACGAAAGGCCGCGCGCGAGGCACCATCAACTTGATTTTCGCGAGTAACGGCATTTCGAGATAGCTGAGCCTCGCCGTGGCTTGAGAGCCGAAATGGCCATTCGACGCGCCTTTTTGGAGATAGTTCACTTCCGGCTGGAAATAGAGAAAGCCGGGAAGGAGCGGAACTTCCGCGTAACCGCCCAAGGTAAAGCCCGTGCGATTGGAGCTCTCGGTCACCGGCTCGAGATTGGCATTGCCGATGGCAAGACCGGCCTGGACGCCGAAGCCCATCTTGTACGGATTGATTTCCGTCTTACGAACGACCTTGGTCTCTTCCTTCTTGGTTTCGTCGGCGTGAGCCGACATACCGAAAACGACGAGACCCGAGACCAAAATCAACGACCGCAAAAATCCCAAATTCAGCTTCATGTGCGCTCCACCTTTAGAGTTAGGACGAAATTGTGAGTGACAGGCGTTTATCATTTTTCGGACCTCGGCGAGAAGGGCAAAGAGGGAGGGGAGCGAATTAATCAAAAATAAAATTTAATTACAAATACTTATGTGAAGTAGGCTTTTTATTTCGCCGCGAGTGAGCCGACCGGACTTTTCCGCGCTACCAGTAAGCAATGAGCTCACCTTGAGCAATGGCCAAGGCAAGATCACCCTCCTCGGTCTCTCGGACGAAGCGGGCTTAAGCTGCGGCGTCACCGAAGCCGGCACCTGAGTTAAAGAGCGAACGAACAGGGCGCCCGCTTTCCTTTCACCGGGAGAGCGGGCGTTCTTATGGCATTATTTCGAAATTTTGACCGAGATCCGCGAGAAGCTGAAGGCGCCGCGGAAATAGGGTATGAACGAACCTTAGGAGAACGACACCATGGCCACCAAAGCTTTCGCCGCAAAATCCGCCAACCAGCCCCTGGGCCCTTTCGAGATCACCCGCCGGGAGACCGGCCCCAAGGACGTTCAAATCGACATTCACTATTGCGGAGTCTGCCACTCGGACATTCACCAGGCCCGGGACGAATGGGGTGGCTCGAGCTTTCCCATGGTGCCGGGTCATGAGATTACGGGCGTCGTTTCCAAAGTCGGTGCGCAGGTCACCAAGTTCAAAACGGGAGACCGAGTCGGCGTCGGCTGCATGGTGAACTCTTGCCGCGATTGCACGAACTGTAGCCAGGGCTTCGAGCAGTTTTGCACGAACGGATTCGTCGGTACGTACAACGCGAAAGAAAAGGACGGTAAGACGCCGACCTACGGCGGCTACTCCACCAAAGTCGTGGTGGACGAAGGCTTTGTCTTAAAAGTTCCGGACAATCTTTCTCTCGACGTGGCGGCGCCCTTACTTTGCGCGGGCATCACCACCTACTCTCCCCTTCGTCATTGGAAAGCAGGCCCCGGCAAGAAAGTTGCCGTGGTCGGGCTCGGTGGCTTGGGTCACATGGCCGTGAAACTCGGGGCGGCCATGGGCGCGGAAGTGACTGTTCTGAGCCAAAGCCTCAAAAAGAAAGAGGACGGTCTCAAGCTCGGCGCAAAACATTACTACGCGACCTCCGACGCAAAGACCTTTAAGGATCTCGCGGCGAGCTTCGATCTCATCATCAACACGGTCTCCGCGGAGCTCGACTGGAATATCTACCTCAATCTCTTGAAGCGAGATGGCTCGATGGTCCTTCTCGGCGTTCCGCCGACCGCGCCGCAAGTGGGAGCTTTCAGCCTCATCATGGGACGGCGGAGTCTCTCCGGCTCGCTCATCGGCGGCATCGCGGAAACCCAAGAGATGCTCGATTTCTGCGGCAAGAAGAACATCGCGTCCGAAATCGAGACGATTCCCATTCAGAAAATCAACGAAGCCTACGAGCGCATGATGAAGGGTGACGTGCGTTACCGCTTCGTCATCGACGCGAAGTCGTTCGGCTAGCGAGTTCCGAGATTATTCACGGGAGCGCTCCACTCGACGACGCTGAGAAGCTTTCCGTCTAACTGAGTGGGCACGGCGGAGCCATTCCAAAGGGTCGTTTGGTAGGCTTCCTTGCGGACTTTTCTGTAATCGATCTGCACATCGACCAGAGTGTTGAAGTGGTTGCTCGCCGCCATGAACGCGAGCCGCATCATGGTCTCTTCGCGGTCAGCGCAATCGACGACTTTGAAGGGCTTTTCGGAGCGCTTGATGAGGCGGGTCTCTTCGCCCTGATTCTTCAGGTAAACGATGATGCCCCGGGCCCGTTCCATGGTGGCCTCGTACTCATTGAGCGCGGGCGCCACGATGGAATCAAAACACTGCCCGCAATAGGTCTGGTGTTGAATCTCGGCGGGGACCTTTTCCAGGAAGGAAAATGTGTTCTCTCGCACAAACTGGGCGCACTTCCTACAGACGGAGGCCTGACAGGGACCGCACTCGAGAGTGCCTTTGGGCTTCTGACAGGTCCTGCAAATAGGCTTTTCCATGGAGGAGGGGTTTAACACATCTGGGTATCGGCTTCCCAGCAATCCTGTCCGAGGCCGGAGCGGGTGCTTTAAGCCGCCAATATGACTACCTAATCTTTGCCATTTGAAGGGGTCCGATCCAGAATGGCCGCGGAGGAAACCCCCATGAGCGATACCGTCGCGTTTTATTACAATCCCATGTCCCGAGCCCGCATCGTCCATTGGATGTTGGAAGAAGTCGGCGCGAAGTACGAGCTGAAGCTGATGAGCTTCGACAAGAAAGACCAAAAGGACCCGGCCTTTCTCGCCATCAATCCCATGGGGAAGCTTCCCACCATCGTTCACCGCGGGACCACCATTACGGAAACCGCCGCGATTTGCGCGTACCTCGCCGATGCTTTTCCCGAAGCGCGGCTCGCTCCTGCCCTGACCGATCCCGCGCGCGGAAGCTATTACCGCTGGCTCTTTTTCGGCGTGACCTGCGTCGAACAAGCCATCAACGATCGCATGATGAATCGGGAGCCCGGCAGACCGGGAGCGCTCTCTTACGGTACCTACGACGATACGATGAATACGCTCGAGAAAGCGCTCATCCCCGGCCGATACCTTCTCGGTAATCTGTTTACGGCGGCCGACGTTTTCATGGCTTCCGCCATTGGGTGGGGATTCCTGACGAAGAGCATGCCGGTGCGTCCCGTGTTCGAAAGCTATAAAGAGCGTTGCTCCGATAGGCCTGCGTTCAAGCGCTTCTTTGAGCAATCGGCGAAGCTCATGAAGAAGTAGGTGCGGAGCTAGCTCATCCGTTTTCGTGGCATGAAGACGCAGTTCAAGCACCCCGCGCAGCCGGAGGAGATCGCGCTCGCTTACGTGTTTCTCGTCTCCGATGCGGACTCGAGCTTCATCACGGGGCACATTCTTCCCATTGTCGGCGATCAGACATCCGGTTGAGTGTGATAGCTCTTTCCCTTTTTAAGCATCTCGAGAATCGCTTTTAGGCGCTTCTCTCTACCTCATCTAAAGCCTCGGCATAGGTGATGGTCGGCATGCCGGAATCTTTGCGGAAAAAGCGGATCCAGATGCCGTCCGGAAGGCTCCGGTTTTTCGACAGCCAGCTTTTGAACTCTTTCCCCGACTTGAATTTAATTACGACTCGTTTGACCGCCATTTTGAAACTCCGAAGCACGTTTTAGACTCGCCGCATTTTAGGGCCCGCCGACAGGCTAAGTACAGGCCGTTACAAAGTAATTCGAATCCAAAAAAGAGCTGTCCCATCCTTCAGGTTCGGGCCCGCCAAGGCCGATAAGTTACCCAGTTCAGGAGAAGTCGTAGAATGTGGTTCCCGAAAAAGCCCCAGTCCCTCGAAGAAGCCAAACTCGATGTTTACTACGTCGAAGACAGCATCCTAAAAATCCTCGCGGCTCAAGGCTCCACCCGCGGTTCGGACTTCGCCAACATCATCAAAGTCCCCTACTCCCTCGTCGAGCCGGTCATCAAAAGCCTACGTGACCGCGATCTTATCGGCACCTTGGGCGGCTCCGGTATCGGCGGCAACGCCGGTCTCGATTTCGGCCTGACGCCGAAAGGCTCCGAGGACGCGAACAAGGCGAACCGGCGCTCGACCTACTTCGGTCCCTCGCCAGTCGACATCCAAGACTACACCGTCGCCGTTCAGCAGCAGAGGTTTCAGTACAAGTATGTCCGCAAGGCGCATCTCGACGCCGCTTTCTCGGACATTCTAATCAGCCAGGACTATCTGAATCAGCTGGGGCCCGCCATCAACTCGGGGGGACCCATTTTCCTCTACGGAAAACCAGGTAACGGCAAGACCACCATGGCCGAGCGCATCGCCCGTCTCTTCCGCCAAGGCATCTTCGTGCCGCACACCCTGAAAGTGGACGGCGAGTTCATCCAAGTGTACGACGAGAAGGTGCACGTTCCGATTCCGGAGTCGGCCCTTCCCGACAATCATCCTCTAAAAAAGGATCCCAAGGCCCTGGATCCGCGCTGGGTCCACGTGATTCGGCCCTTCATCGTAGTGGGCGGCGAGCTCACTCTCGACATGCTCGATCTCACGTTTCGCAGCGGCCAGAGAAGCTACGAGGCGCCCTTTCAGCTCAAAGCCAACGGCGGCGTACTGCTCGTGGACGACTTCGGCCGCCAAAAGGTAAAGCCGACCGAGTTTCTGAACCGCTGGATTTACCCGCTCGAAAAGGCGATGGACTTTCTTTCGCTTTCCAGCGGAAAGAAGATTGAAGTCCCCTTTGAGCAGCTCATCATTCTCTCCACCAACCTCGATCCGCGCGACCTCGGCGACGAAGCGTTCTGGCGCCGCATCAAGTACATGATCGAGACGCCGAGCCCCACGGAGGGCGAGTACAAGATTATTTTTCAGTCCATCTGCGCGAAAAAGAAAATCGCCTTCGACGAAAACGCGTTTCAGTACCTCATCGCCAAGTACTACAAGCAGGCCAAGCGTGAGTTCCGAAGTGTGCATCCGCGCGATCTTCTGAACCGGGTGTCCGACCACATCTCTTACCTGAGCCTCGAGTCCAAGCTCACGCGAGAGCTGGTGGACAGCGCGGGCCGCGCCGTCTTCGGAAGCCTCGCGACGATGATGGACGCCGCTCCAAAAGACATCCGCAAAGCCGGCTAAGATTTGACAAAGCCCGGCCCAAGCTTTCTCCTGGGACCGATGCCGGGACGAGAGTGCTACCACTGCCGCCAATGGGTCGACGACAAGCAGGTTCATGACTGCTGGTCGACCACCGAGGAAAAGCACACCCAGGATCTTTCCGAAGATCTGCAGGACGCCTGGGCCCGGTTGCGTGAGACCGCGGTCTCCTTTGGTGAGCAGCGCATTTACGCCTCTCACCGTTCCATCATGTTTTCCCGTAAGGTCTGCTACTGCTTCGTGCGTCCCACGAAAAACCGGCTGGAAGTTTGTTTCTTTCTGGGCAGAGAGGAGAAATCGCCTCCGGTCAGAAAGACCTACGCCTCCACCAAAGTGAAGACGGCGCACATGGTTTACCTTACCCACCGCGACGAGGTGGAGGCTCCCATTACGGACTGGCTCAAAGAGGCCTACGACGTCTCGATGACGTTAAAGCCCGCGCCGAAAGCGCCGACTACCAAGAAAAAGACCGCGAGGAAGCGCAAGAAAACTTCCGCCAAGAAAAAGAAAAAGCCGAAGCAAACTAAAGCGAAACGAAAGACCCGGTAGAAAAGAGCTTCAATAAGGCATGGCCGATGGCGTGGTGGGGGAGCACCAAGTCCACCTTTGCCTCTCTCAAGCCCGCGGCAGGCATGGCTCTAAAGCGGGCACTTCCCGGATCTTCGACGATGGCGAAACCACCCCGCTTTTTAATCGCCGCCATTCCCCGCGCCCCATCTTCATTGGCGCCCGTTAGAAGGACGCCTATTAAGCCCTTTCCCACCGCGTCCGCGGCACTTTCAAAAAGCACGTCGATGGAAGGCCGCGAAAAGTTGACGGCAGCCTCGACCGAAAGAGAAACCGTGAGGTCTCTCTCGACTAGGACGTGGTAATTCGCGGGAGCCGTATAAATGACCCCGGCCCGCAAACTTTCCTTATCCTCAACCTCCTTCACGGGCAAACCGCAATGCATGGCTAGAACGTCGGCAAAGTGGCTCTCTGCATGACGGCCCAAGTGCTGAACGATGAGAATGGGAACCGGGAAAGACGGAGGAAGCTTCCCGGTAATCTCGCGCAAGGCCTCGAGGCCGCCGGCGGAAGCGCCCATGACGACGAGGCGATACCCTTCGGTGGGACTCATACCTTCTTTTGATAAATGCGATCGGCTTTCGAGTACAGATAACATCCGGGTAAATCTCTTTGGGAATCTAACCTTTCCTTCATGCCGAGGCAAAGAAACCCCCCTATCGCGAGGCTGTCCCAGAGCAGCTGAAGCACCCGCCTTTGCAGAGGCGGCGAGAAATAGATGAGTACGTTACGGCAGAGAATGAGGTTCATCTCTCCGAACTTCCCGTCCGTGACGAGATTATGATCCGAGAAAACGAGATGACGTTTCAACGAGCGGTCGGCGATAGCCGCTCGGTACTCCGTCGTGAAGTACTTACTTAGATTAAAGAGCCCACCCGACTCCTTGTATCGCCCCTGCGCTTCGGAGAGAGCCTTTTCCGCGATAATGCCTTCCCGCGCCTTGGTGAGCGCATTCACGTTGATGTCGGTAGCATAGATGAGACTGCGCTCATAAAGCCCCGCTTCGGTGAGCAGGATGGCCATGGAGTAGACTTCCTCTCCCGTGGCGCAACCCGGATGCCAAACCTTCAACTCGGAAAAGGTCTGCAAATAGGGGACGATGTTCTCCCGAAGCGAACGAAAGAAAAGCGGATCGCGAAAGAGCTCGGTGACGGTCACGGTAAGATGCACGAGTAAAGCCGAAAAAGCATCCGGATCGTGGATGACCTTTTCGGTAAGCTCGGAAACCTTCCGCACATTCTGCTTGATAAGAACGGCCTTGATGCGCCGGCGAAGCGACGCCGGCGAGTATTCCCTGAAATCGTAGCCGTAGCGCTCAAAGACGGCGCGAATCAGGAGATCGACTTCGAGGCCTTCCCAGTCTCGCTCGGTCATTTGGTCAGCCAGATCCTCAGCAGCGACAAGAGGGAGTTGATGTCGACGGGCTTGGGCAAGTAATCGCTCGCGCCCGCTACCAGACATCTCTCT
>JAYUGC010000035.1:0-16623 GCA_043767805.1 Pseudomonadota bacterium | reverse complement strand
AATTGGTGCTAAAATCACAAGTATGGCTGGTGAATTACACTCCAAAATAAACCATTTACTTCATGTCTGGCCAGCGGGGACCGTTGCGGCGCTCCCGTGGCTGGAAAAACATGGGGTATATCAACAGCTTGCCTTCGAATATGAAAAGTCGGGATGGTTGCGTCGGGTGGGGCCCGGGGCCTACGCTCGGTTGAATGACAACGTCGATTGGACGGGGGCGCTATTCGCCATACAAACGCAATTGAAACTCCCCGTTCACGTGGCGGCGAAAACGGCGTTGGAACTAAAGGGCTTTGGCCACTTCGTTCCGGCCGGAAAGGGTGCGGTCGTATACCTCTTTGGCCAAAAGAACGTGAGGCTGCCGCCTTGGTATTTACGGCATCCCTGGGGACGTCGGATCCAGTACTTCGGCCCCAAGCTGTTTGGGGGAACTCACTCTCTCGGACTCACCTCCCATTCATTCCAAAATTTCGAAGTCCAGACCTCGACTCCGGAAAGGGCGATAATGGAGGCGTTGTACCTCGCGCCGAAAGAACAGGGGATAGAGGAGGCTTTTCAATTGATGGAGGGGCTGACTGCCCTAAGACCTGATTTGGCCTTTTCACTTCTAAAGGCTTGCCGCTCGGTAAAAGTGAAACGGTTATTTCTGGCGCTTGCTAAGCGATGCAACCACCCCTGGTACTCAAAATTGAACACCTCGAAACTGAACCTCGGCACCGGCAAACGGGTCGTCGTACCAGGATGTAAGCTGGATAAAGAATTTCAGATCACGCTCCCTCCGTTGGGTGAAACTGGAGAGGGATGAGCATGGACAAAGACTCAACATTTTTCCGGCAAGCGGCGCTGTTGAATGCCGTAGCCCGTGGGTTTCGACCAACGGAATCGCAAGTCCTTGCAATACCGGGTCAGCGTCCGTGAGTACCATTCATACGAGAGCATTTCGCTCTCGGACGAAGCGGCCACAAAAACGCTAGTCACCCTTTCGCGCTCTTTCCTCAAATATCCCAGAAGTTCGGTAGGAATTTTGTGGGACTGCTGTCGCTGACCTTCCTCAGTAAAATGGACACTCCAAGTTAGGCGGTATACTTCGATGTTGGAGGTAACCGTGTCCGAGAAACGCCCTTATAGAAACCATTCTGCGGAGTTCAAGGCGGAGGCCGTGCGGATGGTAGTTCGGTTGCCTTCCCGTTTCCGAGCACCGTGATGCTTGAAGCGTCATTCAGCATTTTGAAACACAGCACACCGGTAAGGTTTGCTTTGATCTGAGGATCGAGGGCGCGAGTATCCGGCCTCTGGGTGGCCACAACCAGGTGAAGCCCCAGCGCCCGGCCTTGTCGCGCAATTTGACTTAGAATCGCTTTGGCGGCGTCATCCTCCGAAGGGAGAAACATTTCCGCCACCTCATCAATGATAACGACATCGCGATTCACGAACTTCCTCTTTTCGCCGTAGAGTTCCTCAATGCTCTTGGCGTGCTTCTGCCTAAGGGTTCCCATTCGTCGTCCAATGATTTCAGGAAAGACTGTTAGACGTTTTGAGGCCTCTTCTCGATCTGTGACCACAGTGACGCCGGGAAGGGAGCTGAACGCGGTGAACTCAAGACCGCCCTTCAGGTCAATGAGCGTCATTTCTATCCGGGGGTCATTCCGGTAAAGGCCGGTAATGAACTGGTGGAGAAACGTCGACTTTCCACTTCCGGTTTCACCAGCGATGAGGAGGTGGGGGCTCTCAGAGAGAGGCTGAAAGTTTTCAATCCCGCATATCCTGCGCCGATATAGAACTCCCCTTCACGAAGGCGCCCGAGATCAGCGAAATCTAGCTCTACGGAATTAGGAATGGGAGTCCTGCTGTAAGTGATATCGACGGTTCCGCGAACGCGGTTCTCCTCGATAATATTGACGTAGACCCCCATCGAGGATGCCATGCTACCCTTGGCTTTCTCGAAGTCTTGCCTGGCAAGACCAGAGCGCGCAATCCGCATTCGGTGGATTCCATCCTCGGCTAACTCATGGGCGAGTAGTTTGGGTAGTTGCGCCTTGCGACTCGTGAGCCCGGCATTTTCAAAGACTTCTGTCGCTCGGTTCTGCATTCCGATCTTCGCCACCGCTCGGTAGAATGCCCAACCGACAAAGCCGAAGAAATGCATGGCAACGTGGTACTTGGTGCTATTCCAAAGGGCGACGGAGTAGAGGGATACGATGCCGAATTTAAGGAGGAAGAAATAATCCCAGTGGTACCGAACCATAAGTGAGGTAACCACGCCCCCGATAAGGCACATAAGAAATGGCATCTAACCAACAAAGCGCGAGCGAAATGATCGTCAATTCGATCAATGCATCGCATGAACGCATCTTCAAACTCGTAGCTCAAGTGAGCCTTACGAGTTTTTTACGAATCAAATTGCTCGACTTCAAAGGCAGCGGGCAAACTCGCTAATAATTGGAAACTCCGCTTTCCCGCAAGCTACACAAGACACTGCCTTGACCCAGCTTTTAAAGGATGATGACGATGCGTTCAAAGAGGGTTTAGGGGTTCCTAATTTGCTGGCAGAGGCAAAGGACATTCAGATCGGCTTGATGAGATTCGCCGCTTCGACCCTTGGAGTCTTTTTCATTTCTCTCGTGCTTTCCGTCGTTCTGATGGCGAAGTTTATCAACTTTTAGTGCCTCGTTAGGCGGAACGGCGGTCTTTGGCCAGACGTTGAAAGACTTCAGGCTCGATTTCTGCAAGCTCTAGAAGCCGGCTAGCGGCACCCGATGGTGTTTTTAGCCCTTGCTCCCATGCTCGAACCGTCGATGCGGTCACGCTGAGAAGGGAAGCGAATACGGGCTGGCTTACGCCGAATCGCTCTTTGCGAAGACGCGCGATCTGGTCCTTGCGCCAGTGTTTAGCGGGCTCGGGAATTTCAAGCGTGGAAGTACGCAGTTTTTTCTTACCGCGCTCGTAGTCAACGGCCTCGGTGAGACTGGCGATCAGTTCCTGGCCAAGTTTTGTCTTTTTCATAATCGTGCTTCCTTTTTAATCTGCTCCACCAGAGCCTTCAGAGCTTTCTTCTCGTCTTTCGAGATATCGTCTTTTTCGTCCTTGTCGTAGAGGGCCAGAAGATGCGTGCGCTCGATGTGTGGCAGGTCCAAGTAGATCACCCTGAAGCCACCGCGCTTGCCCTTTCCGCGGCCCTCGTCGCCTACTCGGAGTTTCCGTAGCCCTCCGGTACCCTGAATAATTCGGCCGCCTTCAGAATTCTTTAGGATCTCCGCTTGAATCTCCTTCAGAACTTCGGCGCCCTCCTGATTTACTCGCCTCGCAAACAGTGAGGTTTCCACGAAGGTGCGTCTCATACTACTAAGTAGTATATACTACCTAGTAGTACTATGCAATAGTGGTTAAGTATTTGAAGACTTATATGAAAGTAGATATCAGTTAGACGTGAGCCCCTTTCGAGGACTTTGAAGCGATTGTTTTTTCTAGCTCGGGTGACAAAGAAGACCTTGTCGCGGTTGAGCTGGTTGAGAAAGTCTGCGCTCCAGTAGCCGCGGTCGAAAATCACCGTGGAACCTGCCTTGGGGTGCAAGTACTGCCGGGCAATAGGAACGTCGTGGCGCAAGGCGGGTGTAATGACGACAAAGTCCGGCAAATCTCCCGCTAGGTCTATCGCCGTGTGCAGCTTCACGCCAGACCTTCCCTTGCGAAAGCTCGCCCAAGGACTCAAAGATAGGCACAGGTCGATGACTGAGGAGTCTAGCGCCCGGACCTCGCCCTCAAAGCGAAAGCCGTGGCGTTCGGGACAAATGTGCTTGGCATGGGAGAGAACACCAGCGTAAGTGCGCTCCAAGATCCCCAGAGGCCGGCTCTGATTGGCGTCGGCAAGAGTACTGCGACATACAGTGGAAAAGCCCATGCGTTGCATGCGCCGATTGCCGTGGCAGAAAACACGCTCGATGGCTCGTATGGAGTCGTGGCCACTGAGTTGGCCGAATAGAAGCGCGCCGAACCACGTCCAGCAGTCGAGCGTTCGAACCCCCCGATCCCCTTCAAAGTGAGCTACCGCTCCCTCGAACTGGTGGCGAGAAACCAACTTGATCATTTGCTCGAACACGTTATTTTGGCTTACGGCCTGAAACCTCCGGCACAGTATTTTCTTGGTCGAAAACCCTGTGTTGCCTTGGTTTCAGGCCTTCTTCAACCTTTACCTACCGCGTCCAACCGGACAGCAATGTACCGGGGCCTTTTAGCGGGTGAGGGACTTGAAGGCGAGGGCACAACTTTGGAAGACGCCGCTCACGAAGTTCTGAGCCCAGGGGACGCCCGAGGGATCGGTTTGGGCGGCCAGGGTTTTCATTATGCTTTTGGCCTCTTTGGAAACGCCGGGAGAGGCCATGCCCGCGTACAAGGATTTCACGAAACGGCGTTTCACCGAGCTCTCTTTACCCCCGTTCCTGATTCCCGACTGAACCGCAGCGAGCAAAGTGCCGTTGAAGATCTTCTGTTCGGTCGTGAGGTGAGGGTAAATATGAAGGAGGTAATCAACGACCACGTCAGGCCGTATCTCGGTGATTTTTTCGATGAGCTCGGGCGTGAACTGCTCGGCCACCTGGGCACTCAGGCGGGAGGCCGCTTCTTTCTCCGGAAGACTCAAGAGCTCAAGGGTCGAGCGCAGCTCGTCGACCGGATTTCCGTCGTGGTATCTGAGTTCGACCCGATCTTCGGCGATACGGCGGATGAGCCCTTTGCGCCTGATATCCGTTTGGTACGCCACCGTGCTCGTTTCACTAAAGGCCGCTGCGGAATTAAGTTTGGCGAGATCCAACATGCGCTTGAAATTGAGAGCCTGCAGCACGCTTTCCACGATAGGCCCGTCTTTCTTGCTGATATGCACGTGATACGAATAGATCCCTGGCTTTCTGGTGAGCGGATCGTCGAGCATGCTTTGGATACCGAGGAACCCTGAGAGCGAGGCCAGATCGGCGAGGTACTTGACCGGATCGGTCATGGCGATGTCCTCGTTATGCTTGAACTCGAAGATAGCCGGACCGCTAACGGCGTCTGGCTCAAGGGCGAACCGGCTCATCATCTCTTTGAAAGCGGGCGGGGCGTCTTCGCGAACTTTCAGCGCGGCCGCGAGGTTGGCGAGCTTGTAAGAGAGCACGCTAAGCGGCATGCGAGAGGGCTTAATGGCCGCGACCTGAGTTTCGTAAGGCAGTCTCGTCCAGGCGGACTGAATCGTCTCGTTGGGCCGCTTCATTTCGAGAAGCTTTGTTTGCAACTCCGGCGAAAGCGTTTCGAAGTTTCCCTCTCGCTCTAGATACGCGTCCGCGTGGTTCGGTCGCCAGTTGAAGTAGCTTGCGGGGAGACTTTCCATGAGCGCTTCGTACTCCAAGTAAGGAAGCACGCGCTCCATGGGCGGGCCAACCGCTTCCACTTCGAGGCCCATGCGGAATTAGCCGTGGAAAGCCTTCAACGCCGCCCATGTCTCGGGGCTCGCCAGCTCCGCGCGCGCGGATAGGCAAAGGAAACTTAGTAAGAACAAAAAACGCATGAGGTAGGGCTCATTATGGCTAATGCCAGCCAGTGGCCACAAGCGACATAAAAGCTCTGCCGTATTCAAGCGGTCCACGGCGATATTGAGAGTCCAATGCTTCGATTGTCCGTCACGGCCATTTTAGGAATGGTTTTGTGGGCCACGCCGCTCTTTGCCGAGCCGGAGCGCCCCGCTGCCCTTTGCCTTAAGGGGTACGCCACCCTAATCGAGCATTTTGGAAACAATCTGGTGCTGACGGGAGAAGGGTCTTTCGCGGCGGTATATCTGACGAAAGACACTCCGGTTCCCATGGCCATCAAAGTGCCTTTGGGGGAGGAGCCCCGCGGTCGGCAATCCCTTCAGCACGAAGTTGCGGTCTCGAAATTGATTGAGCCCGTCGATCCAGACGGTCTTTTCATGAGAGCGCACCCCGGGCCGGAAGGAATGCTCATCCTCACCACAATGCTCTACGACGGGGAGAGTCCTAAGTCCGTCAAAGCCGTCGTGCGCGGCGGGGAGACGGGCGCCTTTGACGCCGACCACATCGCGGCCCAGCTAGGGAAAGCTCAAGGGATCTTGCAAAAGACCGGAGAGAACGGGTGGGTGCATTCCGATATTACCCCCGCGAACCTCCTCATCGACTCGACGGGAAAGATCTTGGTCGTCGACTTCGGACTAGTTGCTCCGGTAGGAGGCTATGCTCCTTACCTCGGAAAACTGCGCTTGGGGGCGCCTCCCTACGCTCCTTGGAGGCAAGAGCGGCTCAATCTACCGGCGGATCCCTCCGACGACGCGCGGCCGATCGGGATGATCATCGACCATTTCAAGAATCCCCGCCGAAGTCTCAGTAATGTACGGCGAGAGTGAGCTTAGCCGTAACGCCTTGGTTGCGATCGGGGGGCGGATACTCTTCCAGGTACTTCATTTTGAAATAGTGGTTGAAGAGATAGGAAACGGTGAGATTTAGTACGAACGGTTCCGCGTTGTACCGCACGCGCCCACTGAATCTGAGCTCCGCGCGGTTATTGTAATAATGGTGCAGTCTATCGACGACGAAGTTTGGCTCCACGAAAGCCGCGAGGTGCCCGCCTTTTACGAAGACAATCTCCGGGCCGGCCCGTACGAGGGTCGTATGAAGGAGATTAGCATTATCCGCGCTAGTGAAATTGGTTTCGCTATAAACCGCGCCAAATAAAGAAAGGCCGCTCGTTTCTGAAAGCCTGTGATCCCAGTAGTTGTCGTAAATGAGAAGCCCTTGGACGTCGACCAAGGCCCGAGGCGGCGCTCCTTCGTAATTCTCCATATGGAATTTACGAAAACGGGTCTCGGCGAGGAGTGAGAAGTTCCCAAGGCTCAGCTTCACGCCGGGCGCCGCGAAAAGGTACGCCTCTGAATTTAATTGCAAAGGATACTGGTAAGGAGAGGCCGACTCATTTCCCGCCGCGAGATAAGGGGACACGAACGGGGTGATGGCTTGCTCCATGCGTGCTCGCAAGGAAGTGCGGACCAAGGCGCCGAGAGGCTCATAGCTCTCCTCGAGAGACAGATTGCCTTTTAATGTGGCTCTAGCCGAAACGGAGAGAAGCAGGGCTAGCAGGACGCTAAAGAGTTTCACTGGCTCACCAGGAAGCCGGCCGCGGCAGTGCCGTGAGCGGGAAAACTTCGGCGCGCCATTGCCGGACGAGGGAAAAACCAGTGCGCCGTCCTCTCTAATCCTTCGGATAAGGTCGCTAGATCGGAAGCTTCCAAGCCCCGCGCGCTCAAGTACAGCTCGGCCTTTCCTAGAGAATGCCTGACTTCCCCGATTCTTTGCGGCGCGAAGAGGGGCGGAGGTCCGCCACCCGCGAGACGAACGAGTTTCTCGTGTAAGCGCGTGACCGAGGTCGCCGAGCCGGTCGCGAGGTTATAGACGGATTCATGCAAGAACTCGGGGTTCAAGGCCGCCCAAACGAACGCGCTCACCACATCTTTCACGAAGATGAAGTCCCGGGTTTGCTCTCCGTCTCCATAGATGGTCGTCGGCGTGCCTTGAGCTAGGCGATCGGCGAAGGCGGAGATCACGCCCGAGTAAGCGGAGGTAGGATCTTGTTTCGGCCCATAGACGTTAAAGAGCCGAAAGGCCACGGACGGCATACCGTAGAGTTGCCGGTATAGCCGCACGTAGTGTTCCGCCGCGAGTTTGCTCGCGGCGTACGGCGAGAGCGGGTGTACCGCCCGGGTCTCATCGATGGGAAGGCTTTCGGCGTTCCCGTAGACCGCGCAAGTGGAAGCAAACACGAAGCCCCGCACGCCTTCTTCTTTGGCCGCTTCCAAAATCTCGCAGGTACCCGAGACATTCGTTCCATTGGTCGCCACGGGCGAGCCGATGGAGCGCGCCACCGAGACTTCGGCCGCGAGGTGGACGACGCGCGTAACACCCTTCATGGCGCGGTGGCAATCCTCGGCCTGCGTAACGTCGCCTTCCACGATTTCCAATTCACCCTCGAACTCAGCGAGGTTGGCCAGATGCCCCGTCGAGAAGTTGTCCAAAACCCGCACCCGGTGCCCTTGCTCGATTAAGAGCTCCACCAAGTTGGACCCGATGAACCCAGCGCCTCCGGTAACTAGAAATGTCTCTTCCATGCTTCCGACCTTTCCGCTTTCGTCCAAATTTCGTTGACGGACCGGCCCTTCAAAAAGTGCACGAGCCCCGACACCGCAGACAGATTCATCGAGCAATAGTAGAGGGGCAGGTAGAGCGGCTTGAGCGGCCGGCCAGCGCCAAGCGCCGCGGCGCCGGCGAGGGCGGCGAGATAAAAGGTCACCTGAGCCCAGAAGACCCCGGCGTAGAAGTAGCCGTGAACGAAGAGATTGGACGCGAAAAGCCCGATGAGGAGAAAGGGCATCCAATGGCGCAGCGTCTTGTGGCAAAAGAACTGAAAGGCGAAGAAGGTGCGCGGAGGAAGGAGACGCCGGTGGTAGCGGGCGAGGCTTTGATAACCGCCGTACACCATGCGGGCCTTCACTGCCATGTCTTCTCTGAGCGTGAAGGAAGCCGACTCTTCAGAGACGGCGAGAGGGTCGTAAACGACGCGCAGTCCCGCCTCGACGATGTCGAAAGTGATCGCGGTATCATCGTTAATCGTTCCCTGCGGCAAGGGGTGGTAGAGACTCGCGCGGATGGCGAAGATTTCGCCGTCCGCCGTCGGAATGGAGCCCACGAGGCTCTCGCTCCGTTTGAGAGCCGCTTCGAAAGTCCAGAAGAGCCTGTCGCCCAAGGAGCTCGCCCGCTCTTTTTCCTTCAGAATTGCTTTACGACCTGATACGCCGCCCACGGTGGCGTCACTGAAGTTCTCGACGAGGTGGAGGAGGGCGTCCTTGTGGTAGCTCGTATTGGCATCGGAGAAAACGAGGATCTCGCCGCAAGCTGCGGCAACGCCATGATTCATGGCGGAAGCTTTTCCGCGGCGCTCGTTGCGATGAAGTCCCATCACCCGGGCACCGCTGTTGTCTCTCATGAAGGCCTCGACCAAATCCGGGGTCCGGTCCGTCGAGCCGTCCGAGACGACGATGATTTGGAGGTGATCTCTCGGGTAGTCGAGCTCGAGGCAATTTTGAAGCTTGGCCATGATGATCGCGGCCTCGTTGTAAGCCGAGATGATGAGGGTTACGTCCGGCCGGATGCGCCCTTTGCGAATGTCTCTTCGCACGAAGCGAGCGAGCGCGATGACGAAAAGCGGAAAGAGCAGATAGTTCGTCAAAATGAGGAAGAAACAGATCCAGAAGAAAGACGTCATGCGGCCTCCTCCTTTTCGCGGGCCGCATTGGTCGCTCCGAGAGAGAGAGTCAGGAGCACTCCGAAGTAGAGCAGGATGAAATCTTTTCCCTGAAGGGGAAGGGTAGTGAGATTCATGCTCAGGATGACAAAGGCCCCGAGACAGAAGCAACCCAGACGGCGGTCAACGCGAAGGGCGTTCAAGATGCTGACCAAGACGGTCAGGTACAAGCTCAAGTACGCGAAGAGGCCCATCATCCCCAACTCGCTCATGAGCTGAAGGAAAGTGTTATGCACTGACAGAGGGCGGGCTTCCGACATCAACCGGCCGTGCCCCGTGATCTCGTAGAAGTGCTTCGGGCTCGTGCCCCAGCCAAAGCCGAACGCCGGCCGGCGCACGAACATCTGCGCGCCCGTCACGAGTGACTTGATACGCTCGCGATTGGACTCGTCGTCCATGGACTTGAAACGATCGGCCACACGTCCGCCGAGTACCGTGGAGCCGACGAGTATAAAGAAAGCCGCGGCCAAAGCGATCTTGAGCTTACGATTTTGAACCGGGATGGTCAGAATCAGAACGACCACGCCGGCGAGCAGCGAGATTAACCCCATTCTCGATTCGGTGATGATTACGCAGGCCGCAAAAAGCGCAAAACAGATGGCATACCAAACGAGCGCGAACCGCTTGCCCGCTTGGTAGGCGCTCTGGATTTTGTAGAGCACGAAAGGTAACGCCACCGCGAAGATGACGCAGATGAAGTTCGGATCGCCGTTCTTAACATGAAGTTTCGGCCGTTCGTCGACTTCGCGCATCTCGCCCAAAACGTAAAAGCGGTAAAAGACGATGAGGGCGAAGGCGGCCGCCCCGAAGACGAGGGCGTCCAGCAGCGACTCTCTTCGCCGGGCGGTTCGGCAGAGCCAAGGCATCAACGGCAAGACGAGAAGCGCTTTCGCCCAGCTTCGGAACTCGGGGTTCATCAAGATTTCGAGCCGCGCTCCATTGGCTAACGAGGAGAGGAGTGGAGCCGAGAGCATCAGAAGGCAACAGGTCAGGATGCGGGCAACGCCGTACCGATCGGCGGTGGCGTTCGCTTGAAAGAGAGTGGGCAGATAGAAGGAGCAAAGGAGACCTACCAGGATGAGCTCGAGACCCATGTGGGTCAGCATCGAGACTTCGAGGTGGGCCGCACTTAGAGTCAGACAGGCGAAAAGGCACATGACCGGGGTCATGTTCAAAGATCCGAAAGCTCTGGTGAGCTCCGCGATCCCCGGTCTCTGGATGAGTGCCGTTTGCTCCATTTCTATTACGCCGTCTGCAGTTCTTGGTGCTTCGGCCAGGCGAGCACGTATTCCAAAAGGAGACCGAGAGCGAGACCCGCGACGAGAGCTAAAATCAAAAGGCGGTCGATCTTGGGCCAGATGGGCGAAAAGGGAATAGAGGGAGCCTGAACGACTTCCACTCTTCGATCGCTACTCGCATTAAAGAGTACCTTCGAGGTGAGGAGGCCCCGATAGGTTTCCGCGAGGTGAGCCCGAATTTTGGGTGCTGTATTGTTTCTAAGCTCGAGCTCTAAGGCGGCGAGGGATTGCTCGTAAGAGACCTTAGTCTCCTCGACGACCAGAGACCTGAGCTTCTCCACGAGCACGCTATTCACTTCTTTTGCCAGCACGGGAGACTTGTCCCGCACGGTGATAACGTAGGTGAAGGCATCGCCGCCCAAGTAGTCGACGTCGATGGCTTTGCGGAACTCCGAAAGAAACTGAATCTTGATGTCCGCATCCACCAGCCCGCGTTTGAGCGATTCCCGGATGATGGCGTCGTTCTCGGCTTTAAACTCCTCATACCGACGGGAAAGTAATTCGCTCTTGGCCAGAATCGAGCTCAAGAGATCTTGAGAAAGGAGCGAGTCCTTGATGGCGTTTCCGTCTCTCACCCAAATCCACCGGTTCTTCGATTCTTCGGTGGAGAGGTTAGGGGCTTCTATCTGCGAGCGGTGGACGGTGACCCGGCTGGTGACTTCGTACTGCTCCGGCGCCAGGAAATCGTAAACGGAAGCGCTCACGACAAATAGGATTACCGTCGAGACGGCGAGTAAATGTTTTTTCAAGATTTCCATAGGTCCCTCTGCTGGTACGTTTCACGTTTAGCGTCCGCTGCTCCTCCCATCAGGTCCTTCATGGGGCAGAACGAAAAATCATCGAGCAGACGCCGGAATTTCGCGCGGTTCTTGCCAAGGCCGACGTAGTGGCGGAAGCGCCGCAAGGCCGGTAGCTTCAGTCTCGGTTGTCCTTCGTCGAACTCCCACGGGTGGAAGTACAAGATCACATCGCCCTGGCGTTGCGCTCTTTGGATGAGTCTCTTGGAGAGCGCGTAAGGATACAGGCGGAAATAGCCACCGCCCGAGATGGGCAAGGTCACTCCGAAAACATTCACGGTGCTCATGGGGAGCTCGAGAATTCCAGAGACTTGAGTCGGCTCCTTCGGAAAGTCCGGAATGCCGTAGTTCGGGTGATGAATCGGATAAATGCTGCTGTCGTAGGCGAAGCCGAGCTCTCTCAGGACATCGAGGGCCCAGGTGGTCTTCTCCGTGATGGAAAAGCTGGGAGCGCGGTAACCCAGGATGGGAGTCGAGCTCTGCGCGGATAAAATGCAGAGCGAGGCTTTTACGTCTTCCCGGAAATCGAGAGGGCTCATCTCGTCGAGAGGCCGGTGGTTGTAACCATGGCTTGCGATCTCATGGCCGGCCCGGTTCAATTCCGCGACGATAGAATGGCATTTTTCCGCGACCCAGGCCAGCATGAAGAAAGTCGCCTTGATGCCGCGCTGATCGAGCTCCTTCAAAATGAAATCGAGCCCCACGCGCACGCGGAACTCAAACCCGTTCCAATCATGGGGAGAGATGTGGCCACCCATGTTGCGAACGCAGAACCAATCTTCCACGTCTATGCTGAGAGCTACTTTGCCCACTTTAGTAAGGTCCCCTCACGAAACCGACGACGCGAACAGAACCTTTTTCGCAGTGTAGTAAATAATCAAAAAGTAGATGGGTACCGAGTGCCGGTGCCGGATGTAGAGCAAGTCGAACTCGAGCTTTTCCTCGGGGCTCGCATCGTAGTCGCAGCAGACTTGCGCGAGTCCCGTGATGCCGGGCTTTACCTGCTCGCGCGCGCGGTAATTTCTGACCTCTTCCCGGAAGCGGTTCACGAAGTAAGGTCGCTCGGGGCGCGGGCCGATGAGGCGCATGTCGCCTTGAATGACGTTCCAAAGCTGCGGGAGCTCGTCGAGGTGGCTCTTTCTCAGGAAGTTGCCCAGCGGCGTGACTCTAGGGTCCTTGCGCCAGGACAACACCGGGCCGGTCTGCGCCTCGGCGTCGAGGCGCATGGACCGGAGCTTATAGATTTTAAAAATTCTGCCGTCCTTACCGACTCGTTCCTGGCTGTAGAGCGCGGGTCCCCGCGAGGTCAGCTTGATGGCGAGAAAGCAAAGCCAGAGAGCGGGGCTCGAGAGGGCTAGGAGCGTCAGCGCCATCAAACCTTGCATGGAGTCGATGGCCAGCTGCCGTAGCGAGAAAGTAGGTTTGGACTCGAACTCGAAGGACAGGGAATAGTTTGAGCGAATGGCCTGCGCGTTGCGCAAGAAATATTGGTTCATACCGTCCCCCCAGCTTCCGGTTTGGTCCTCGTCGTTTGAACCGCCGCAAGCACTGACTGGACTTAAGCTTGTGCAGGTTCGGTGCCACTGAATTCGCGGTTTTCGGACGCTAACTCACGCCTAGTTTCAGAGGAAAAACGAAAACGGGGCGAAGTGGCCCCGGTAAACTTTTCTACCTTCGATTCGGACGGATACTTACGGCACCGGCCCTCCCAGCCGGGTGTTTGTTTGTTGATGCGGCGGGCGGAAAGCATTAGCGTTGCCTACGCCTCGGGGCCGGTTATGTCAGACAAGCGTCATTTCGAAAAAACGGTCCTTCTCTCCATTGGCCATGTAGCGGTAGTCGCGGCCGGCTTTCTCGTCCCGGTTTTCCTAAGCCGCTGGCTTACCATCGAGGCTTACGGCTCCTACAAACAGCTCATCCTCCTCTATTCCTTCGCGCTGCTCATCGGCCACATGGGCATGGACAACGGGTTGTTCTATTTCATCAAGAGTCATCCCGGGAAAGAAGGGGTCTTCTCGCTGAACATCCTGCTTTTTGATTTGGGAATGGCAGTTTTGCTCGCTGGAGGGTGTCTCGTCTTCGGAAGCGACATCGCCCGGTTATTCAATAATCCCGGCCTTGCCGAATTTTTCCCGGTCTTCGCGCTCTTTGTTTTGTTCGCCATCCCCGCGCAGCACTTCGAGCACTACCTCGCGGTTCTCGACGATATCAAAAGCGCCATCGCGCTTAGCGTCGCTTACGAAGCGATTAAGGCGGGCGTCATCGTCGGCGGCTTTTACTGGTTCGGCTCGCTCCACGCGGTGATCTTGGGGCTCGCGCTCCTGTCTCTTGCGAAGCTGCTTTGCCTACTGGTTTTCAATCTCCGGCGCGTGCGGGCGGCCGAGGTGGGTTGGGCGGAGATGAAGCGCTTCTTCGGCGAGCAGGTGGCCTTTAGCCTGCCGCAAGGCGCGAAGAATCTCATCGGTTCCGTCCTGAAAATGGACAAGTTCGTCATCTCAGCAATGTTTCCCGTGCGCGAGTTTACCCTCTACGCGGTGGGGTGCTTCGAAGTGCCGCTCATCGGAAGTGTTTCCAATACCATGACCGATCTCATGTCCTTCGACATGGTGGAAGCTAGGCGTACGGATAACCAAGGCAAAGTGAAAGCGCTCTGGCACTCGACGATTCGCAAGGTCTCGCTCTTTCAGGTCCCCATCGCGGTGTATCTTTTCTATTTCGCGGTGCCAATCATCGTTTTCATCTTCTCGGAAACCTATCGGGAGAGCGCCGCCTACTTCCGCGTGTTTTTGATTGGGCTCTTACTCACGGGCTTTTCGCCCGAGATTCTTTTCCGGGTCTTCGCGCGCACGGGCCTCGTGCTGAAGCTTCAGATTATCGCCGTGGCGTACACGGTCGTGCTCGTCATTGGAGGAGCGTACCAGTACGGCCCTATGGGCGCTCTCGTTGGTAAAGTGGTCTCCGACGCGATGACGCTAGCCCTCTATTCTCATTTCGCGGGTGAGCTCATGGGCTTGCGCCTGAGAGACTATCTCCCCTGGAAAGCGATCTTCGGCATCGGCGCGGTCAGCGTCTTCTGCGTGTTGGTGAGCTGCTTCGCTTGGTACCCGCTCCATCTCCATCCGTTTCCGTTACTCATCGTGAGCGCAATCACGTACGTCGGGCTAGTGTTTATCGTCTCGGTCAGGACGGGACTCATCAAGGACGACGAGACCGCCTACCTCAAGGCGAAGATCGCTGGATTACGTCGCTCACTCCCGTGAAGCCCGCGTCGCCCAGGAAGAAGTCTCCGGCGACTCCCGCTTTGTAGGCACCTAGGGACTGAAGACTCGAGTCGATGCGAAGGCTTCTCGCGGGACTCATGCTGACCGCCCGCTCGTGCCAATAGCTCACCGCTTTGACGTGGGGGAACCAGCCGTTTCGTAGCGAATCGAGCGCTTCGGAGATCCAGCGCGCCTTAGCGGAAGTGTCTCCCGGTTTTTCGATCACGCCGAACTCGACCACCGCCACGGGTTTCAGCGGCGAAATGGAAACGAGCTCGTTGTAGGTGCCGTCCAAGACGTCCGAGAACGATTCCCAGAAATCTCCCGGCTGCTGCGCCCCGAACGCGCTCACGCCCACCCAGTCGATGTAGTCATCGCCCGGGTAGTAACCGGCCATCGCATTCCAATTCTCTTTAGGCCGGGGCTGGGAATCGACGTGAAAGACCCACGTGATTTGATCGGCGCCCACCCGGCGGAAAATATCGATGACTCGGCGGTAAGCGTCGCGAAAGCGCTCGGGGCCGTCGGCAAGCCGGGGGTCTCCGTAGGCGCCGGCTTCGGCGCCGCCGTTCCACCTGCCGTTCCAGGGGTACCAATCACCGTTCACTTCAGGAGCGAACTCGACGACCAGGCGGGTTCCCGAAGCTTTCGCTAGCTGCGCCCAGCGCTCGAGAAGCCGGTCGAAGTCGCCGTTGATGAAGTTCGCCATGGTGAAGACCGGATCCGCGCCGAGATTTTGCTGGGACCGGCTACGAGGAAGAATGCGGATGTAGGGAAGCTTGCCCTGTTCGGCGATGGCTTTCACCGTGTTCCAGGGAAATTCCGTACTGCGCGCCCAATCGTTTTCGAATTGCACCCAAGCGAGCTTTTTGTCGGCGAGCCGCTCCATGGCGAGAATGTCGGAGGCGATGCCTCGGCCAACGTCCGCCGGAAGATCGGGAAAGGCGCCGTGGTAAACGCCGGCCGCGGGAGGCGCGAGGGCGCCCTCTCTCGTTTGGAACGCGGCGGGTGCGGGCGGCACCTGCCTTTGGACTACGGGCGTGATGCTCTTCGCACAGCCCTGCATAAAAAGTAACGTAGCGGTAAGGCCCACAACGGTGAAACGACCCGCAGCGGTAGCATTGTTAGCCTTCATCGGTTTTATCCCCCAATCGATTTGCCGTTAGGCGTGCCCTTACGGAGATAAGGGCACGCCTAACTCTTTTACCCATTCATGGCGTGGGCCAAGTCACGTCGGCGGTGTCCAGAAACACCGCATCCGAGACCAAGCTGTTGTACATCTGAAGCGACGCCGCGCTCGAATCGATGCGCATGTCGTTATTGTTGGTCGGAATCCAGCTTGCCTCGCTCCAGTAGTTGATCCCTTGGATGCGGGGGTATCGGCCGTCTCGAATCGTGGTGAGCGCTTCGCGGATCCAGTTGGCTTTGCGGTTGGGATCCGTCGCGTCCTCGATGACGCCGAACTCGGCGATGAGGAGCGGCTTGGTGCTGCTGATGGCCGCTAGCTCGGCGTACGCGTTATCGAGCGTGTCGGCGAAATTGCTCCAGTAGTCCCACGGGTACTGAGCGCCAAAGACGCTGACGCCGATCCAGTCGATGTAAGCATCGCCCGGATAGTAATCCGCCATGGTGTTCCAGGCCGCGAGGGGCTTGGCTTGAGAATCGACGTGGAAAACCCAAGTGACGTTCTCCACGCCTTCCCCGCGAAAGAGATCGATGACGTGGCGGTAAGCGTTGCGGTAGCGCTCGGGTCCGTCGGCAAGGCGGGGATCGCCGTAACCGATGGTATTGCCGCCCCCATTCCAGTTTCCGTTCCAGGGATACCATTCTCCATTCGCTTCGGGAGCGAACTCGAGGATGAGAGGGTAGTCGAAAGCCTTGGCTTGTCGGGCGTACTCTTGAAGGTCGGCGTCGAAATCGCCTCTCAAGATATGA
>JAYUGC010000034.1:0-39120 GCA_043767805.1 Pseudomonadota bacterium | reverse complement strand
GTAATTCCGCCGCCTCGGCGCTTCGGCCGGCGACTCATCCAAAAAAGCGGCAAGCAACGGGCCCTCGACTTCGTCCAGGCAAGCTTCGAGGGTCGCGCGGGCAAAGCCCAAGAGCACCGTTTTTTCAGAATCCGTAAAGACGAGGTCAGGCGCTGCGGGCATGGATCAGGACCTTTTCGCCGTCGCGAAAGAGCACGAGGATCTTGCCGTTGGCTTTTACTTCCTCGATGACGCCCACGCCGAAGTTCGGATGGTTCATGACGTCGCCTTTGCCGAAGGCCTTTCTGGCGTCGTAGGGAGACGGATCCTTGCCCCGAGTCTCCGCGAGCCGCTCTTCCCATCGGGAGCTACTGCTCCTGGCCGCGGCCCGAGGTTTCGCCGCCCCCGGGGTACGCGTCGAAGAGGACCGCGCGGTAGCGGCCGCGCCGGTGCCGCGTCTATGGTTGTGCTGCGACTTACAGGTCTTACAGAGGACCTTCAGCACAATGGAGCCGTTCATGGCGACGACCACGTGCGCTAAATCCATCTTGCACTTCGAACACCAGGAAAGAACGTCGCCCCCAACGCGGGGGGCATCAAATAAAGGTTTGCTGATCATCGCAGGGGATTGTAGACGGTTTTGCCTCGGGTTGCCATAATCGGATGGATGCGAAAGGGACATAGAGAGGTTTTTCTTTCGGTGACCCTCATCGCGGGCGTCATCCTTGCGGCTTGGGTCTTCAGCCACTCTTCCCGGCACAGCTTAAATCGCATGATCGGCGAGTCGGCTCCCGACATTTCCTATACCGGCCCCGAAGGTAGCGAGCAGAAGCTTTCCCAGAAAAAGGGCCGGGTCATTCTCCTCAACTTTTGGGCGAGCTGGTGCACGGACTGCCTGGAAGAGATGCCTTCCTTAAAAATGCTGGAAAACCACTTCGCCGAAAAAGGCCTCTTGGTGCTCGCCTTCAACTTGGGGGAGGAGCCGAACGTGAAGGCCAAACTCAATGAGAAGGGCTATCCCCGCAATCTCATTTTCCAGTTTCGCAAAGACAATTCCAAATCCTACGCCACCGACTCTTTGCCCATCTCGGTCCTGATCGATCGTGAAGGAAAGGTAAACAAGGTCTACGAGGGCGCCCGAAACTGGGCGGACATCCAATACATTCGGGAAATTGAAGAGCTATTGCGTTGACCTGACGCCCCCCAATTGATGAGATAAGAGTTTATGATCCGTCCAAGCTGGCGCTATAAATTGACGTTACTCTTCGTCTATTTGGCGGCCTACGCGCTTTTTTACATCCTTCCCAATTTCCATCCGCTTTCCGCGCCGACTTATCTGCCGCTTCTTAATATCGATAGAGCCGTGCCTTTCTTGCCGTGGACCTTCGTCATTTATCTCTCCGATTACCTCATCTTCACGGCCTCGGTCCTCATCATCAATGAGATGGATCGCTGGAATGCGTACGTGCGCATGGCTTTCGGCACTCTGCTGACATGCGGTTTGTTCTTCCTCTTTTTCCCGACGACCTACCCCCGGCCGGCGTATCCCGTCCTGGAGAGCGGGCTCGTCTCGTTCTGCATGAACCTCATCGGCGCAGCCGATACGCCCAACAATTGCTTTCCCAGCATGCACGTCGCGCTGACCAGCGTGGTGACCTGGAACTTGCGGCACAAGTCTCGTCCGGTCTTTCTCTGCTTCGTCGTCTGGACCGTCGCCATTATTCTTTCGACTCTGACCACCAAGCAGCACTACTTCATGGACATCGTCGGCGGTCTCGCCGTAGTGGCCGTGCTGGGCCTCGTCGATCGCGTCCTCGTACACCGAAAAGTGTGGACCGATAGCCGCCTTGCCAAAGTGGTCAATTTCCGCCGAACTCCCTGATTCACTTAAAGAAGGTTCGCGCCATTGCGAGCGGTCTCATGCCGTGTTAGTTCTCGGCCCTATGGGCAATTGGAATCATCTGTGCAATCAAATACTTCAGGAGCTCGACACGGATCGGGCCTCCGATGACGTAACGGCGCGCCTCTTGGAAAAGTCCGGCGAGCAGTCCGGTCTCGGCGTCGTGCGTTCCAAGGCCGCGGGAGTTTTTTCCGGCGCCACGGTGGCAAAAGCCATCGCTCAGGTGATGCCCGGTCTGCGCTTGGAATTTTGCGCGGAAGAAGGCCATGCCTTTTCCAAGGGCTCCGATCTCGTAAAGCTCAGCGGCTCGCTCGCTACTTTGCTCGGCACTGAGCGCACTCTCATCAATTTGGTGTCCCATCTCACGGGAGTGGCGACGCTGACTCGTCAATTCGTCGAGGCGGTCGCTCCTCACAAAGTCCGCATCTTGGCCACACGGAAAACGCTTCCCGGCCTCCGCGATCTGCAGCTTGCTGCGGTTCGGGCAGGCGGTGGGTTCGTGCACCGGCGATCTTTGAGTGACGGCATTCTGATCAAGGAAAATCATCAGGAAATCGTCGATGGCGCGGAGCTGGTTCGCCGCGCCCGCCGCCTCCGCTCGCCCCTTCACCGCATCGAAGTGGAAGTGCAATCTCTCGACGCTTTGAAAGGCCTGCTCGGCGATCCGCCGGAAGTCGTCATGCTCGATAATTTCACGATCCCACAGATGAAAGAGGCCGTCGCGCTCATCGCAGGCCGTTGTGAAATCGAAGTCTCGGGCGGCGTCGATTTGGAAACGATCAAAGTTATCGCGCCTCTCGGCATTCAGTACGTGAGCGTCGGTAAGATGACTCACTCGGCCCCGTCCCTCGATATGTCCATGGATTTAATCAGGAGTTGATTGGCTCATGAGCGGGTCGCAAACCCAGTGTCTGGTCATCGGTAGTGGCGTCGCGGGTCTTTCCGCCGCCATTGCGCTTGCCGAAGCGGGTGTGACGGTCACCGTCGTCACCGCGGCGGTAAAACTCACCGAGACCAATACCTGGTGGGCGCAAGGCGGGATCGTCTATCAGTCGGCGACGGCGGATGAAGAAAGTCTCGTCAAAGACATCGTCGAAGCGGGCGGCGGGACGAACTATCTTCCCGCGGTTGGGCAGCTAGGTCGCAAGGGCCCGGCTCTCGTGAAGCGCCTGTTGCTCGAGGGCGCCCGGGTTCCCTTCGAGCGAAAGACCGACGGAACGCTCGCTCTGACCCGGGAAGCGGCTCACAGTGAAAACCGCATTCTCTACGCGGGCGATGAGACGGGCCGCAGCGTCGAGGAGAGTCTTGCTGCTTACGCGCGCGCGCTTCCCCTTATTACCTTTCGGACGGGCATTACCGCCGTAAATCTTTTGATGACGTCCTTTCATCCGAGCTCTCCGGGCTTGCGTCATGAAACGGCCCGTTGCTTCGGGGCCTTCGTTTTCGATCAGTCGACGGCGGCGGTGGTTCCTATTTTTGCTCAGCACACGATTCTGGCGACAGGCGGTATCGGCCAGCTCTTTCTTCACAGCACCAACTCCGAGTTTGCGCGCGGAGATGGGATTGCACTCGCCCATCGCGCGGGCTGCCGCTTGAGTCAGCTCGAGTTCGTGCAATTTCACCCGACGACTTTCTTTCACGAAAAATCGCGGCGCTTTCTCATTTCGGAAGCGCTCAGGGGAGAAGGCGCTTATCTCGTCAATCGCTCGGGAGAGCGGTTTCTCGGAAAGTATCTTCCCGATTTTGAAACGCCCGAGCTTGCTCCCCGCGACAAGGTCGCTTGGGCCATCAACCAAGAGCTATTATCGTCGGGCGAGGCGTGCGTTTATTTAGATATCAGCCACAAGCCGGCGGAATGGGTGCGTGAGCGGTTTCCCTTCGTGCACCGGAGTTGCCTCGCGTACGGCGTGGACATCACCAAGCAGCCGATTCCCGTCGTGCCGGGCGCGCACTATCACGTGGGCGGTGTTTGGACGGATTTGGACGGACGCACTTCCGTGCCTCATCTTTGGGCCGCGGGGGAGGTGGCTTCCACAGGTCTACACGGTTCCAACCGTTTGGCCAGTACCTCCCTTCTCGAGGGTCTCGTCTGGGGTACTCAAGCCGGGGAAAGTATCGCGCGTGAGCTCAATGTGGAAGGGGAGCGACCTTTTCCGGAGATCGATCCTTGGAAGCCGGAACAAGTTCAGGTGGAAGCGAGCTTTCTCAAGCAAGACTGGATCACCATCAAGCACACCATGTGGAATTACGTGGGCCTCATCAAGAGCGAGGCAAGGCTCCGGCGTGCCGATGGAATTTTGCGTGAGCTTTCGCAAGGGATCGAGGTATTTTACCGGAGAGCGTCTCTGACCGACGGGCTCATCGGACTGAGGCATGCTTCCCTTGTGGCGCTTCTCATCGTGGAAGCGTGCAAGCGTAACCCCCGCTCCCAAGGCTGCTACCTTCGGGACGAAGTGGAGATTTGAGATGAATCTGGAACGCGTCCGACAACTGGAAGCGATCCCCGAAGCGGAAGCGGCGGATCGGATTCGCGCCATCCGCGCCCGCTATGGCAAAGAGATTTGCCTGCTCGCGCATCTCTATCAGCGGCGGGCTATCACGGAGCTCGCTGATTTCGTTGGAGATAGTTTTGGCCTGTCTCAGTCGGCCGCGCGTTTTGAGGGCGGCAAGTACATCGTTTTCTGCGGCGTCCGCTTCATGGCTGAGAGCGCAGCGGTGCTCGCGCGTCCCGAGCAGATTGTAATTCATCCCGATCCGGAAGCGGGTTGTCCCATGGCGGACATGGCGCCGATGCACGAGGTGAAAGCGGCGTGGGAGTTCTTAGCAAAGGAAGGGGACGCGCCGATTCCGATTACTTACATGAACTCGACCGCCGACATCAAAGCGTTCTGCGGCGAGCACGGTGGCACGATTTGCACGTCCAGCAATGCCCACAAAACTTTCGAGTGGGCGTACGAGCGCGGTAAGCGCATCTTCTTCATCCCTGACGAACATCTCGGGCGCAATACGGCTTTAAAGTACGGGTTGAAGCCTGAGGAGATTTCTGTCTGGGATCCGCAGCAGCCTCACGGTGGCTCAGCTTCGAAATACGCCGACTCGCGCGCGGTACTCTGGAAGGGATATTGCCCCGTTCATCAAAAGTTCACCGTGCGGGATATCGAGCACATCCGAAAATATTTCCCAAAGGCGAAGATTCTCGTTCATCCCGAATGTCCGACGGATGTCGTTCAGGCCGCCGATCTCGTGGGCAGCACGGATTTTATCCGCAAATGGGTGGCGGCGGAGTCAAAGCCCGGCGATCAGATTTTCATCGGGACCGAGATTAATCTCGTTCAAAATCTCGCGGCGCAGTATCGCGATCGCATGATTGAGAAATTGCATCGATCGCTTTGTCTCACGATGTATCAAATCACTATGGGACGCCTCCTCTACTGCCTCGAAAATCTGGAAGAGCAGGAGCCGGTGGTCATCGACGATAAGATGAAGCATTTTGCCAAAGTCGCTCTCGACCGCATGCTGTCTCTGCCGGGCTAGGAATTCGCGCTATTGCGCGTTCGACCCGTGACCGTCCCGGATCGAACGCGCGACAGCGCGGGGCTACGGTTTATCGGGGCGGACGTTTACCCAGGCGTTAGACTCGTTGAGCATGGCTTTGGTCCAGTCGGAGAGACGAATGCCTTTCGAAACCACTTTCGAAGGATCTTTGGAGATATAGCCATGCCAAAAATCGTCGAGATAAAAAACTTTGTAATTTGAAGCGTGCGTAAATTCCTCGTCGGCAAGACTCTGCATCGTTTGTCGGACCGCGACCGTGAAATTCGGGCTTCCCAGCATCTTCGCGAAAAACGTCATTGTCCAATCTTTGTAGCCCGAGATGAAGCCGTACGGAACGTCGGGATAATTCGTCTGATTGAACTCCAAGATCGAAGCCGCGACATTCATGCCCACGGGTCCCGATATCGGATTCGTTCCGTTCACTCCCCAATTCGTATAGAGCTCTTCCAGGCTTTTCGGAGAGACGTACGGAGTCTTGAAGGGAAGCCCGCTGTCGTTCAAGACGAACATTTTCGTTCTGGGATAGGTAGTACGCACCTGATGGACGTTGTAGCTGACCCCAAGCCCGCCTCCGCTCGTTCCCATCAATAAGATGCTATCTGGATCGGGGAAACGCTTTCGCACTTCCCTAAGGATTTTTTCCACGTTGCGGTGACCCACGTGACGAATCACGTAAGGCTTGTCGATAGTCCCGTAGTTGACGACTTTGTCACCCATCCAGATGTCGGCGGTGCAGTAAGGAAGGCGAGCGACGTTGTAACCGTCGGCGATGGGATTGTCGGGATTTTGAAAATCGCGCCAGCCTCCTAGAGAGCTACTGTCCTGCCCGGAATAGGGTCCTTCGTAAGGAGTCTGCTCGCTCAGGTGAACGGCCGTTCCCTTTTCGCAGGTTTCCTTGTTCCAGCAAGCGCCGCCGCCATCGAAGTAGAGATAGAGCTTCTTCGCGCCTTTGCGGTAGAGGACCGAGAAGCCCGTGGTAGTGCCGTCGGCGCAAACCGCTCCGGGTACCTGGATGAAGCAGACGGATTCCGCGGTGCAATCCTGTCTGGTCAGATCCACTGCGTCATCGGCGTGGGCCAGGCTAAGGGCTAGGAACAGGAAACAGACGAAAGTCAGCTTCATGATTCCCTCGAATTTTCAGGGGGGTAAGCGGGCAACGAACCGTACCTTTAGTGTACCCCGATGGGAGCACGACGGTAAAGACCACCTCAGTCCGGTTAGAGCAGAAGTGAAGACAGCCGTTCGGAGAAGGCTTCAGGCTGCTCTTCTTGAGGTAAGTGACCGGCATCTTCGATGAGAAGGAAACTGCAATTCCGATACCGCTCGCAAAGTTGCTGGCCCTGCCGCGGAAAGAACCAGGCGTCGTTGACGCCCCAGAGCACGGATACGGGAAAGGGATTGTTACCCTGAGACGCGCGAATTGCCCTGAGCCACGCCGCACTCGGCGGCGCCGCCCACTCCGCGGCTCGATCCCAGTAACCAGGTTGCTCCATCGGATACGCATGGGTCTGGATCGAAATTTCCGTCAGGCGGTTCGCCACCGCATATTGGTGCGACAAAATCCTGCGAGTCATCCAACGCCCCGAAAGATAAGGCATCACACGAGGAAGATAAGAAGATCGTAAAGAGGCGTACACGAGATCACGTAGGTTCGTGCTCTCCCAGTTGCCTTGAAGCGCGGCATCGAAAAAATCCATGGAATCGACGAGGATCAGGTGCCGGACGAGCTGCGGGTACTTCGCCGCGAACGCCTGGGCAACCCCGCCTCCCGTCGAGTGCCCGAGTAAAACCACCGGGCCCAGCTTCAGCTCGCCGAGAAAATGATGCAGCTGATCGACTTGACCCTCCAGAGTCAAATCGCCCCGCGCGGGAGTAAAGCCCATCCCCCTCGCGTCGTACGCCCAAACACGAAAGCGAGAGGCGAGCCGCGTGCGCACCCTTTCGAACGTGAACTTGCTACCGAGCAGACCGTGAATCAAAACGAGATCGGGGCCCGAGTTTCCGTAGGCCCAGTAAGCCGTGCCATCGCTGGTGCGCCGTTGCTCGTCACTGAGAGATTGAATCTGGGCTGGCGAGCGATCGACTTTGTTCTTCCAGTAAAAGCCCGCAGTGCCCAAGCCCACGAAAACGACGAAGGCCACGATGAACTCGGTCCAAAACTTGAGATAGCGCCGGAGGCGTTGGGTGAGGGCGGCCACGCTTTCTATTCTAGACTAACTCGCCGAACCAGTACGGAAGCGCCTCGTAAGAATCGGCTTGGAACTGACAGACCCGGAAAGGCCTTCCCACGGCCAAAAATCCAGCCTCCTCTTCGAGGCCGAGCGCCGCGGCGGCGTTGTGGGTGACCGCGGCAAGAGCTTCGGGAATCGTCATCTTCATCTGGCTGCAACCTAAAGTAGTCATGAGCGGTAGGTTGCGGCTCGGGCAAGTGCCGGGATTGAAATCGGTCGACAGCGCGACTCGCACGCCCGCGTCGATGAGCTTTCTCGCGGGAGGATAAGGCGTTCCCGTGAAGAGGGAGGCCCCGGGCAAAAGCACGGCAACCGTATCGGAGCCGGCGAGGCGCTTGATGCCCTCGTCGGAAACATGATCCAAATGATCGCAGCTGACCGCGCCCAGCTCCGCGGCGAGAGCCGCTCCGCCCAGATCAGTGAACTGCTCGACGTGCAGTTTGACCCCCATGCCGTGGGCCTTGGCGCTTTCCGCGAACCTGCGGGCGTGCGCGGGAGTGAAATAGCCCGTCTCCACGAAGACATCGAAAAAAGCCGCGAGCTTTCTCGTGCCGACTTCCGGAATCCATTCTCGGCACACCACATCGACGTACTCGTCGGTGCGTCCCTTGAACTCAGGCGGCGTCATGTGCGCGGCCATGAAAGTAGGGACGAGGCGAATCGACGTTCTCTCCTGCAGAGTCTCGATAACTTCCAAGATTTTAATCTCGTCGTGGAGAGTCAGGCCGTAGCCGCTCTTAATCTCGACGACGCCGACGCCGTAAGAGAGGAAACGATCGATCTCACGCTCGCCTCGCTGTATGAGCTCGTCCTTCGTGGCTTTGCGGGTAAAGTTCACAGTGGTGGCGATGCCACCGCCTTCGGCGGCGACTTGGCTGTACGTTTTGCCGGCGCAACGAAGCGCGTAGTCGTGATGGCGCTCGCCCGCGAAAATCAAATGGGTATGGCACTCGACGAGCTCGGGGATCATCACTTTTCCGTGGCAGGCCAAGGCTTGCGGCAGCATTTGATACGGAATGGCAAGATCCTGGGTCTTTCCCATCCAGACGATTTCGTTTACTTCCGCATCGACGACGATGGCGGCGTTTTCGATAATGCCGAGATCGGCTTCCACGGGATGACGGCCCTTTTTCCGGCGCACGCCTTCCATGGTGAGTAGCTGCGTAATATTGCGATAAAGAATGAGTGTGTCGGCGTTCATCTGAGCGGGCTCATGGGAATTTGGATCGACTTCTCCCGAGCCACCTCCTGCGCCTTATCATAACCGGCGTCCGCGTGGCGGAATACACCCATCGCGGGATCGGAATTGAGCACGCGGGAGAGGCGGCGATCGGCGCGCTCGGTCCCGTCGGCGACGCAAACCATGCCGGCGTGAATGGAATACCCGATGCCGACGCCGCCACCGTGGTGGACGGAAACCCAGCTCGCGCCGTTCACGGCATTGATCATGGCGTTCAAGATAGGCCAATCCGCAATGGCGTCCGAGCCGTCTTTCATCGCTTCCGTCTCGCGGTTGGGCGACGCGACGCTGCCGCAGTCCAGGTGATCGCGGCCGATGACGAGCGGCGCTTTCACTTTCTTTTCGCGTACAAGGCGATTGAAAAGTAAGCCCGCCTTTTCCCGCTCTCCGTAGCCCAGCCAGCAAATGCGCGCGGGAAGCCCCTGGAACTGAATGCGCTCCTTGGCAAGCCGCAGCCAGCGCGCGAGCTGTTTGTTTTCGGGAAAGAGTTCGAGAAGCGCGCGGTCCGTCGTGTAAATGTCTTCGGGATCGCCGCTCAAGGCGACCCAGCGGAAAGGCCCCTGGCCTTCGCAAAACAGTGGGCGGATGTACTCCGGCACGAAGCCGGGAATCAGAAACGCGTCTTTCACGCCGACTTCTTGAGCAACCGCACGGATATTGTTGCCGTAGTCGAAAGTGGGGATGCCCTTCTTCTTGAAAGCGAGAAGCCCCTCGACGTGCACTCCGATGGACGCCTTGGACCGACGCACGTACTCCTTAGGATCGGAGGCGCGAAGGCGTGCGCCTTCCTCCATGTTCAGGCCTTGCGGCAAATAGCCGGTCAGCGGATCGTGCGCGGAGGTTTGATCGGTAACCAGATCGGGAAGATAAGCGCCCTTGGCGATTTTCGGAACGAGATCGGCCGCGTTGCCGACGAGCCCGATGGAGATGGCTTCTTTCTTTGCCGTCGCTTCCTTGATCTGGGCAAGAGCGCTATCGAGATCGGTCTCGAGCCTGTCGAGATACCCGGTTTCCATGCGGCGCTTGATGCGAGTCACGTCGACGTCGATGCCGAGAAAACAGGCGCCGTTCATGGTGGCGGCGAGTGGCTGGGCTCCGCCCATGCCGCCCAAGCCTGCCGACAAAATCCATTTGCCGGAGAGATCGCCGTTAAAATGTTTTTTCGCGGCGGAAGCAAACGTCTCGAAGGTGCCTTGTACGATGCCTTGGGTGCCGATGTAGATCCAGCTGCCCGCCGTCATCTGCCCGAACATGGTGAGCCCGCGAGACTCGAGGCTGCGGAAAATTTCCCAGGTCGCCCACGCGGGAACCAAAAGCGAGTTGGCAAGAAGCACGCGCGGAGCCTCTTCGTGGGAACGAATGACGCCGACCGGTTTGCCCGATTGCACGAGGAGCGTCTCGTCGTTGCCTAAAGTTTGGAGCGTGCGCACGATGGCGTGATAGGATTCCCAGTTGCGAGCGGCTTTACCCGAGCCGCCGTAAACGATTAGCTCTTCCGGATGTTCCGCGACGTCGGGATCCAGATTGTTCATGAGCATGCGGAGCGCGGCTTCCTGTTCCCAGCCTTTGCAGGTGAGCTGATTTCCCCGGGCGGCGCGCACTTCCTTCATAGCAGGCCCTCCTTATGGGCGCGGCTGTGCAGGTCGCCGGTGACGAAAAGCTGACGCACCCATTCGATTTCTGTGTGCAGATAGCGATCGTTATCGAGGGGTGCGACTTTCTCGCGGATGATCTTGTAGAGAAAGCGCGGGCCCACGGCGGGCTTTAGAGGCTTTCTGAACTCGAGCGCCTGGCAAGCGCTTACCGCCTCGATAGAGAGGATGGTCTCCGTGTTTTCCAAAATGGTTTTTGCTTTGCGGGCGCAGAGCGGGCCCATGCTCACGTGATCTTCCTTTTCGACGTTGGTCGGAATGGAATCGGTGGAGCCCGGATGGGTGAGCAGGCGGCTTTCCGCGACGAGAGCCGCCGCCGTCACGTGATGCATCATGAGGCCGGAGTTGAGGCCGGCGTTCTTGATGAGAAACGTGGGGAGCTCGCTGAAATTGGGATCGATGAGTTTCGCGATGCGGGCCTGCGAGATGCTGCCCAATTCGGCGATGCCCATGCCGAGAATGTCGAGCGCGAAGGCCACGGGCTGTCCGTGGAAATTTCCGCTGGAGACTAAATCGCCCGTATCCGGATGGACCAAGGGATTATCGGTCGCGGCATTCAGCTCAATGGTCAGAACCCGGCGTACGTGGCTGAAGAGATCGCGGCTTGCGCCGTGAACCTGAGGCACGCAGCGGAAGGAGTAAGGATCTTGCACGCGATCGCAATCGACGTGGCTCTCGTAAATCTCGCTGTCCCTCATGAAGGAGCGCATCAGCTTTGCCGACTGAATCTGTCCTTCGTAAGGACGCGTCTCATGCACCCAGGCCTCGAACGCGCGAGGCGTGCCGAGGATGCCTTCGAGGCTCGCCGTCGCAATGAGGTCGGCCAGATTCGCAAGCCGTTCCGCGCGGAGTAACACCAGCGCGCCAACGCCCGTCATCTGCTGGGTGCCGTTGATGAGCGATAAGCCTTCTTTCGGGGCGAGCTCCACCGGCGTAATGCCCGCCGCCTTCATGGCTTTCGCGCCCGTCATGCGGACGCCGCCGTGAAAGGCTTCGCCTTCGCCGATGATTACCGCGGCAAGGTGCGCTAGCGGCGCGAGATCGCCGCTCGCTCCGACGCTTCCCTTACTCGGAATCACGGGATGCACGCCCTTGTTCAGCATTTCGATGAGCGTATCGACTAGAAGGGCGCGCGAACCGGAGTAGCCTTTGGCCAAAACGTTGGTGCGCAGAAGTAGAATGGCGCGGCTCTCATCTTCCGTATGAATCTCGCCAACGCCCGCGCAATGACTGCGGATGAGATTCACTTGCAGCTGGGCAAGCTGGCTCTTGTCGATGGTGACTTTGCTCAAGACTCCGAAGCCGGTGTTGATGCTGTACACGCGCTCGGTGCCTTCGCAGGCCTTGTCGACGTAAGTGCGGGACTTTTCGATGTGCGCGCGGGCCGTGGGACTCAAGGAAACCTTCGTGCGCCCGACCACGATGGATTGAAAGTCTTCGAGGGTGAGGGAATTTCCGTCGAGCGCGATCACTACTTCATGCCCCCCGCCTCCCGAAGGGCCCGGATGGTCGCTTTATAGTCTTTGCTCGCGAGTAAGCCCGTTCCGACGACCAGGATGTCGGCACCCGCCGAAGTGAACTCATTGAAGTTTTCGACCTTGATACCGCCGTCCACTTGAATATGCGCCTTATGTCCGTGGAGCATGTTTTTCAGATTGCGGATGCGATCGAAAGTCTGGGGGATGAACTTTTGCCCGCCGAAACCCGGGTTCACGCTCATGATCAATATGTAGTCCGCTTCCGCCAGAATGGCTTGCAGCGAGGCCAAGGAGGTGCCTGGATTTACGGCAACTCCCGCCTTCATGCCGAGCTCTTTGATGCGATTCACGGTGCGGTGCAGATGGGGGCAGGCCTCCACGTGCACCGAAAGCCAGTTACAACCGACACCGGCAAACTTTTCCAAATAGTCGTCCGCGTTCTCGATCATCAGATGGGCATCGAAGGGAAGTTTGGTATGCGCTCTGGCTTTTTCGATGACCGGAAAACCAAACGTGATGTTGGGGACGAAGTGACCGTCCATGACGTCGAAATGGAGCACGTCGGCGCCGGCGGCTTCCAAATTGCGAATCTCCTCGCCCAGCCGAGACAGATCGGAGGCCAGCATCGATGGGGCGATGAGAAACGGTTTTTGCGCGGAAAGACGGTTCATCCTTCACCTAATTTGCGGTGGGGGAAATTCCCTCGAAAAGCGGCCAAAAACTCTCTGATTTCGAGCCTTTTTCTATTCTCGGCCTGTACCGCTGTCAAGGCGACCGCCCCTTGTCCGGCGGCTACCAGAAGCTCGGTGCGGCCGTCGGTTTGGACCGTACCCGGCGGGCCGGAAACGGGCTTTTCGGAGACCTTCGCCCCGTGAATCCGGAAGCGCTCCCCGCCCAAAGTCGTATCGGCGATGGGCCAGGGGTTCAAAGCCCGGACCTGATTGACGATGTTCGCGGCCGGCATCGTCCAGTTGATCCGAGCCTGTTCCTTTTCGATCTTACGGGCGAAGGTGACCTTCGCCGGATCCTGGGGAGTGAAAACCGCTTTTCCGGACTCGACCAGGCGGACGGCGTCCACCAGGCATTCGCCGCCCAGATGAGCGAGGCGATCCATCAGCTGACCCGAAGTCTCCTCGGGCAAAATCTTGGTCTCTTTTTCGAGAAGGATGTCCCCGGCATCGAGTTGCTTCACCATGCGTTGAATGGTGATGCCCGTGACCGTTTTCCCATCCCAGATCGCTTGTTGAACCGGCGCGGCTCCTCGGTACTCGGGCAAAAGGGAGCCGTGAACGTTCAAGCAGTAGAGCCGCGCCAGCGTGAGAATATCGTTTTTTAAAAGCTGACCGAAGGCCGCCACTAAAATCAGATCGGGCGCCACGGCCCGCATGGCTTCGACGAGGGCGGGGTCGTTCGCATTTTCAGTGGCGTGGCAGGCAATGCCTTTCGCTTCGGCGACCAACTGCACAGGTGTGGGCAATACTTTTTGGCCGCGTCCCTTGGCTTTGGCGCTTTGGGTGATGACCAATGCCGGAGCGCCGTAGTCCGTGCAAAGCCGCTCCAAGATAACGGCGGCGAGCCCAGGACTTCCCATGAACACGGTTCGAAGCATGGGGGGACGATACCGGGCGAGGGACATTCGGCAAACTAAAACCTGGCTACTCAGCCAGCTGGAAACCTAAGGGTAACCAATAAATAAATTCGGAGTTGGACGCCGCCGTCGCCATTTGTTTATTGGCTTGGCAAATAGCGCGCCGCGTTGTGTCGGTGTAATTACTAGGAGCTCGTTCATGAAATCTTTCTTGTTAATTAGTCTCGTCCTTGGCGCCCTCACTTCGTTGCCTTCTCGGGCGGACAATGAGTTTTCGCTTCCCCCTCTTTACACCTGCGAAGCAGTAAACAATCGTGGAGTCCGGTTTTTGAGCGACGACGTCCAGGTCCAAACGACCGTCCTTTGTTCCGTTCCGAGCGAAGAAATGAATGCCTGTTCGACGTTCTCCAGTTTGACGGCGAACGCGATTTTGAAATGCGTCAGTCAGTCGGCGCGGCCGAGCTCGTGTCGCGTGACCGGTTGCACGCAAAACGCGCAGTAAAAGACGTTCGGGTAAAGTGCACGGCCCTGCTTTCCTTAATGGGAGGCGGGGCCATTTTTTTTACGCGGCTAAAGTGCGGGGCCTTGAAGCGCGGGATCCGTCGTCTCTCGTTGTTGGCGCAGCTGACGCTTCAAAAAGAACCGCTTCCAGATCGAAACCCGATCGAGCGTCAAAATGCCGTCCAGGTGATCGTTTTCGTGTTGGATGGCGATCGCAAGCAATCCTTCGGCAGGTAAGTGCTGAGGTTTGCCGTTCCGATCTTGGTAACGCACTTGAATGCGCGCGTGGCGCGTGACCGGAACCGAGATGCCAACCAGACTCAGGCAACCTTCGTCGAAGACCACTCGGCCTTCTCCCCCGAAAATCAAAGGATTGAGGAACTCGAAACGTTGCTTGGGCATGCCCTCGACGGCGCCGAGATCGATGAGGAAAATCCGTTTCATGGTCGCGACCTGGGGGCCGGCGAGGCCGATACCGCCCGCCGAATACATGGCCTGTGCCATGGCATCGAGATGCCCGTGAAGCGCGGAATCAAAGGCGGTCACAGGATCGCAAAGTTCGTTCAACCGTTTATCCGGAAATTTGAGGATGGTGAGCATGCCTTATTTTCGTCTGAAAATAAGTATACTCGCGATGGCCAGGAAGACGCCATTGGCGGCCCAGCCGGCCACGACCGGCGGGATATGGCCGCCCTTGCCGACGGAAAGCGCCATGCGGAACATGAGCAGATACATGAAAACGAGCAGGAAGCAAAAGCCGACGCTTTTGGCCATCGAATACGTTTTCAAGGGTTTGAGCGCGAAGGGAATTCCGACCAGCACGAAAATGAGAGGAGCGAATACCAGCGCCACGCGCTCGTGATAATGGACTTGCTCGGCGGTGGTATCGAGACCGAAGTCCGTGTTGCGCACGATGAAGCGGCGCAAGTCCTTCAGCCGCATGGTCTCCTCGTGGATCTCGAGGGTCTTGAAGTCGGAGGGCTTCTCGGGAATCACTCCGCGTCTCAAAGCAAATGTCTGGGGCATGGGAAAACCGGTTTGCGGCGGATAGTTGACGACGTGACCGTCTTGAAGCGTCCAGTCGCCATCCTCGAAAGTCGCGCGCTTGGCGTGAATCGATTCGAGCATGCGAAACGTCGGGCTTAAGCGGTACACGCTCACGTCTTCCAAAGTATTAGTCTTCGGAATAAAACGTCCGACGTTATAGATGAGCTGGCGGCTCCGGTACCATATGCCGGCCTTCGGATTTAGAAGCGATAAGTCTTGAGAAGGATCGAGCCCCTTTTGAATGGCGAGCTGCTTCATATTGAAGCTCGGCACCAGGGAATCGAAAGTGAGAAAGGAGACGGTACTGATGGTCGCGACCGTCGCGATGAAGGTCGAGACGATGCGAAGCGTGCTGACGCCGCTCATGTAAAGCGCGAGCACTTCGTTTTGGCGCGACATGGAGGTCAGCACCATTAGCGTTGCCATGAGGCAAGCGAGCGGGATGAACTGCTGAATGGTGGCGGGCACTTTGTACAGGTAGAGCTCCACCACCTTCGCCGTCGGCATGCCGAGGCGCCAGAGGTTGCTCATGAAGTCGACGCCCAGAAAGAGGACAGCGACTCCCACCGCCACGATCAGAAAAAACGAGAAGAATTCCCGGACTAGAAATCTATCTAAGGTGTCCATAGAGCTTCCGGGACCTTAAGTATTGGCTTTCAGCCACGCCCTTAACGCATCGAACACTTTGGGAATGCCGGCCGCATCGGTACCGCCCGCTTGAGCGAAATCATCGCGGCCTCCGCCGGTTCCGCCGACTTCTTTCGCCAGAGGCTGCAGAATTTTTCCGGCGCTGAGTTGGCCCACGAGATCTTTGGTGAGGCCCAGGCAAAGCGTGACTTTACCGTCTTTAGTCGCGGCAAGAAGCACCACTGCTTTTTCTTTCAGCTTGTCGCGGATCTGATCGACGAGGGTACGCAGGGTTTTCATGTCGGCGTCCGGAATTTGATCCATGACGAGCTGGAGATCGCCGACCATTTCCTTTTTGTCCCAAAGCGCTTGAGACTCACCGCCGCCCCGCGCGCCGCCTTGGGCGACTTTTAACCGCAGCTGCTCGTTCATCTTTTTGAGCTCGCGGTTTTCGTCGAGGAGCTGCTCGAGTTTTCTCGGAACGTCGTCCGACTTGGCGCCGAGCTTTTCCTCGAGGCGGGCCATGAGCCCATCGCGCTCGTTTAAGTAATCGATGGCCCGCGCCGAAGTGATGGCCTCGATGCGCCGCACGCCGCTCGCCACCGACGACTCGCTCACTATTTTAAAAACCGCGACTTCCGCGCTGTTGTTCAGGTGTGTGCCGCCGCAAAGTTCGATGCTAAAAGGCTTGTCCGCGCCCGCCATGGAGATGACTCGCACGCGATCGCCGTACTTGTCGTCGAAGAAGGCGAGGGCGCCCGACTTGATGGCGTCGTCGTAAGACATTTCCCGGTGCTCCACGGGACGGGCCGCGAGAATTTCCTGATTGAGGAGGGCCTCGATCTTGGTCTTCTCCTCGGCGGTTACCGCGCGCGGGTAGGCGAAATCGAATCGAAGGCGCGTCGGATCGACCAGCGAGCCCGCTTGCTTTACGCGATCGCCCAGTACGGTGCGAAGGGCGGCGTGCAGCATGTGAGTCGCCGTATGGTTGATGGCCGTGCGCTTACGCAAAACCTCGTCGACTTGTAGCACGCACTTCTGGTCGGGCTTTAGCTGCCCCGCCTTGATCTTCACTTTGTGAAGGAACGTGCCACCGATTTTGAAAGTCGTTTCGACCTCGGCTTCCGCGTTGTCTTTTTCGCCGCGGATGACGCCTTTGTCGCCGGCCTGTCCGCCGCTTTCGGCGTAGAAGGGCGTCCTCTTAAAGACCAGGAAACCGGAAGCCGGCGTGATAAGCGCGTTCGCGGGCTCGCCGTTCTCGTTAAAGAGGAGCGCTACCGGCTCTTGATGTCTCGTGCCGGTGTAACCCAGGAACTCACTGTTAATGCGATTCTTCTCTAAGCCCTTGTTCAAGTTCTCCATGACGGAAGCGTTGCTCGCCGCCACCCAGGAGCTCTGCGCGCGCTGGCGCTCCATGAACTGATCGAAGCCGTGCTTATCGACGGAGAGGCCCTGTTCCTGGCAGATCACATCGACCAGATCGGCCGGAAAGCCGAAGGTATCGTAGAGCTTGAAAGCTACATCGCCAGCCAGAACTTTCTTGCCCGCTTTTTTGGCTTTGTCGATGGACTCCTCGAGAAGGCCCATGCCGCGGTGGAGCGTCTCGTGAAAGCGTTCCTCTTCTTCGCGCAACAGAGTTTCCACCATGCGGCGGTTCTCGCGCAGCTCGGGATAGAAAATGCCCATTTTATCGACCACCGCGACGACGAGCTTATGGAGAAAGGGCTTGTCCTGACCGAGCTTTTTGCCGTGCCGGATCGCGCGGCGCAAAATGCGGCGAAGCACGTAACCCCGGCCTTCATTACTGGGCACCACGCCGTCGGAAAGGAGGAAAGCCCCCGAGCGCATGTGATCCGCGATAACCCGCATAGAGACGCCGAGCTCGGAGTCCCTCTCGTAAGGCTTATCCACTTCTTTCGCGATGGCCTGGATGAGATCGGCGAAGAGATCGCCGTCGTAGTTGGAATATTTGCCTTGGAGCACCGCGCAGACGCGCTCGAGCCCGGCCCCGGTATCGACGCTGGGCTTCGGCAGCGGAGTGAGCTTTCCGGAAGAGTCCCGGTTGTACTGCATGAAGACCAGGTTCCAGATCTCCAGGAAACGAAGATCGGCGTTGCCGGGATTCGGGTTATCGATCCCTTTGGAATATTCCGGGCCCCAATCGTAATAAATTTCCGTACAGGGACCGCAAGGGCCGGTGTCGCCCATGGCCCAGAAGTTGTCCTTCTGGCCCAGACGATAGATCCAGTCGGAACGAACGCCTTGAGCTTTCCAAAGCTCCATGGCTTCGTCGTCGGTCTCGAAAACCGTAATGCGCAACTTGTCCTGATGCAGCTTCAGCACTTGAGTCAAAAACTCCCAAGCGAAGGCGATGGCGTCCTTCTTGAAGTAGTCTCCGAAGGAAAAATTCCCGAGCATCTCGAAAAAAGTGTGATGGCGGGGCGTGAAGCCCACGTTTTCGAGGTCGTTATGCTTACCGCCGGCCCGAACGCACTTTTGGGAAGTGGTCGCCCGCTTATAGCCGGGATCGTTAAGACCCAGGAAACAGTCCTTGAACTGGACCATGCCGGCGTTGGTGAAGAGCAGGGAGGGGTCAGCCGCCGGAATCAGACTCGAGCTCTTGACCCGGGTGTGCCCTTTTTTCTCGAAAAACTGGAGGAAAGCCTCGCGAACCTCTTTTGATTGCATAGCTTTGGTACCATATCAGCCTTCGCGAGATTTAAGGAGCTGGGTTTTTTTTGGAGGCAATGGGCTTCGAGTTGGCTGGCTGCTTGGCCATGGGGCTTCGGCTCGACAAGCCAGCCTTGCTTGCTTCTTCGGGTGGGCTAGCCTTCTTTGCTTTGTTTTTAGTGGGTGCTGTCGGTGGGGGGGCGGTTGTTGATGCCGGACATGGCAGCCCAGCAGCGATCTTTGAGGTTTGTGGCCCAGCGGGCCGTTGCTTTCAGGGTGGCTATCGATAATTTGCCGACGGTTTGGAAAGGTAGTTTTAATAGGGCGGGGACGATTCCCTTTAAGGCGGCGGTGCCGTCCAGGGCGGCTTGCCCGCGAATGAGAATGAACCGGGTTGGTTTCGTCTCGCCATAAACCGAAGGGGTTCCTGCTCCGATTCCCACGCTTAGGCCCATGTGGAGACTACTCGCAGAGCTCGATAGGATCGAAAACGGAAGCAGGATCACTCGGCTAGTCCGCTGGGTCCCTTCAGTTTCAGGCGTCAGGTGAACGGCGTAGGGGCCGGCCCTAACGCGGGCTTCGGCGCCGATGGCGCCCGGAAGCGAAGTCCCCCACTTGTCGACATCCACGAAAACTTCGAAAGCGGCTTGTCGCTTGGCGGGCTGGTATCCGATGTAGATTCCGGAGTCGACTCCCAAGATCCGGCCCCGTTTCCCGATGCCCGCCCAGGTGGTGGCACCGAGAGAGACTGCGAACCCGAACTCATTGGCTTCGGCGATGGTGGCAGCGTTCTCGAAGAGCGTGGTGTTCATGCTCTGAAGCAGGCTTTGAATCGCGTACCGTCCCAGACTCCTGACCGTTTGAGGCGATTTGGCCGCCTCTTCCCTTTTGGCTTTTGACCAGGTTTGGACCAGCTTGTCGTGGAGGTACGTTCCCGTTCCCGCGACTAGCTTGCCTCTCTGAAGGATTCTAAGCGCCGCCTTGAGAAAGCCGATTCTGACCTTTTCGAAATTCTCACGGCCCTTGGGCGTAAGTTTCGCGTACAGGGCTGCCTGCTCCGGCGTGTGCGGTTCGTCAGCGAGCAAGTACCTATCTCCCCTGCTGGCGTCGAAATAGCGAAGCCTAGTGGCGCTGCCTTCTTCGAGCCCAGTCTCGACCGGAGGTTCGGCGACGACGCTGACTTCTTGTTCCGGTTCGGCAGGCGGATCGTTTTCGGCAAAGGCCTGCCGAGAGCCAGGGAATAATCCTAGATAGAAAGCGGCCGTCAATAGGAGGAGCCAGCGCTTCGCGCGAATCTGGGGGATCACGGACCCGCCCTGGGAAGATAGATTTCTTTCTTGCCGGTCACTTTGCCCCAATAGAAATTGCAGGCCATCTTGGGGAAGCTTCCGAGCGAAGGCGCGCCCCCGTTCTTTTCAGCCTCGGCGTCCATGTCGGCTCGTCGCCGGGCCACAATCTTTTCTCTGAGAATGCTGCGGGCGAGCCCTTTGACATCTTTATCTTCATTCAAATAAGCCATCTCGTCGTTCAAGGTCGCGATTTCGAGAAGCCCTTTGCCCAAGCCGCGAACCTTCAAGTTCAAGTCGGTAAAGATGGGAAGGTAATGAAGCAGCGTCGAGCCGGGAATGTGCGACCGGCCACCTGCGGCGGCGTCCACCATCTCTTTGCTGGACTGCGCGCAGTTCACGCAGAAGATGTCGAACAGCTCCGTGTAATTGATGCCCCGGCTCTTTTCGATGCCGGTATCGAAAGCTCTCTGGATGGACCCTTCGTCGGTGTCCACTTTGTGCTGGCGTACGGTGAAGCGCATGGCGCCCGCGAAGAAGGCCCAGCTGTCTTGAGTCGACATCACTTGCCGGGCAAGCACGTGCTCCCCAACGAAACTCTCTCGCGGGTCGAATAGTTTTCCCATGTCCGGTCCTAAAGCATCGGCGGAGAACGTGACGTCTCCTACCAAGGGTTTCACCGGGGTCTTGGTTTCCCCGGGAGGCGCGAACAATTCGATCTCTTTACCCGGCTTTAGCTTGAATCGAACCTGATGATGGACGCTGGTGGGGACCTTCTCCAGGTGTATGCCGATGGCCTTCAGCCATTTCACGTCGGGCCCTTTGGAAAAGGTCACCTTCTGCATGATCATTTCTTGGGCGGCACCCGCCGGAATACGGGCGGTCCAGAACGAGCCTTCGTGGCGAAAGTCCTTAACGATGATGTCGCCCGGCTCCTTAGTGTACTGAGCGACCTCCTCCGGCGTAGCGGGGAGCAGGGTGCGAACGCTCGACGTGTCGAGCTTCCTTCCCTTTTGAGGACCACTAGGTATTACCGCTTCCGGCTCGGCGAAGAGAACGGACGCCGAAAGGAAAACGGCAGTGAGCAAAATTTTAGAAATGAGTCGCAACGATCCCCCTCCGTGGAACCCAGGAATTTTGCAAGTCCGGTGCCGGGGGGCGGGCTGCCTGCGAGCGGGTCTTTTTCTCGTGGATTGTCGAGAACAGAGCCGCTGGACAGACGGCCTTAAACACGCACCCTCAGAATACGAAGTCCTCAATATTCATGAGAAAACGTCTTATTGGAACGGCGCTGACCATCGGGTGGGCGCGCACTCAAATGAGAAATTTCGTATTCTAGCTACGGAACCTTCGGGGAACGAAATTTGCAAACTTCTGCCCGAAGTCTTTTTTACTTGTGGGACGGTTGATGCGGCGAGCGTCGCTATACATTCTATTTTTCTGCTTATCGATTTTCAGTGCTGCTCATTCCTATGCCGAAGAAGATCCCTACCTTCCTAAAGAAGGTTTTCAGTCCGGCTGGAACCAGGGAAAAAAATTCGAGACGAAGTTCAATCGGCCTTTGGAGCTGGTCAAGGATCCCGAGGAACTCAAGCGAGTAGGGGCTCAACCGGGAGACATCGTCATCGCCAACTACTACGCCAACCGCCGCTTCTGGATTGCCAAGATCCCCCCAAACGCCGTCGAGGACGTTTTAATCATCGAGCAGAAGATGGGGCCGGCCATGCATCTTCTGACGCATTTTAAGTTTAAAGAGGGAAAAGGGGCGCTGCTCTTTGCCCATGACCCGAACGCCAAGTTGCAGCCTTCGAAGGTCCCCGTCATGGAGATGTTGGTTCACGGAGTGGGCTTGTTCCCCGAGGGCGGACGTTTCAGTAAACCAAAGTCGCTGCTTGGCAATATGTACAACCTCTCCGCCTCGGCCATGTCCTTGGAGTCTTTAAAGGCCGGGAATGTGAAGTGGGGAGCGACGCTTCAGCCCTACTTAATTGATACGACCGACGAAGTGAAGCAAGCCATGTTCGAGAAAGCCGTGGGGATGACGGAAACCTTAGGGTACCAAACCCAATTCAAGTCCTTTTCCGCCAACTGCCATACGGTAACGCTTTCGATCGTGGACCAAACTTTGGGCGGGAAGCGGGTAAACTCCGCGGGGCTAACGAGAGTGCCCTTCCTATTGCCTAATCTTGGAGTTCCCTTCTTGCCTAGCGTCCAGAATTTTCTGGCTTCTCGCGGATTGAGGGCGAAGGACGCTCCGATGCTGCCTACGTTGAATCACCAATGGGAAGTGCAGAAGCTTGAGGCGGAATCGAACCTCGGGGCTCAGACGGCGACGGACCTGGCTAAGTGCAACTACGGCGCCGTCAAAGGTAAATAACCGCCCACTCCAGACCATTTGCCAACCTCCGAACAGACGGGTTAAACACCGGTCATGGATATCCGCCACGACTGGACCACAGACGAAGTTTTGGCCCTTCTGACCGGCCCTTTGGACGAGCTTTTGGGAGAGGCCCGTCGCCTTCATGCCGCGTACGCCGAACGGGACGTTCAGCAGTGCGAGTTACTCTCCATCAAGACCGGCGGTTGCGCCGAGGATTGCGGGTACTGTTCGCAGAGTGGGCACTTCAAGACGAGCGTAAAAGCGGAGCCTCTGCTCGATCCGGACACGGTCATCGCGACCGCCAAGCGCGCCAAGGAAGACGGCGCTTCTCGTTTTTGCATGGGCGCCGCCTGGCGCTCGGTTCCGGGCCAGGGTCCTAAATTCGACAATCTCCTCAAGATGATTTCGGGAGTCGCGGAGCTCGGCATCGAAGTCTGCGGCACGTTCGGCATGGCGGACGAAGCGCAGCTCACCAAGATGCGAGAAGCGGGCCTCACCGCTTACAATCACAATCTCGACACGAGCCGCGAGCATTACGGCAACATCGTTACGACCCGCACCTACGACGATCGCTTGGATACGATTCGCGCCGCTCGCAAGGCGGGTGTTCAGGTTTGCTGCGGCGGAATCTTGGGCATGGGCGAGACGGAGCGGGATCGCGCGGCTCTGCTCGCGGAACTGGGCAGCTTCGATCCGCATCCGGAAAGCGTTCCCATGAATCTGCTCGTGCCGATTGCGGGCACGCCTTTGGAAAACGTTTCGCCGGTTCCCTTCGAGCAATTCTTGCGCGCCATCGCCGCCGCCCGGGTGGTGATGCCGAAATCGCGGGTTCGCTTGAGCGCGGGACGCAATACTCTGACCGACGAAGAACAGCTCGCTTGTTTCGAAGCGGGAGCGAACTCGATTTTCGTCGGCGAAAAGCTTCTGACTGCGCCGAACGTTCCCCTGGAAAACGATCGCAATCTTTACTCGAAGCTCGTTCAAGAATCGCTGACCGTGTAGCCGGTCGATCCATTTTTCTCTTGGTCTCGCGCCTTGGCGTAATTCTCGTAACGGCGCTCGCCGTAAACATGGTTTCCCGCCTGCTCGTTCCTTTTCTTCCCGGCTTAATCGGCGCGAGCGTGCTCGGACTGCGCGCTTTGGTGAGGGCGCGGATTTGGCGTGCCGCCGGCGTCATGGCCCATTTCGGCCATGTGAAGCGACTCCTCCAGAGATAGATAAGTGCCGTTTTCCCAAGCTCGCCCATGGGCGAAAAAGAGAACGGGTTTCGGCGGCGGGTAACCGAAACGTAGAAACACGTAGTCTTGGATGAGCTTACTCGTCCGCACTAGCTCTATCTGCTCGTTAAAGGAATGCGGCTGAACGAGATATTCGTGCGCGAGATCTCTCATCCACTGGCCGCGAAACACGGCTTCACTTTTGGGAAGTAGGTCTTCTCCGGAAGCAACGGTGAGTCTAGGGCTGGTTAGGTGGCGTTGTTCTTCAGCGAGCGCTTTGACGGTAGCTTCGTTTAAATACGCTTCGATGCGTAGGATTCCCCAGCGTTGCAAGACGGAGAGTCGCTCGGAGCCGGACGAAGCCGAAGTTAAATCGAATGCGCTGGAGGGCATGGCGTAATACCACCGCGCTTTATCCTAGCCAGCAAGGCAAAACGCGGCAGAAGCGCTTTCAGCGGGCCTTTTTGGGTGGGGTTTCCCAGGGCTCGCGGCCTTTGCGGCGGAGTGCCTCGGCGTCGAGAATGATGAGCTGCCCGCTTTGGCCTTCGATGAGGCCTTCCTTCGTCAGTAGCTCGAAGGCGCGGATGATCTGCCGGCGCGACATTCCCAGGGAGTTTGCGATTTGGCTTTTGTTGATGGGCATGCGGAGCACGATGCCCGACTGCGTGGTCTCGCCCAAAGAAGCGGCGTGGGCCAGAAGGTAATTCGCGAGCGCGTGCTCGGCGGTGCCAAACAGGCGCGTGCGGTTATCGGCCCCGTTTTGATAAATCTGATCCGACAGAAATTGAATGATACTGACGCAGGCCTGATGGCTCGAGTGCAGGAGCCGCTGATAGGCCGCGCGATCGAGTTGCAAAGTGGTGCACGGCTCGAGCGCGATGACGTTGCCGAGCTGACGCGCTTCCCGCCAGATTTCGATGATGCCGAAAAGAGAAGGCGCTTGGTGCAACATGATGTGCACTTCGGTGTCGCGCGGGCCGGTCGTGGTCACTTCGACTTTGCCTTCCAGCAGAAGGTAAGCGTGCTGACAGGGCTCGCCTTGGCGCAAAATGAAATCGCCGTTCTTGAACTGCCGTTTCGGAAGCCCCGACAAAAGCGTCTCGACCTCGCGTTTCGAGAGCTGAGAAAGGAAAGGGAATGAGCCGGCGCCGGATTTCATAGAGTGAGGTGAGGACCCTCGCTGTCTTTTCGGTCTTTTCACCGCGACGCTTGATTCGGCGGGAGCAGGCTTGATCCCGAAGTCACAACATTAGGCCACCTAAATGTTTTAAATTACTAGTCTTAACGAAGGGGAGTAAAAGCCTCGGCTGCTGCCTAGAAGAATACGAGAATACTAATTTCATAGGGTGACTCGTCAGTAAAAAACGGCCGGTCCCGGCTAATAGCGGGACCGGCCGGCGTAGGATTTGGGGGAGAGAGCCATGAAACGCTTCGGAGAAAACAAGAGCAGCTCGCGGGAGACCTCTCGGTGCTCTTTGGACCGGGGGAAGCTCTTTTTCAGGCGCACGCCGAGTCCGCCGCCACTCATTAGACTCCATCCAAGAAGCGCTTTGGTGGCCCATCTTCGGGTGGGCCACAAAGTGCAACGTTGAGCCAGTTGGCAACACTTCGGCAACACTCGCGGTTGCGCAGGGTTGATCGTGTTGCCCAAAATTGGCACTCTGCGTCCCGACTCAGAAACGGGACAGTACAGGAGGGGTGCCATGAAACGTTTGTGGTTGGCGTTTTCTATTCTAGCGACGGTGGCTTTCGGGGGAGAACCGCTGCTCAAAGGAACGAACTATAACGAGTACCGGCTGAAGGAGTTCGTCGATGCGAAGACGAAGGCCGTGGTGCTGGTGTTCGCGAGCGTGCATTGCCCTCTCTTCAAACAATACGTTCCGACTCTGACCAAGCTAAAGAGCGAGTTCGAAGCGAAAGGCATAGTCTTTCTCGGCATCTACTCGGATAAGAGCGCTACCGCGTTCTCGATGGCTGAACATGCCCTTCGCTACGACGTTCCCTTTCGCGTCTTGGTCGATCAAGAGAGCCTGCTCGCGAAGCTTGTAGGCGCGACGACTCTCACCGAGACCGTCGTCCTCGATCGCGATCTTAAGACGATTTATCAAGGCGCCATCGACGATCAGTTCACCGTCTCGAGCCGGCTCGCGGCTCCGAGAAACACATTCTTGAAAGACGCGCTGACGGAAATCCTGGCCGGTAAGACGGTTACCCGGAATGCCACCGTGGCCTCCGGCTGCAATATTGAAATGTACGATCCGGACGAGAAACCGGAAGTCAGAACCTATTACGAAGACGTCGCGCCCATCATTCAGAAAAAGTGCCAGGCCTGTCACCGTCCGGGCGGTCCGGGAGCGGTGTTCGACGTGTTCATGACTTACGACGACGTATCCATGCATGCCGACACCATCCGAGAAGTGGTGGTGGATGGCCGTATGCCGCCTTCCTATACGGTGCTTGGTCACAAGTTCGGTAAGCTCAGCAACAATCGGCGTCTCACCGCCGACGAAGTGAAGACCATCGATGCTTGGGCCCGCGGCGGCGCTCGCGAAGGCGATCCCGCGAAAGGCCCGAAGCCCATCGTGTGGAAAGATCCTGAATGGCGCATCGGCAAGCCCGACGTCGTTTTGCCGATGACGAAACCCTTCGTGCTACCCGCGACCGGCGTGCTCGATTATCAGTTTTTCAAGTTGAAGCTCGATTATCCCGTCGATAAATGGATTCAAGCCGTCGAGATTCAGCCCGGCAACACTTCGGTGGTCCACCATTCCGAGCTTCACATCGTTCCTTCCGATAACGAAGATTATTCGGGTACGGGCGGTATGCTCAAAGTGTACGGCTTTACGGGAGACAAGCCCGTGATGCTCGCGGGCTTCGTGCCCGGAGATGACGACGATAACGCCCGCATCTTTCCTGCGGGTCAGGCCATGCGCATTCCGAAGCACCACGATCTCGTGCTCGAGATGCACTACACGACGACCGGAAAAGCGGAGAAAGACCAAAGCCGCGCGGCCCTCATCTTCACCGAGAAGAACCAGGCGCCGAAAACCGAGCTTTGTAATCAGGCTTTCCGCTACTCGCGCTCGAAGCTTTGGGTGGCTCCTTTCGACGGCCACTCCATCGGCCAAAAAGAAATCTGGTTCCGCAAAGACGTGACACTCTACTCACTGCGCGCGCACATGCACCAGATTGGAAAGCAGTGGAAGCTCGAATGGGTGACGCCGGCTCCCGCGGACGCGCCGGAGATGCCTTCCGTGAAGGAGTTTTTGGCCGGCGTGCCGACCTGGGACTTCGGCTGGCAACGTTCCTTCGATTTGGATACGCCGCTCAAGGTTCCCGCGGGCCAGGTCATTTTGATGACGGGCATCTGGGATAACTCGCGCTTCAACCGCTGGGCGAAAGACCCTTCGATCCCGAAGGAATGGGGAATTCAGACGGAAGATGAGATGCTGAACACCCGCGTGAAGTTCTCCATCGACGCCAACGACAATAAGAACGGACGCCAATTTTCCTGTTTGGAGGCCTTGCCGTGAAAACCCTCTATTTTTGGTTATTACTCGTCCCCGTGACTGTGTTCGCCGCGGACAGCTCTCATCTGCGGTCCACCCTGGCTTTTACCGAGAACTGGCTGCGCGCGAGCGGCACCGAACAGGAGGCCGGCTGGAAAAAGTTCTTGCGCTGGGACGATCTCACCACGGAAATCGCTAAACCCAGGCCTTCCGTCGCGGAGCTGAAGCTCATTCTCAATCGCTGGCGAAAGAACAAAGTCGGCCTCGAGAATCAGAACTTCCTGATCACGCAGCAGGCTTTGCGCGCGTTCATCAAGCAAGCCGAGATCGAGGCCTTGCCCGATCGGCGCGGCGCTTGCGACGGCTGGAGACAATCGCTTTCCACGAAGCCCGCCAGTCAAGGCGAAGCGCTCGAAAAAGGCAAAGCGTCGGGTTGGCTGTCCCTGGCGTGTGGCGATTCCGTATCGTCGCAATCGCTTCTCTCCGCGTATGCCCAGCCTAATGCTCGGTTCAGCGTCTCGGCACGCACGATCGCCATGGGCCTGGAGGGCATGGAGATTCATAACGAGCAGTTCTCGACTAACACCATTCAAGGGGTCAATACTTCGGGTACGGTGTACACGGACGGGAAAATTTCCGTCGCGCCCGCCAACTCCTGGATGGCCGGAACGGGAATCGTCGAAGTGACTTTGGATGCGACCATTCACAGCCCGCGCAACGATGGGGATAAGGGAAACGTTCATATCGTATCTTCCTCTTCGGGCATGGCCCGCGCGGTCGCGCAGCTTGCTTTGGAAGAGACGGGGATCCGGGTGGCGTCGGCCACTGGCTGGGCTGCCATGGGCACGCAACTTTTGGACGTGTATGCCCCTTCTCGTATCGTGAACTGGCTCGCGTGGCGTGTCGCCGAGAGACGGCAGGGAGACGCGGCTTGGGAGGCTTCGCAGCTGGCGGCGTCGAGCCTCCGGAATCAGTTCGCGGGTCAGCTGAACGAAAAGATCCGCGCGGCGAGTAACACCTACCTCGAGCCCGCGAAGCAGATGCTGCGTTTCGAGGCGGCCTATCCGAAACACGTTGGGTTCTCGAGTACTCCCGGTGCGCTTGCGATGTCGATTACCGAGCAGAACGCCTTTCAGCTCGCCGCGAACAGCGAGCCTCCGCCGCTGACTGGAAAGCACGATCTCGCGTTTGCCGTGCACGAATCGTTTGCGAGCAACTACCTGGCTCCCTACATGGGCGGAAAACAGGAGTGGGATCAGGCGCTCTACGACATTCACAAACTCCTCACCACCGAAGAGCCCACCGAGCTGCGCGTGCACGACAACGCGCCTCACTGGTACTTCTGGGTGGACGAGTATCGTCCGATGACCACTGACTACGTCGGCAACACGCTTCTTTTCCGTTTTTACGGAACGAGCATTGGCGAAGTTTGGAAGGGCACCGAATTGAGCAACGAGCGTCCTTTCGAAGTGGGCGTGAATTACTCGCCGGAAATCAACGTCGAGCGCAACCAGGCGCGCCTGCGCCGCTTGGGTGAGGTGACCTTCCGCTATCTCGATTCGGCGGAGCTCACTCCGGTGGACGAGAAGCTCGCGAAGATGCTGACCCGCAAGGTGAACGCTTTCTTCCCCGAGCTCTTCGAGTTCGGCGGCTTGACGCTCCCCAAAGGCAGCGGCTGGGAAAAGCTGCGCCGCTTCAAGTTGCGCGAGTTCAAGAGCGCGACGGGATGGATGAATATGGGCTTCGAGCTCACGAATCCGTAGGAGCGAAGTTACCTGCATCATAACGAGAGTTTCGGCGCTCGTTATGTGATGCGTTACCCTGCTCGGCTGCAGTGAATTGGGCTTCTCAAGGCCGGGAAGCTTTTGCTCCGAAGAAATAGAGTGCGATTTCCCGCTCTATTGTTAATAGCTTGGCTCTTCGCGCTGCCTTCGCAGGCGGCAAAACGTTGTGAAGAGTTCGGGCTGCTTGCTGACCTGAGCATCTCCGACGGGCTTCGCCTCGCCATGGGACTCGGACGGGGATTTCACACGAGCTTGCGCGTGGAGGAAAAGGCCACGAGCACTCCCGGCCAAGCGGATGCTTTTCTGCGATCCGTGCGCGCGAACCTCGGTTCCGGTGAGACCTTGGAGCTTCGCGATAGGCCTTCGGATCGATCGCGAGCTCTGGTTACCTCGACGAACTATATGTTCTCGCGCAAGGTGCAGGAGGTGTTGAACGCCCGCATCCGCGTTCGAGAGTACGGCGAGCGAGAAAAGGGAACGAAGGATCGGTTTACTTCTAACTCCGGCAATTACGTCAGTCTCGAGGTAAAAGCCAAGACCGATCGGGAAGGCGTCGTCGTTAAGCCTATCTTGCGACTACAGAAGGGGTACCTGAAAAAGCTATTCAAGGATCTCGCGACTTTTAACAAAGAGCTCGCGTCGATACAGGAGAAGCTTGAGGCCGATAACCCGGGCGTTCCCGCCGAGGTCATTGCCGAAGTGCTCTCCACCATCGGCCGGTTTCACGAGAAGAGCCTCGAAATGGGCGAGCCGATGACTTGCTACAATATCGAGTACCAGCGTCAGGCCTACGTCCTGACGACGCTCAGCCAGGGGCAGCCTTTTCAGAGTCATAAGGTGCAGCTGACTTTTGATCGCGCGGTGGAGCTCAGGGAAGGGGTCGATCCTACCGTGTCGCCTTATCAGGCGTCGGCCCTTCCCGCGACGGTCAAATACCCGGACGGCCGCCGCCGCCAAAAAGGCGTGGTCGTGGTGGAAATGAAATCCGATTTAAAAATCGACGAGAAGTACCGCACCGATCAGGAAGCGCTTCGCACCCGCAACCCGACTTACTTCGTCACGCGCCGAGCTTACGAGGCTCTGCAGATGAAACCCGCCGAAGGTTTCTCCTCAGGTCCCGGCAAAGCCTCCCAGCTCCTCCGCTACGATCCCGAAACCCCATAAAGGTGTCTGGATACTTTTAGCCAAGCGTCTAAGTGTGGACACTTTTTAGACGCTTGACGGCTTAGTTGAAGCGCTCTTTGCCTGTGGGCTCGTTGTGCGGCTCGTGGTTTAAGCGGTGCCGGACTTCGGAGATGGTTTTATAGACCGCGCGGCGCATGCGGTTGATGTTGCCGAGCGGGCGATGATCCGAAAGCGAATGCCACGGGTTCATGGAAAGGTTCTCACAAAACGTTCTCTGTGCTTCGGAATTGAACTCCTGCTTGGGCACTTCGATGGTCGCGACTTTCACGTACTCGTTGCCCTTCGTCTGCCACTCCACGGTGGAATCCTCGATCGGCATCTTGTCCCCGTCCGTCTGTTTTTGTACGAGGAACTCGAACGTCACGCCCTGCAGAGAAAGATGCGTGGTCATCGATTCGCGCAAGAAATCGTCCGATTTGCGGTTCACGGTCAAAGCCGGAACGGGGCTGACCGGCACGATGGAGTGCTTCACGGCCTGGCCTTCGCCCAAAAGATAGGGCGTGGACGAGAAGTAGGTCGTCGCCAGCGGGTTATCGACCCGCTTCGTCTGAATCGCCCGCGCGATACCGAGCTCCGTGAGGTGCCACTTCGCGGGGTTGATGCCCGGGAAGAAGAAGGGGATGGGATTGCCCCTCGCCACGGCCGCCGTGAAATCAACGTAGTCCGCGGCGCTGCGGACGAAGAAACGGGGGTGGTTAATAAAGAGGAAATCCTGGGTTAATTTCTCTTCCGTCTCGAGCTTGTCACCCGTGACCCCGGTCAATTTGAGGGCTAAACCGCGCGCGTCGCCAGTCGAATCTTTCTGCTGGGAGCCGTTCGAAAAACGAATCCAGCTCTGGTACTCGGCGCCTTCTTTGAAAGCTCCGTGGCGGAGCCAGGCGGGGAGGGTGTCCTGCACTTTGAAGACGGCGTGCACGCAGCCGTGGGCCTTCGCGTGAGCGTCTCTGTGAGCCGTTCCAGCGGCTTTCGCGGCGTCTTCCACTTGCTTGGTGAGTGTCGCGACGACCTTCGCGGTGTCAGCGGCCTCCGTCGGGGCGATGGTCTCGGTCGCGAGCGGGGTCACCGCGAGACCGGGAATCTGCCAAAGACATAGAGCGAGCAGAGCGAAAGAACGACGCATGAGAACCTCCATAAAGTCAGTCTCAATTAGAGGGGAAAGGACTCGCAAATCAATACCAAATCAACTAGGTAAAAAAGTAATGAAGCTAATCTTAGAGTACGACGAGCTAAACGAAATGGATCGCGAGCTACCAAAAGGCCAGGCCGCGGATATGGCCATTCTCTTGGCCTTCCGCCCTTGGGCTTTCTCGAAACTCGAAACGGCCCTGAGAGGCCTCAAGCGGGAGTAGGCGCGAGGCTGTTTGCCACGATTTCCATGACGTCCATGACGGCCACTTCCTCCGCCTTGCCCTTTTCGTTGATTCCGCTGCCCATCATGATGCGGCAATAGGGGCACGAGGTGGCGATGATTTGCGGACTCTTCTCGAGCGCTTGATCGGTGCGCATGACGTTCACGCGCTGGTCCGCGGGCTCTTCCATCCACATGCGGCCGCCGCCGGCGCCGCAACAGGTTCCCTGCTTCTTGTTCAAGGTCATCTCGGTGAGCTTCGTGCCCGGCACGGCGTTGATCAGCGCACGCGGCTCTTCGTAGATGTCGTTGAAGCGGCCATAGTTGCAAGAGTCATGGTAGACGACGTTCTTATTGAGCTCGCCCGTGACGTTGAGCTTTCCTTGCTCTTTCAGCCGGTTCACGAAAACGGCGGCGCTCTCCACCTCCCAGTTTCCGCCGAACTCCGGATACTCATTTTTGAGCGTGTTGAAGCAGTGAGGACAGTTCACGAGAATCTTTTTGATGTTGTAGCCGTTGATCACGCCCGCGAGCTGCTCCGCCATGGTTTGGTAGAGGTACTCATTGCCGAGGCGCCGGGCCGTCTCGCCGTTACAGAGCTCGGCTTTACCGAGGATGGCGAAGGAAACGTTGGCGGCTTTCAAGATTTTCACGAAGGCTTGGGTCGCTTTGCGGTTATTCGAATCGAAAGAGCCGCCACAGCCTACGTAATAAAGGTACTCGGCGTCCGGTTTCTGAGTAATGAGGGGCACGTCGAGCCCCTCGGCCCAGCTAGCCCGTTCGTCCGAGCTGATGCCCCACGGGTTCGATTGCGTTTCGAGTCCTTTGAAAGTGCGGTTCAGTTCTTCGGGGAAGCGAGAGGCTTCCTGAACGAGATGCTGGCGCATTTCATGGATTTTATCGACGTACTCGATGTTGACCGGGCAAGCTTCCTCGCACGCGCGGCAGTTGACGCAAGACCAGATGACGGCATCGCTCACGGGCCGGCCTTCGCCGACTACCATTTCGAAGCCGTCGGTACCCGTGCTCTTTAAGACTTTTTCCTGATTGGCGTAGAGATAATCTCGAATATCGAGCAGCATCTGCCGGGGCGCGAGCGGCTTGCCGGTCGCGGTCGCGGGACAGAAGGAAGAGCAGCGGCCGCACTCGGTGCAGCTGTACATGTCGAGCGCTTGCTTCCAGGAAAACTGCGGTAATACCGACGTTCCGAAGCGCGGGTTCTCGGCGGTGAAATCGGTCTTCGCGAGCCGGCCCTTCGGCTCGATCTTGGTGAGAAACACGTTCGGGATCGAAGTGATGATGTGAAAGTGCTTGGAGCGCGGGAGCAAATTCAAGAAAGAGAGAATGACGAGGTTGTGGACCCACCAGGCGGCATCCGTCACGAGTCCAGCGTGCTCCGGGCTCAAGAAGCCGGAGAGCCAAAGGGAAATGGGCTGCCACGCGGCTTCGCGCATGACTTCGGGGTCCGCCGCGCCGAGAACGATGCGGCCGGCATCATAGAAGAAGCCCGACCACATGATCGTGGCGATAAACAGAAGAATGAGAACGGCTTCCCCGTGCTTTTGCGAGTGAAGGCGCGCTTCGGCCGGAAGAAATCCCATGAGCCGCTTGGGCTTTTGGATGATCCAGCGGTAGAGCGCGATGAGAATGCCGAAGAAGACGGCTATCTGAAAGAAATCCTTGATGGCCGCGTAGGGTTTGCCCAAAAAATCGGCGGAGAAGCCGGGCACCACAAACGTGGGGAACCAGCCGCGCAGGAACATCGTCGTGACTTGCACGCCGAGTACCAAAAAGCCCCAGAAGATGATCATGTGCATGATGCCGGCGGGCTGATCGCTCGAGAAAAACTTCTTCTGCGCGAAGGCGTAAACGAGGGTGTTCTTGATCCGGAGTCCCAAATGCTTTGTCGAGTAATCGCGGCCATCCTGGCGCCGCATCTTCAATAGGACGCCGAATCGTCCATAGAGCTGATAGGCGAAGAAGCCGATACCGGCGAGAAAGCAAAGCGTCCAAAGGATCGTATTTAACATGCCGAAATGTTGCCCGATGGAATGAGGTCAGGCAATCGGGAAGAGGCCGTCTTGCCGGCTGGCCCAAGCGTCCACTTTAGAACGGGCGGAATCCAGCAACTCCGGGTTCAGATCGGCGACGGCGATGCCTTCCCCTCCGGTGACTTCCGCGAGGGTCTCTCCCCAGGGGGAGAGAATGCGGGAGTGGCCGTAAGTGGCGGCACCGTTGCCGAGCACACCAACTTGTCCGGGAGCGAGAAGAAACACCTGGTTTTCGATCGCGCGGGCGCGAGTGAGCGTGTCCCAGTGGGCCTCTCCCGTCGGGACCGTGAATGCCGACGGCAGAACGACGATCGAGGCTCCCCGTTTTTTGAGTGCCCGGAAGAGCTCGGGGAAGCGCAGGTCGTAGCAAATCGACAACCCCACCTTGTGCCCTTCTAAAGGAGCGACTACCACTTCGTTTCCGGCCTCGCAATCGTCCGCCTCTTTATAGACGCGGTCTGGCAAGCGGGCTTGGAAGAGAAAAATCTTACGATACCGGGCGATCTCGGCGCCGTTCGGGCCGAAGACCGGAAGCGTGTTGTAAAAGCGCTGGGGTTGCCCCTTGACCGGCTCGCGCAAGCTTCCCGGAATGAGAAAGACGCCATGGGCTTTCGCCCACTGGGAATAGCGGCCCAATAATTCCTGAAAGCGGAGAATGGCGTCGAGCCAGATTTTGCGCTCGGAATAGAGACAAACATGCTCGGGGAAGACGACGAGCTTCGCGCCTGCTTTCACTGCATCGGTGAGATGTGCTTCCATGCGCTTTAAGTTCGCGTCTAGATCCGGACCAGAAGTGAATTGGACGACGGCGGCTCGCATGTCCTAAGAGTAGATCAATCCCGGTCTAGTTGCCAGGGAGTGGCGCGGGACGTTACTCTTCGCTCATGTTCAAAATCTCCTGGTCTCTCCTTTGTCTCGTTCTCGTGATCGGATGCAGCTCGGTGCCGAATGCACCCGAGGAAGGGCCCGCTTACTCCGAAGCGCATCTGGATTTCGGCGCGTACCAACGGACTAATGCCTGCTGCGCGGCTCAGGGGCAAAAGATCGGGATATCGTCGGGAGGAGAGCGCGCCACCGCCATCGGGATGGAGGTCGCTTCCAAAGGCGGTAACGCCATTGACGTCGCGGTGGCTACCGCCTTCGGGCTCGCGGTGGAGCGACCGCAATCAGCGGGGCTCGGGGGCGGAGGTTTTCTTTTGGTGAAGCTCGCGAGCCCCGAAGTGACTGCCTTTCTGGATTTTCGCGAAACGGCGCCTCACGGCGCGAAGCGGGACATGTACCTCGGCCCCGACGGAAAAGTGGTGGCCGGCGCTAGCCAAGATGGGCCGCTCGCTGTCGCCGTCCCTGGTTTCGTCGCTGGGCTTTTCGAAGCGCATCAGAAATGGGGCAAGCTCCCCTGGAAAGATTGCCTGATGCCCGCCGCGAAGTTCGCGCGCGATGGTTTTCCGCTTTATGCCTCTTTGACCAAGGCGATTAAAGAGCGCGAGGCCGAGTTCAAAGCCGCGTCTTATACGCGCCGGATCTTTTTCAGGAACAATAAGCTCCTGGGTCTCGGCGATAAACTCGTGCAAAAAGATCTCGGCGATACCATCGAGGCTATCGCGGTTCGAGGTAAAGCCGAGTTTTATACGGGAGCGACGGCCGAGCGCATCGCCAATGCGATGAAACAGTACGGCGGCATCCTGACCGCCCAGGATTTGGCGCACTACGAAGTCCGTTACCGCCAGCCGATTGCTTGGCAATGGAAAGGTTATACCTTTCTCGGCGCGCCTCCTCCGAGCGCGGGCGGCGTTCTCGAAGCGCAGATGATGAAGGTGCTGGACGGCTTCGATCTGACGAAGCTCAGCCAAACCCCGGGCGCGTACGTGCATCTGCTCTCCGAAGTGATGAAGCGGGGCTACGCCGATCGCTCCCTTCACATCGGCGATCCGGACTTTTACAAAGTGCCGCAGGATCGGCTCATGTCCGACGATTATACGAAGCAAATCCGGAGGCGACTCGATTTGGGCCGCAACACGCCTTCGAAAGATATCGCGCCCGAGGCCATCGCGACCGAAGATCACGGCACGACGCACTTGAGTGTCCTCGACTCGGCGGGGAACGCGGTGTCTTCCACCATTACCATCAATGGCAGTTTTGGCGCGGGTATCATCGTTCCGCGCACGGGCATCGTCTTAAATAACGAGATGGATGACTTCAGCATCAAGCCCGGCGAGCAAAATCTTTATGGCCTCACGGGTGGCGAAGCGAACTCCATTGCCGCCGGTAAGCGGCCGGTCTCCAGCATGAGCCCCACCATCGTCCTGGAAAAAGGAACGCCTATCCTTTCGATCGGCGGCGCGGGTGGCTCGCGGATTTTGTCGGGCGTGTTTCAGGTCACGCTCAACTACCTCGCGGTGTATCCGGGAGACTTGAAGAAAGCGCTCTTCGCGCCTCGCATGCACCAGCAATGGGTACCCGATCAACTCGATCTCGAGCTCGGCTACTCGGAAAAGACCATTGTCTGGCTCAAAGAGCGCAAGCACGACTTGAAAATGCCGGCCTGGAACCCTCGCATCGACGCCGTCGGCAAAAATCCCAATGGAACCCTCACCGCGGTCTTTGATCCGCGGGATGCGGGTGGAGCGCTCGCCCAGTGAAACTTCTTTTTTTGGCCGATCCTCTGGCTAACTTAAATCCCGCCGGAGATAGCACGCTCACCATGGCCCGGGCGGCGCTAAGACGAGGCCACGAAGTTTTTTGGGCGACCGACCGGGATGTGACTTACGCGTTGGACAGCTGCCTGGTGAACGTTTTGCGTTTGTCGGCGGCGGGCGACATGCCCACGTCCGTGAAAGCGGGCACGCTGCGGGTACGGGATCTGCAAGGGGTATTCATCCGCAAGGATCCGCCGTTCGATCAAAGCTACGTTCGCTTGTGCTGGCTCCTATCTCTCGAAGAAGGGCGGGTCGTGCAGTTCAACCGGGCCTCGCTCCTTTTGCGGTATCACGAAAAGTTATTGCCGCTGGAAGGGCTCGCTCAAGGCTTTTTCGACGCGGGCGATCTCATTCCGACTTTCATTGGCGCGCGGCCCGAGTCGATGGCCTATTTCGACAGAGAAAAGGTCGATCAGGTCGTGACGAAGCCTTTTCTGGGTTACGGCGGCCGGGATGTGGGGCTGCAAAGCCTTTCCGCTTTCAAGCAAAGCGCTTCGTCCGAGTTCGATAGCTTCATTCAGCCTTTCCGGGAGGAAGTGACGAGTGTCGGGGATCGCCGCGTGTTGTTTCTGGACGGCAAAGTGCTCGGTCATTTCGTGCGCATGCCCGCGAAGGGCGGCTTCATTTCGAATCTCGCCCAAGGGGGCACGGCTCACGCGCGGCCTTTGACGGCGGAAGAGTCGAAGCTCGCTGATAAAGTGGGCAAGTTCTTGAAGGCCTCCGGCATCGAGCTCGCGGGTGCGGATTTCATCGGGCCCAAGGTGTCTGAAATCAACATCACGTCCCCCACGGGCCTGCGTTCGCTGGAAACACTCGAGGGCTCCGACGGCGCGGACGCGATTATCGAGGCCTGGGAGAAGCGCGCTTCTAAATAATCCCATTCATCGGTTCTTTGAAAACCACGCGTCCGCTTCGTTTAGGGCGGGCGTGCGGATGACGTCGTTCTCCCGATAGATTTCGTGATAGGAGCCGGGAAAAATCCGCAGTTTGCAGTTGGCGGAGCTCTCGCAGAAGAGCTTCTGGCCGCCGGGGCTCACGTAGCTGTCGCTGCCGGCTTGGAAGACGAGTGTCGGCGTACGGACTTCGCGGCCTAGTTTTCTGAGGTTGGCGGGTTTCGTTTCCTTCAAGATGACGTGTATCCAGCGGTTGCTCGGGCCGCCCATCCAGAGAGACGGATCGGACTTCAAAAACTCGAGGTAACGTTCCCAGCGGTACCTGCTCTGGGTGCCGATGTTCTCGCTGAACTTAGCCTTGTTGGGATCGAAATCGGAATAGCCCATAGCGTAGCTCCCGCCGTACCCGAAGAAAGTGTAGTTATTGGTGACCGCTCCGACGACTATTTTGGACTTGCTGCCGGTGTTTAGCTCGAAGAGGGGTGCGGAAAGAACGGCGGCTTTAAAGAGGCTCGGGTTCCTTGCCATGACTTCGGCGGCGACTAATCCGCCCGTGGAATGCGTGAAAAGGTAAACCGGATTTTTTGTTTTACTCTTTACGTCTTTGGAAAACGTCTCGGCGTCCAGGACGTACTCGGAAAAATTCTCGACGTGAACGACCTGGTGGCTCGCCGCGGACTTCAGTCGGCCCGACTCGCCCATTCCGGGGAGACTCAAGATGTGCACTGAGTAACCGCGGCAGCGGAAATCGAGGATCAGTTCTTTGTATTTCTGCGAGGTCTCGGCGTAACCGGGATAAATTACCAGGGTCTTTTCGCTTTCTTCGAGCGGGAAGTGCCGGGTCACGATAACCTGCTTGGACGACCCGAGAAAGGAACGCTTCTCCCCTTTCTCAAAGTACGGCTCGACCTTAGTTTTCCACTTCGCCTCTTGAGAGAGGTTGGCGGAGTCACACTCCGGAAGTGCCGCCTTCGCCACTCCGGAGAGGGAAACGGTGAGGGGGAGAGCCAACGCAACGAGAAGTCCGAGTCGAGTCCGCATCGGCTCTCAAATTAGCAAAGCGGGGGCCATGCCTATTAGGCTGGGCTAAGGGGAAAAGGCGTCGAATACTTATCCAGAGTATCGCCGTTAAACGGCTTGAGAGAAAACCGAGGGAATACGGATGAACGTGGCTTATTAAGCCCGTATTATCGGAAAGGGAATCCATACATTTTTTCTCGTTGGCGATAATCTTTTTGGTTTCGATAGTTTGTCGTTCTAAATCCCCGCCTAACAAACTCTTAACAGGGGCGGCCTAAGCTGAGAATCAAGAGGTAGGACGTATGAAAAACCTTCAGGAAACACAGGCAAAGTTACCAGAGGTGGCTGGGGCCGAAGAGCGGGATACGCATACCGTCCTTGTCATAGATGACGATGCCCAAGTGCAGCACTTCATCAAAACCCTTCTCCAGGAAGAAGGCTTTAAGGTGAGGGGCGCTGCGGATGGAAAAGAAGCTTTGGAAATATTAGAAACGGAACCTATTGAACTCATTCTTCTCGATATGAATATGCCGAAGATGTGCGGCATAGAGTTTCTTCAGCGCCTCAAAGAACTTGAGCCAAGCAAACGAGCTCCTGTAATCGCCGTAAGTTCTGCGGGAGATCCGAAAACAGTCAGCGAAGCGGTTCGTTTGGGAGTTAGCGACTATGTGCTAAAGCCCTTTCATCCAGAGCTTCTTAAATTCAAGGTGACTGAACAATTATTTTCGATCGGATTTCCCGCACTCCTGGAAATTCTTAAGCGACTTAAATCGGATGAGCGCTCGCATGATCTCGGTGATCGGTATGTTGGTTATCCAACATTATTAGAAGTTCTGCGGCTTAAAGAGGGGGAGTATTCCCCCGAGATAGACAACGATCTGAAGTGGTTGACAGGAAATCAATGGGGGCTTTATCGAGTGAGTCTTTCAAGTTCCACTGTAGTCATTCTGCTCGATAGCGTGAGCACCTTGAGGGAAATTCCCGGCATGACAAAACTTCAGGCTAGAAAAAAGATGATGGCCTTCATCGAAGCCGATGGAGAGTGTGAGTGTATTTGGCCCATCAGAAATACCACCGCAATGAAGGCGGTTCTAAGGTCTCGACTGAGAGTTGAAACCTTGGAGAGAGAGGTTTGGAGTAAGGCCGATTCTCAGCCTTAGTCTAGGACAGACCATTTTTATCAAGGTGATTGTCTAAGCTACTTTTTGTCGAAGCCTCTCAGTTTCGAGATGCGCTTCTACAATGGGCTTTAAGAGGATTTCAATTCACGCAGGGCGAAAGGG
>JAYUGC010000033.1:0-16655 GCA_043767805.1 Pseudomonadota bacterium | reverse complement strand
AAGAATGCGCCACGTGCCAAGGCCCCGGTCTGGTGCTGCTCTTTAAGGTTTAGGTGATTTTTATTGGGTCTGTTGGAGGTTCGAGACGTGGAAAGTCTCGACTTACTTTTAGTGTAGCAGACCGAACCTTTTTTTCAATCCACCTAGATCGGGTCGGTGGCCGGCCCGGGAGGCAGTTCGTAATTGAGAAGACGCCGGACCGGCAGCCCAGAACCGCGCAAATTCTCTCGAGATAATTTTAGGGATTACGCGCGCTTCCCACTCTGCTTGACGCCCAGTCGGCGTTCGCCCACGTTGGAGGGATGAAAGAGAAATGGGTTTTTGCCTGCCAGCAATGCGGCCAGCAGTACTCGAAATGGATGGGACGCTGCCAGGAATGCGGCGCTTGGAATAGCGTCGTCGAGGAAAGGGCGGCGGCGAAGAAGTCTGGCGCCTCCGCGCCCGGAGCCGAAGGCGCCTCGCGGCCCCTGCCGATTTCTCAGCTCGCGACCCAAGAGTACCGGCGCTACGGCACGGACTTGAGTGAATGGGACAACGTGCTCGGCGGTGGTTTGGTCCCGGGCAGCGTGGTCCTTCTTGGTGGCGAGCCTGGCGTGGGTAAGTCCACGTTGCTTCTCCAAGTGACCGATCAGTACGCAAAATCGGGAAAGAAGATTTTGTACGTGAGCGGCGAGGAATCCACCTCGCAAATCGGGTTGCGCGCGGCGCGCTTAGGCGTGAAGCAAAACGAGCTGCTCGTCGTTTCCGAAACCATCCTCGAAAAGGTCATCGAGCATGTCGATACCTTGAAGCCCGACTTACTCGTCATCGACTCCATTCAAACGGTGCACAGCAGCGAGCTCGCCTCCCAAGCCGGAAGCGTCGGACAGCTTCGAGAGTGCGCGAACGAAATCATTCATCTCGCCAAAAATCGCAGCATCGCCACCTTCTTAGTGGGTCACGTTACGAAAGAAGGGTCGATCGCGGGACCGAAAGTGCTCGAGCACATGGTGGACGTGGTTCTCTATTTCGAAGGAACCAACTCTCAATCGTTCCGCCTTTTGCGCTCTATCAAGAATCGCTTCGGCTCCACGAATGAAGTGGGTGTTTTCGAAATGGTGTCGGCCGGCATGAAACAAGTTTCCAATCCTTCCGAGCTTTTTCTCTCTGAGCGTCCGCAGAAAATCGCGGGCTCGGTAATCGTAGCGACCCTCGAAGGCACGCGACCACTCTTAGTCGAGATTCAAGCCCTGGCGTCGTCCACTTCGCTTGCGATTCCCCGGCGAACCGCCATCGGCCTCGATCCGAACCGGGTTTCGCTCCTTTGCGCCATCTTGGAAAAGCGCGGCGGCTTCCGTCTCTTCGACCAAGACGTTTACGTTAACGTCGCGGGCGGCTTGAGACTCGTCGAACCGGCGGCCGATCTCGGCGTCGTCGGCGCGCTCATCTCGAGTTACCAGGGAAAGCCCGCCGACCCTTCCGCGGTTTTCTTCGGCGAAGTCGGTCTCGGCGGAGAAATCCGCAGCGTTCCCCGGGCGGCGGAGCGGATCAAGGAAGCCACCCGCATCGGCTTACAGCGCGCGTTCGTTCCTTCTAAAGTGAAGAAGGAGCTCTCGACTCTGAAAAACATCGAGCTCATTGGGCTCGATCACATTCAGGATTTAGCGGATAAGATCTGAACGGCTTTCAAAGCACGCCGCCATTTATCCATGGCGAGCTTCCTCTGCGGCGCCTTCATCGTGGGCTCGAAGGATTTGGCCGCGCGCCAGAGCTTCGCGACTTCGTCTAAGTCCGCCCAATAGCCGATAGCGAGACCCGCCTGAATGGCGCAACCCAAAGCGGTCGTTTCCAGAATTTCCGAGCGCACGACTTTCACATTCATCAAATCGCTTTGGAACTGCATGAGGAGATCGTTCGCGGACGCGCCGCCGTCTACCTTAATAGGAGAGGGGCGTTTGCCCACGTCTTTCCCCATGGCTTCGAGTAACTCGGTCACTTGAAACGCCATGCCCTCTAATGTAGCGCGCGCCACATGCGCTTTCGTAGTGCCACGAGTAATGCCGGTCATGATGCCCGTCGCGTTCGGCCACCAGTAAGGAGCGCCGAGGCCCGCAAGCGCCGGGACCATGATGACACCGCCCGAGTCGGGAACGGACGCCGCGAGTGCTTCCACTTCCGAAGACTTGCCGATGAGGCCAAGACCGTCTCTCAGCCACTGGACCGCCGCACCCGCAATGAAGGCGCTGCCTTCCAGACCGTACGTCACCTTATTGCCGAACTTCCAGGCGACCGTGGTGAGAAGGCGATGCTTCGAGAAGACGGGTTTATCGCCGGTATTTACCAAAATGAAAGCGCCCGTGCCGTACGTGCATTTCGACGAACCTTTAACAAAGCACGCCTGACCGAAGAGCGCCGACTGCTGGTCGCCCGAGATGCCGGTGACTGGAATGCCGTTCGGAAAATCAAAAAAGCCGCGGGTCTTTCCGTATTCGACGGAAGAGCCCATAATTTTGGGCAGCAACGCTTTCGGAATGCCGAAGAGCTTCAGCAAACCGTCGTCCCATTCTTGCGTCTTTAGATCCATGAGGAGGGTGCGGCTCGCGTTGGAGACGTCGGTCGCGTGGGCGCCCGTCATGCGATAGAGCAAGTAGCTGTCGATGGTGCCGAAGGCGAGCTTTCCCGCTTTCGCGTCCGCCATCGCTCCCGGGATGTTTTTCAGCATCCATTGGAGCTTCGTCGCGCTGAAATACGGATCGAGAAGTAAGCCCGTTTTGCGATTGATGGCTTTTTCGAGCCCCCTTTTTTTTAGCTTCTCGCAAACATCCGCCGTACGGCGATCTTGCCAGACGATCGCGCGGCCTACGGCGGGAGCCCCGCCCTCACGCCGCCAAAGGCAGGTCGTTTCCCGCTGGTTGGTAATTCCGATAGCCGCGATGGAACCGCGGGTGCATTTGGCTTGGGAAAACGCTCCGTTTATGGCGTCACGCACCGAAACCCAGATCTCCTCCAAATCGTGCTCAACCCAGCTCGGTTTAGGGAAATGTTGAGGGAACTCCACAGTATGCTTACCTAAGACGCGAAACGTCTTATCGATGATTAGCGCCGTGCTTCCGGTAGTGCCCTGATCAATTGCGAGGATGTACTGCGGCATGATTGAGGTTTCCTGCGTTTAAGATAATATTATCTATAACGGCCCTTCTGACTTAAACAACCCCAGAAACTCAATCCAACTTAGGCCCCCGGCGGCTAGACGGGGCGAGGACCAAATGTCTTTCAAGCGAAAGCCAAATCTTTCCCGTTTCAAAAAAACCATGCGGGGACTCATCGAGTTTGCCTCTTTGATCGAGCAATCCGCTCCCCGTCAGCGGAAAGCGATCTTGAAGGAAGTCGAAGAAGAGGACTCCGATTTTCTAGCGACCGTCATGAAGAAGGTAGTCTTGTTCGAGGAGCTCGTCGTGCTCGACGAAGCCGTCCTCGCGGAAATTTTGTCCAAAGTTTCTCCCAAGATCTTGGCCTACGCCCTTCAGGGCATGCCCGAGCCGTTCCGCAAGGATATCCTCCGCCACTTGGGTCACCGGGGCACGAAACTCTTCGTCGACGAAGAGTCGCTCTTGAACGTCAGCCTCGAGCGCGCCTTCATTATGGGCGCCCGCAAACAAGTGTTGAAGATCGCCCGCCAGCTAGAGGCCCAGAACAAGTTCGTGCTCGAAGTGCCCAGCTCGTCCCGCCCTCTCGGCAAGAAAAAGACGCCCTCTTCCACGGGATGATCTCCCGCCCGGGCCGTGGTAGTCACATACCCCATGGCCGATAAGACCACAGCACTCATCACACTTTTGGAGTCCGCCTACACGGACTTCCATTCGGCTCAGTTTAGGGACAAGGACCCTGTATCGTTGGTCCATCCTTATGCCGATCCGAGAGATCGGGAGGTGGCGGGACTCTTCACGGCGCTACTTTCTTACGGAAACGTAACGACGATCTTGGCAAGCTGCCGTCGGGCGCTCGCCCCTTTGGGTCCATCTCCCGCGGCAACGCTACTCAAAGGCGGCGACTTCGACCTTTGGCCGGCCTTTCGCCACCGCTTCACCACGGGAGAAGAGCTACGGATGCTGGCGCTTTGGCTCTCCTCGGCGCTTCAATCTCACGGAAGCCTCGAAGCGTTTTTTCTCGCGCCCTTCGACGAGACTCGCCCCGACATGAAGGCCATGCTCGGCTCCTTCATCGATCGGCTGACGTCCCAGGACTTGCCGCCCAAGTGGAACGAGCTGCGATCGCGGCGGGCGCGGCAGCTGAAATATCTTTTGCCTCACCCCGATCGCGGCAGCGCCTGCAAGCGGCTCAACATGTACTTGCGCTGGATGGTGCGATCGGACGGCTCGGTGGATCTCGGCGTCTGGAAGGCTTTGACGCCCGCGGAGCTCGCGCTTCCCGTCGACACTCACCTTTTAAAAACGTTGCGCCTCTTGCGATGGACCCGGAGCAAACAGGCGAGCTGGAAAGTCGTCGAAGCGGCGACGAAGCGGCTTCGTCAGCTCTGCCCCGAAGATCCGATCCGCTACGATTTTTCTCTCTGCCACCTTTCGATGGAAGGCCATAGCCTGAAGGGGATCTGGAAATGAAAAAGTGGAACGACGATCCCTACACGAAAAAGGCCAGAGAAGAGAACTTCGCCGCGCGCTCGGTCTATAAGTTAGAAGAGATCGACCGCAAAGAAAAAGTGCTGGGCTCCGCTCAAGTGGTGGTCGACCTCGGCGCCTCGCCCGGGTCCTGGAGTCAGTACGTTTTGAAGGTTTGCCCGAAAGCCAAAGTCTTCGCCGTGGACTTGAGCCCCCTGACGTTCGCTCATCCGCGTCTCAACTTTCTTCAGGCCGACATCAACGCCGTCGATTTCCCGGCGTGGCTCGGGGTCGACCGGGCGGACGTGGTCTTGAGCGACATGGCTCCGAAAACGAGCGGCATCGCTTCTCGGGACACCGCCCTTTCCTTCGAGCTCGCGAGCCTTGCCTTGGACGTCGCCAAGAAGCATTTGAAGCCCGGAGGCAACTTCGTGGCGAAGCTCTTCATGGGTGAGGATTTCGAGACCTACCGCAAGATGCTGAGGGAGACGTTCGAGAAGGTTTCCCTCCTTCGCCCTGATTCCACTCGCAAGCACAGCAAAGAAATTTTCTTCACCGGAAAAGGCTTTAAAGCCTAAATTTTCAAATCTTTAAGTGTTAACAGCTCTGAAGACGGATGTAGCCCGTTGTTAACACCTTGTGTCGTATTGATGGACCTCAACCGCGCGGATGTATAACTCATCTAGTCATTGGTTGGTGGTTGATTTGAGGCCGTTTGCTGGTTTTAGAGACGGTTTTCTTAAACCCTTGGGGAAGGGGGCGGGGTTTTCCCGGTTAGGGTAAACCCCGCTTCAACACCTCTCTCAAACTCTCCAGTATCTTGGCTGTCGCTCCCCACACCATCTCTCCCTCGACTTCGATCCCGATGCTGACCACCAGAGTGGCGCCAAAGAGCACGTTGGTCGGCTTCAGCCCTTCTTCCATGAGCCTGTCCAACGGAAGCCAAAGCGCGGCCGCGACTTCGGCCTCGTTCAAAGCCATCTGCACGGGAAGCCGTATGATGCCCACCCAAGGAACGATGGGAAGGGCGCCGCGGGCGAGAACGAGGGGCAATCGGCCGACCACATCCACTTCCGCGACGGGAAGCCCAACTTCTTCATGGGCTTCACGCAGGGCGGTAGCGCGGAGGTCTACGTCGCCCGTTTCCCACATGCCGCCCGGAAAGCTGACCTGACCCTTATGGGTCTGAACGAGATGAGTCCGTTTGGTCAGCAAAATCTCATCCCGATGAGTCGCCGCGTTCCATCCAATAGGGACCAGCACGGCCGCCGCGCGGCCGGACACCGGAGCCTCATCAAAAGGCCCCGCTTGTCCCAGCCATTTTTCCAGGTTTTCTCTGAGGAGCGGCATCGGGCCAACTTAGCCCACCTCGGCGATTCCGAAAACCCCTTGCCGTATTCCCGCGCGGCCGTTTCAATTCCTGGTCCCCTTGGGAGGAATCAAAAGTGAGCGACTGTCTCTTCTGTAAAATCATCGAAGGAAAAATTCCCAGCAAAAAAGTTTACGAGGACGAGCACGTCGTCGCCTTTCACGATATTTCGCCGCAAGCGCCGGTCCACGTCTTGATCGTTCCGCGCACGCACGTCACCGACGTGGCCCATGTATCGACGGAAAACGGCGAAATTTTTCAGCATGTGCTTCTCGCCGCCGGCGAAGTCGCGAAAAAACTTTCGCTGACGAAAAATGGATTCCGCACGGTGTTCAACACCGGCGCTCACGCCTGCCAGAGTGTTTTCCATCTGCATTTGCATGTGCTGGGAGGCGTGCAGCTCGGCGGCTCCATGGTCGGATAGCCGAAGAACGGCCCGCAGCGCGGATGATCAGGAATTCAACACAATTATTTTTTCAACGACCACGAAGCGTCATGGGTTCCGAATTGACACAAAATTTTTGGTTGTTTAATTTCCAAAGAAGCCAGGAATTCGCACTACACGTGGGGTAGGGCGACTTCAAAAATACGACATAACTGGGTGAGGCAGGCAGGCTCCCGATTAGGAGCCAAGGGCCTTCTCACCCCAAAAAAGCTCGGGTTGGGGACGAAACTTCAATGCATGTAATCAAACGTGACGGCACCAGGGAAGAAGTTAAGATCGAAAAAATCCTCCACGCTGTCGACCGCGCTTGCCGCGGCATCCCCAACGTCGTTTCCCTCGAGGTAGCTAAGCGCACCATCAACGGGCTTCACGATGGCAGCACCACCCAAGAGCTCGACGATCTTTCCATCGCGACCGCGGTGATGCTCATGGGCGACGAGCCCAACTACTCCAAAGTCGCCGCGCGCATGCTCTCGGAGAGCATCCACAAAGAAGTGGGCCGTGACCTGGCGTTCCGCGATTACATCCGCAGCGTCACCGAGCTGGGCCTTCTCAGCGACAATATTTTAGAGCTCGTCAAAGACGACATGCAGACCATCGAGTATGCCATCCGCCACGAGCGCGATGACGGCTTCGAGTTCTTTGGTTTGAAAACGGTGGTCGACCGCTATTTACTCCGCCACCCGCAGTCGCGCAAGCTCGTCGAGCGTCCTCAATGGATGTTCATGCGGGTCGCGTTAGGGCTCTCAACGAACGTCGAGGAAGCCGTTCAGTTTTATAACGTCATCAGCCAATTCCTCTATATGCCGGCGACGCCCACGCTCTTTAACTCGGGCACGCGCCATCCGCAGATGAGCAGCTGCTATCTTTTGACGATCTCCGAGGACAGCCTCGAGGGCATCTACAAGAACGTCACTGACTGCGCCCAGCTTTCTAAATGGTCGGGCGGATTGGGCGTCGATTGGACGCCGGTGCGCGCTTCGGGCGCTCTCATTAAAGGAACGAACGGGCTGAGCAACGGCATCATTCCTTTCCTTAAGGTGTTCGACTCTTCCGTGCACGCCGTTAACCAGGGCGGAAAGCGCAAAGGGGCCGCGGCCGTTTATCTCGAGCCTTGGCACGCCGACATCGAGACGTTCCTCGAGCTCAGAAACAACACGGGCGCCGAAGAGCGGCGCGCTCACAATTTGAATCTCGCGCTTTGGATCTCCGATCTCTTCATGAGACGGGTCGAGGGCGACGAAGAGTGGAGCCTGTTCTCTCCGAGCGACGCTCCGAAACTGCTCACCACGTTCGGCGAGGAGTTCGAAGTCGCCTACAAGGAATACGAAGCGGCTGGCAAAGCGATGCGCAAGGTTTCCGCGCGCAAGCTCTACTCGCGCATGATGCAGACCCTCGCCGAGACCGGTAACGGCTGGATCTGCTTCAAAGACAAAGCGAACCTGCGCTCCGCCCAGACCGCCGAATCGGGCAACGTCATCCGCAGCTCGAACCTCTGCACGGAAATTTTGGAAATCGCCAACAAAGACGAAGTGGCGGTTTGTAACTTGGGTAGCGTGAACGTGGGCAACTTCGTCCGTGAAGACCGCTCCTTCGATTTCGACAAGCTCGCGGACGTAGTCATCACGGCGACGAAGTTCCTCGATCGCGTCATCGACGTGAACTACTACCCGATTACGGAGTCGAAGCGCTCCAACTCCAAGTGGCGCCCGGTGGGCTTGGGTCTCATGGGACTTCAGGATGCCTTGTTCCGCATGAAGCTTTCTTTCGATTCCCCGGAAGCGCAGAAAATTTCCGCCCGAATTTCGGAGACAATTTACTATCACGCGATCAAGACCAGCATGGAAATCGCGAAACGCGAAGGCTCGTTCCCCGCGTTCAAGCAGTCGCGCTACGCGGACGGCGATCTCCAGGTTCAGCTCGCGAAGAAACATCAGCCGGTCATGCCCGAGCTTCATTACGATTGGGACGATTTGGCCTGGCAAGTGAAGAACAACGGCATCCGGAACAGCTTGCTCATCGCCATCGCGCCGACGGCGACTATCGCGTCCATCGTCGGCTGCTACGAAGCCATCGAGCCGCAACTTTCGAACGTTTTTAAGCGCGAGACCTTGAGCGGTGAGTTCCTTCAGATCAACCGCTATCTCGTACGCGATCTGAAGGCGTTGAATCTCTGGAGTCCTAAAATGCGGGACGACATCATTAAAGCGGAAGGCTCCGTCCAGAATATCGAAACGATTCCTCAGAATATCCGCGATCTCTATAAGACCGTTTGGGAAATTCCCCAGAAGAGCCTCATCGAGATGGCGGCCGCGCGCTCCACCTTCATCTGTCAGTCGCAGTCCTTGAACCTGTTCTTGCAGGACGCGACGCTCGGCAAGCTCTCTTCCATGTACATGTACGCCTGGAAGCAGGGAATCAAGACGACTTACTATCTCCGCTCGCGGGCGAAGACCTCCATTGGCAAGACGACGGTAACGTCGGACGAGCAGGTGGCGACCACGGTCGAAGAAGTCATCGCGTGCTCTCTCGAGAATCCCGAGACCTGCGAAGCGTGCCAGTAAAAAGATTTTAGAGGAGAACCGTCATGATCCTGTCTCACGAGCTCAATCTCACGCTGCGCCCGATGCAATATCCGCAGTTCTTTCAGCTTTACAAAGACTCCATCAAAAACATCTGGACGACGGACGAACTCGACTTCTCCGTGGACCTCGAGCACATCCGTGACCGCTTGGAGCCCAAACAAGCGCACATGATTAAGCGTCTCGTCGCGTTTTTCGCGACGGCCGACAATCTCGTTGCCCACAACCTCGTTCTCAATTTTTACAAACATGTGAATAGCCCCGAGTACCGCATGTTTCTCGGCAAACAGCTCTTCGACGAGATGCTTCACGTAGAGACGTACTTGCTGCTCGTGGACAACTATCTGCCGGATCCGGCCGAGCGCACCGAAGCCTTCGATGCCTATCAGTCCATCCCGTCCGTGAAGCTGAAGGCCGACTTCTGCTTCAAGTATATGGACTCCATCGAGAAGCTCGACAAGCTCGATACCGACGATAAAAAACGTCAGTTCATCTTGAACCTGATTTGTTTCGCGGCGTGCGTGGAAGGGCTCTTCTTCTTCGGCTCGTTTGCTTACGTCTACTTCTTGCGGAACAAAGGCCTCTTGCCAGGACTTGCCACGGCGACCAACTGGGTCTTCCGGGACGAGACCATGCACATCAATGCGGCGATGGCCGCCATTGGCGTCATCCGCGAAGAGTACGCGAATCTTTTCGACAAAGACCTCGAGACCAAAGTCGTCAACATGATCGAGGAAGCGATTCAGGTCGAGATGCACTTCTGCGACGACGCGCTCTCTTCCGGAATAACCGGGCTTTCGGCCACCAATATGCGGGAATATCTGCAATATTGCGCCGATCAGCGCCTCATGCAGATGGGTTACGAGCGTCAGTACTTCTCTCGCAATCCGTTCCCGTTCATGGTGCTCCAAGACGTGCAGCCGCTCACGAACTTCTTCGAAAAGCGGGTCACCGAGTACCAAAAGGGCTTCTCGTCCAAGCAAGAAGCAGTCGTTTTCGACGAAGCCTTCTAGCGTCTTAAAAGGTAGGGCGCTACCTTTTAAGATTAACGGCAGACGACGCGGCCGCTCCAGCTGCTCTTGGAGTAGTTGTCTAGGCGCACGAAGCCGTTCGCGCCGGTATCGGGGAGCGCGAGTGTGAATACCAGCGTTTCGCGACCGGCTTCGCCACGGCCATCTAGGTTGAAGATCGATTCGCCATTGATGCCGGTCGAGTTGGTACGGACCGCGCGGATCGTTTCGTTGATGGGCTGAGGGTTTCTCGCGCCATAGAGCCCGTTGAAGTTCACGAAATAGCCCGTGTTATCGAACTGCACGACGATGCGGAATGGGCCCACGCCTTTGGCCGCAAAGCCGGTAGGCTGCAAATTGCCCGTTTGGCAGACTTTGTAAGCTTGAACAGCGGCCGGGGAGCTCGCCGAGGCCAAAAGAGTAAGTCCGGTTAAGAGAGAGAAGAGCGAACGATTCATAGTTACCTCCATACGGACGATTCTTAACGAGTCGGCCGTCCGGGTAACAGTGATCAATACGGAACAAAATCGTTCGGGCCTTTAGAGATGCGGAGGGCCCTCTCCTCCCGTCATTTCACGTGCACCCGAAGCTGAGCGATGGCCGCAGTGTTTTCATCGCGCACCACCAGAGTCAGCAGAATCGGGGAAGAGGGAAACTCGGTCGGCATGCCCACGATGATTTCATGGGAGTTATCAATGACCATCCATTTAGGCAAAGGCTCGAGGAATCGCCATTCTAGCGCCCCCTTCACTGGATACTGGAGAAGCGAGCGCAGGCTCAACGTAAATGGCATTCCTCTCAAGGTGTTCACGTCGAACTTGTCCGCGCGAAACTCGATGGGCTGAATCTCTTCGAAGAGCTGTTTGACCAAGAGATCGTAATCAGAGGCAGAGATGGAATCGAAAGCCCGGGAGCTAAGTAGTCCGTTAAATTTGCGGGCATTGATGGAGGTCTTCTGACCGAGATCGCGCATCTGCCCGTAGATGAGCTCGTGCAAAATGAGCCCAGCCTTGTGATCTTCGTCGAGCTTGAGCCAAAGTCGTTCGTCGATGAGATACGGGCGAATCGACGGATGGAACGTCCGACGGCGGATGGCTACCTGCCGCACTTTACAGTGAGATGGAATGGTGACCGCTCCCAGATCGGGGATATGTTCCAAACCCGGCCCTTGGGTAATCCATTCCACAAGCGATAAGAAAGACTTCGCTTCCGCCTCGTAACGAGCCGCCCTGACCGGATCCAGCATCCTTAACCGGGCGATGGCGTGGGTAACTTTCTCGAAGGCATCCCCGCTGCTTGGCCCAAGCTCAAAGGGGGTTTTTTGCGCGGCCTCGAAATAGTCGAGAAGCTCGTAGGAGGTTTTCCCTCCTGGCAGATCACAAAGCACCAGGTCGCCGCCGTTTCCGCCCACATCGCCGCCAACGGCCCAGCTTACGCGAGACAGAAAGAACAACACCCACAGGAAAGGCTTCATTTTGCATTCTCCCAATTCAAAAGGGGAAAGAGCTGCAGAGAGAGAAGATAGACTTCCTTCTTTTATCCGCCCTCGAGGAAATCGCTCAGGCATTCTCGAAATTCAGCGAGCTTTTGTTTCGCCATCGGAATCCTCGCCGGATCGATGGCCATGGTGACGGAAGTAATAGTCCTTTTGTCGACGGGAACATGCTGAATTGCCTGAATGGCGAGCGCCAGCTGCTGGCGGTGGAATTTTTTGAGCGCATGGCTCGGTATGTCAGTCGTCGTATGAATAGGCTCGGAGGTGCGGATGAGCCGACGGCCCAGCTGCTTCACAAGCCCCATGCGAAGGAGCCGCCGAAGCGCTCCGCTCGCCTCTACGTTGCTAAGGCCAAGGCGCTTTGCGATCCACCGGGCGTCTGCCTGACAGCCCACGGTTTTCGCGAGATTTAGGATGCCGAAGTAATACCAGTCCGAGATTATATGGAACTCGTCTTCGGCCAACTGACGGTTGCGGCTCTCTTTCTTGAGTTTGCCCAGTCCTTTGACAGAGAGCTTTTCCACTTCGAACGGACTCAGCTCCAAAAAGGCAGAAAGCCGCTTGAGATTCCTAGGCGATAGGTTTCTCTCGTAACGAAACACTTTGCAAAGCGTGGTGGGACTGATACCCACCGCGCGCGAGAACGCCCGCAATGAGTAGGCGGGATTCTTTTCCTTCCGTTCCTGAAATGCCGCCTGAAGCAGCGAATGGTACGGTTGGTGCTCGACGAGATCCTCCATCTACCTGGCCACCACACGGCCCGCGGCGAAGCCCATCACGGTCACCTTGCCGTCGCTCGCTTGGATCGCCATTGAGAACTTGCCGACGTCGGCCGCTCTTGGCGTTCCCGATAGTACGCAACTAGGGGATAACACCAGCCAGGAAGGGAGACTAATCGCTCTACACTGCAAAGGATCCCCATCCGAATCCGAGAGGAAAGGTGACAAATCGACTTGGAAAGTCTGATTCAGACGAGCGGAAGAAAGCGGGATGGGATTGGCTTGCCAAACCGGCAGGTGATTTTGACTCGTCACCGAAAGGTTCACGTTGAAGAGGGTGCAGTGGCCGTTCTCATTGCAAACTTTCGCCACGAACTGATTTATCCCTAGGTCGGTCCGGCCTGGCACGCCCCGCACAGTTCCGTCGGCACCCGAGGAGATCCAGGAGGGGCCACTCATCTTGGAAAAAGTGAGTAGGCCCGAACCTTGAACGAACGGAGACAAATCAGCCGTGTAGGCTTGGTTCTCGCGAGCCTCCGGAAGCTGCACGGGGTTCACGAGGACGATAGGTACCGTGGGAGGAGGACTGAACTTCCCGATGCGGTCGGCGACCGCAAAGAGGCTATTGACGAAATCCGCGCCACAAACGCTGCCCGATAAGCCGCCGACTTGCGAGAGCACCTTGAGATAGCGCACGCCGTAGGAATTAAAATCGCAGCTACCCTCGAGAATGCCGACGATGGGGAAAAGTAGCGTATCAATGCCTCGCTTGTCTTTAAGGCCCTTAAAGAGCTCCTTGTAGCGATCGAGGGGGTACGGCGTCCAATTCTTGTTATGCTCCGGCTCGACGCCGAAACAATCCTTTTCGCAGGAGTAGTCATCCTCATCGGAAACGATGACTACGGCGAGAGGCTCTCCGTCCTTCAAAAAAGCTCCCCCTTCGTTTTGAATGGCGAGATACGCAGCCTCAAGGCCTTGCTCCCAAAAAGAAGTGGGCGAATCGGCGACCGCTTTGACGATCTCCGCGAGAGCCTGATCGCTATCGGACGCCCGCACCACCTTCAATCCATTCGGGTCCGCAATCAGTTTACCTTCGTGCGAAATGACGTCGGTGGTGGTGACGGCCATCCGGAAATCCACCACGCCCTTTGCTTTCAGGCGTTGCACGAGAACGGGAAGGCTCTTAATCAACTTATCACCCAGCGCTCGCATCGAGCCGCTGTTATCCAAGACCCAAAGCACGCTCCAAGACGTCGGCGCCGAAGCGCGGGCGTTCACAGCGAAACAGAGTGAAAGAAAAAGAAACAGTGTGCGCATGGGATTGGCCTCCAGTGTTTAAACACTATCGGCTGACGCGGAACGCGGGCAAGGGAAGTCGAAACAAAGTGTTTCGACTTGATCGAAACAGAATGCGGCGAGTCATTAAACGTCTAAAAGTGTCCACACCCTTTTTAGACGCTTAGGCGAGACGCAGGCCGGAACGGGGTGTCTTCCACCGACGAATCGCCGAAAAGAGAACTATGGCCATGCAAACGAGCATCACCGCCGTCATCGCAAGGTTCATGTAGCCGCGGAACGCCTCTCGCGTTTTCGTCATGGGAAAAAATTGCGTCGTCGCGAGCTCATAGGCTGCGCAAGTCGTCGTCGTCAAAACGAAGAGCATCGGCACGATCGTTACCCACACGTAGCGTTGCTTACCGGAGTTAAACAGCAAACTCGTGCCCACGCAAAGCGCGATGACAGCGAGTAACTGATTAGCGATGCCGAACATCGGCCAGATGGTGGAGATACTTCCCGTGTAAATGAAGTAACCCCACGCGAGCACCGTTAGAGCGGAGGTGAGGATGGTTCCCGGCATCCAATCCGTCTGCTCGAACTTCGGAATGGCCTTGCCCAAGAATTCCTGGAGAACGAAGCGCGCAATGCGCGTCCCCGTATCGATCGTCGTCAAGATGAAGAGCGCCTCGAACATGATGGCGAAGTGGTACCAGTACGCCATGAGCCCGGAGAGACCGGGGAGGGCGCTAAAAATTTTCGCCATGCCGACCGCAAGCGAGACGGCTCCGCCCACGCGGCCCTGAACTTTCTCCTGAACCTGCGCTTCGAGCACGGGAAGCTCTTCGATGTGGTAACCAAAAAGCTGCAAGGCCGGAAGCTTGTCGGCGGAAACGTTAATGGCGAAGTAGTCACCGGGAGCAAGAGAAGCCACCGCGATGAGCGCCACGACTCCAACTAAGCCTTCGATGAGCATCGCTCCGTACCCGATGGGTCGGCAATGCGACTCAAGAGAGATCATCTTCGGTGTGGTGCCGGAAGCGACCAAAGCGTGAAAACCGGAGACTGCGCCGCACATGATGGTGATGAAGACGTAGGGGAAAACCTTCCCGGAAATAATCGGCCCACCGCCGTGAATGTAGGGCGTGAGGGCGGGAAGCTTCAGCTCAGGGTTGACGAAAAGAACGCCGAGAATGAGAAGCGCGATGGTTCCAATCTTCATATAGGAAGAAAGATAATCGCGCGGGCAAAGCAGTAACCAGACGGGTAATACGGACGCCACGAAACCGTACACCGCGATGGCGACCGTGATTTGACCCTTGGACAGCGTAAACCAGCTAGCCCAGGACGACTGCGCGACGTTCGCGCCGAAAACCACGGCAAGGAGGAGAAGTACGACACCGATGACGGAAGCCTCGGCCACTTTGCCTTTTCTAAATCGGTACATGTAGAGGCCCATGCCGAAAGCGATGGGAATGGTGGTGGCGATTGTGAAAGTCCCCCAGGGGCTCTCGGAAAGAGCGTTTACGACCACGATGCCTAGTCCGGCGAGCGCGATGATAAGCACGAAAAGGATGGCGATGCCGGCCGCTATGCCAGCGGTGGGGCCGACCTCGAGCTTCACGATTTCGGCGAGCGATTTCCCGTTTCGCCGAGTGGACGCCACCAAAATGATGAAATCCTGAACCGCGCCGGCGAGAACGACACCTACCACCAGCCAAAGTAAGCCCGGGAGATACCCAAACTGAGCGGCGAGTACCGGCCCGATGAGCGGTCCCGCTCCCGAGATGGCCGCGAAGTGATGGCCGAAGAGGACCCACTTGTTGGTGGGGTGGTAGTTATGGCCGTCGTTCAGACGGTGAGCCGCGGTCACCCGCGAGTCCTCCAGGACCAAAACTTTCGCCGCCAGAAAGGCGCTGTAATAGCGGTAAGCGAGGGTCAAAACGCAGAGGACCAGGATCATAATGGGGAGAGCGCTCATGCTTGAGATTTTTACCTAAATTTGATCCAAAGAAAGCAAAGAAGATCTTGTGACGCTTTTTCGTTTCCTTTATTAATGCCGCATGTTGTTGGAGCTTTCGGGGGTCACCAAGGATTTCGGCGGGTTTCGCCTGGAACCGACGACACTCACTATCCAACCCGGCGAGTTTTTCTCCCTCTTAGGTCCCAGCGGTTGTGGCAAAACTACCGTCCTTCGCCTGATCGGCGGATTCGAGGCGGCGACCTCCGGCCAAATCCGGCTCGGTGGCCACGACATCACCCGTTTGCCACCCCATCAGCGCAACGTTCACACTGTTTTTCAGCGTTATGCCCTGTTTCCGCACCTCAACGTGTTCGAGAACGTAGCTTTTCCCTTAAGACTTAAAAAAATCGCCGGCACGAAGCTCGAAACCCGGGTGGTGGAGGCGCTTAAGCTCGTTGAGATCGAGGCGCTACGCACTCGCCGGGTGCATCAGCTTTCTGGCGGTCAGTCCCAACGGGTCGCGCTCGCCCGGGCTCTGGTGGATCACCCGGCGGTTCTTCTACTCGATGAGCCCCTTTCCGCGCTCGATTCCGCTCTACGCACGCGCATGCGGGACGAGATGAAGGCGCTTTGCCGCAAAGTCGGCTCGACTTTCGTCATGGTTACCCACGATCAGGAAGAGGCCTTGCAGATTTCCGACCGCATCGCCGTTTTGAAGAACGGCCGCTGCCTTCAAGTGGGAACGCCCAAAGACATTTACGAAGATCCCGTGGACACCTTCGTCGCGAGCTTCATCGGGCCGGTGAACGAGATTCCCGCGCAAATCTCGGACGATCTCTCGGATCTGCTGACCTTGAGCTCCGCTTTGGGCTCTTTTAAGGTGAAAAAGACGGGGGCGGTACTTCCCAAGGACGTTTCCCTCATTCTCCGCCCGGAAAAGATGCGCATCTTGAGAACCCGTTCCGCCACCCAGGAAAACCTGGTCGCCGGCGAAATCTTGGACCTTAGCTACTTAGGCTCCCGCACCGAGTATCTGGTCCGCAGCCAAAACCTGTCCTTTAAAGTGTTCGAGCCCGAGCTCGAACGGCTCAAAAAACGCTCTCTCAATCCCGGCGACAATATTTTCCTCACCTGGCGCAACGAAGATGCCCTCGTTTTGCCCCTCCAAGGAAAAGGCCCGAATTGAAGCCCCGAGAGATTTC
>JAYUGC010000032.1:0-16733 GCA_043767805.1 Pseudomonadota bacterium | reverse complement strand
CCGCTCGCCTGACCGGTGAGGCACGCTTTCTGTCGACCCGCGGCTCCATTGTCGGCGAGTTCTTCCGGGTGCTTCGGATCGCCCTCGAGTTCATCAAGGGCTTCCGCGCTCTCCATTTTCTTCCGCCGGCGGTCACCGTCTTCGGCTCCGCCCGCTTCGGAGAAGGCTCCCCTCACTATGATCTGGCCCGGCAAATTGGCGCTGGCCTCGCCGAACAGGGTTTTACGGTCGTCACGGGGGGCGGGCCTGGGCTCATGGAAGCCGCCAGCCGAGGTGCTTTTGAAGCCGGAGGCTACACGGTCGGCGCCAACATCCGCCTCCCCATGGAGCAAAAGCCCAACCCTTTTCTGACCAAAACCCTCGAGTTCCGGTACTTCTTCTCCCGCAAAGTCATTTTGGTGAAGTATTCGTCGGCCTACGTGGCTCTTCCCGGAGGTTTTGGCACTCTGGATGAGGTCTTCGAGGCACTCACCCTGATTCAAACGGGTAAGCTCTACTATTTCCCGATTGTTCTGGTGGGGCGGGAGTATTGGCAAAAGCTCTTCGACTGGATGCAAACCGTGCTCGCAGCGCAGGGAGCCATCGACCAGGACGACATGGACTACCTTTTTCTCGTCGATACGGCGGACGAAGTTTTAGCCGTCACCGAGCAAACGGCAAAGGCCCTGAAACTGAAACTCAGTCCCGCTACCCTTCGAAAGCCGCAATCCCCGTAAGCTCGCGGCCAACGACCAAGAGATGAATATCGTTGGTGCCCTCGTAGGTATAGACCGTCTCGAGGTTGCAGAGATGACGCATGGTCTCGTACTCATCCATGATGCCGTTCGCGCCGAGCAAATCACGGGAAACCCGCGCGCACTCCAGAGCCATCTCGACATTGCCTTGCTTTGCGACGCTCACGTGTACGTGATGGAGCTCGCCTGAGTCTTTCAACTGGCCAAGGCGCCAAGCGAGAAGCTGGCCTTGAGTGATCCGAGAGGCCATGACGGCGAGCTTTCGCTGAACGAGCTGAAAGCCCGCGAGCGGTTTGCCGAAGACCTTGCGGTTCGAGACGAATCCCAGCGCTTCCCCGAAACAAGCTTCCGCCGCGCCAAGCACGCCGAACGCGATACCGTAGCGGGCCTGGTTCAAGCACATCAAAGCGGACTTCAACCCTTCCGACTTCGGCAACAACGCTTCTTTGGGCAAGCGAACGTTATCGAAGTAGAGCTCCGACGTGTTTGAGGCGCGGAGTGAAAGTTTCCCCTTCATCGCGACCGCACGAAAACCCGCGCTATCCGTCGGGACTACGAAGCCGCGGATGCCATTCGCGGTTTTCGCCCAAACCACGGCGACAGCAGCAAGGTTGCCGTTCGTAATCCACATCTTCGAGCCCGTCAGGATCCAGTGGTCGCCCTTGTCTTCGGCGGTCGTGCGCATGGCACCCGGGTCGCTGCCCCCTTCTGATTCGGTCAGGCCGAAGCAGCCAACCGCTTCGCCGGATCCTAGTTTCGGAAGCCAATGCTCCTTCTGCTCTTCCGAGCCGAAAGCGTGAATCGGGTACATGACGAGAGAGCCCTGAACGGAAGCGAAACTTCTGAGCCCGGAGTCGCAGCGCTCGAGCTCACGCATGACGAGCCCGTAGCTGGTCGCGTCCATCCCCGGAAGGCCGTACCCCGAAAGGTTGCCCCCGAGAATGCCCAAAGCGCCTAGCTTTCGCGGCAAGGTCTCGGGAAAACGCTCGTCCCGGTAGGCCTCGCGAACCAAGGGTTGCGCCTCTTTAGCGACGAAAGCGCGTACCGATTCAGTCACCGCCTTTTGCTCGGCGGAGAACATCGATTCGAAACCAAAAAGATCGAGAACCGGGGATTTTTGTAACGACACGAAGGCCTCCTAAAGACCTACCTTCGTGACCGAGGATTGCCGCGTCAACCGGCAATTTTTTAACGACATAGTTATGCTAAACTGAACGATTATGAGAGCCCACGTCGCCGTCATCGATCCTGCCGCCAAAACGGCCGAATTGGATACCTTCAATCAGCTAGCCCGCCGGTCGCCCCTCTGCCTGACGTATCATTTGCCCGGCATTTTCGGTCTAGATTCCCTGCGGCGCTCGGAAGAAGACATGGCGGGCATTGTCATGCTCGGCAGCTCGACAAGCGTGTACGACGATCTTCCTTGGCAAAGAGAAGTAGGAGCGTGGCTCCTCCCCAAGATGAAGCTCGGCACGCCGACTTTTGGCATCTGCTTCGGCCATCAGTTCATCTCGCATCTGTTTGGCGCCAAGGTCGGCTTCCTCCAGCCCACGAAAGACAAACAACAAGGCTTCCGCCAAATTCAGTTGGACAAAGTTTCGATCTGGAAAAACGTGCCCTCTTCGGGTCCGGTTTTCGTCTCTCACCGCGAGACGGTGCTCGAATGCCCGAAGGGTTTCCGGGTCGCCGCGAAAAGCCCGCTCGTTCCTTTCGACGGCCTGACCCACGAGTCACTTCCCATCTTCTCCTTACAGGCGCATCCCGAAGCGACGGAAGGCCTCATGCATAATTTGAACTACGCTGGTCCCATTGGCGATTTGAGTTACGGACATGGCCTCATCGACGCGTTTCTCGCGATGGTCGCCACTCGACTGTAAAAGACGTGAAAAGCTTACTCGCCCTTCTCTTCCTCTTTTCCCTCTCAGCCAACGCGAAGATCCTTCATTTGGAATTGGGGGCCGGCAATTACGGCGGTACCGACGGAAGCCCCGAGGTCCGCTTCGAGATCCTGCGGCTCACCGCTCAAGACCTCATCCGCAAGTACGGCACTGAAGGCACCATTTATCTAAATGACTATTTCCCGGAGTCCGCGGAAGCGGCGACCCAGTACTTAAGGGGCTGGTTGAAAGAGCAAGGCCATACGAAGATCGAGGTCATCTCGCTACCCGGAGATTACCGGCAATTGGATCTTCCCCAGGTGACCACTTTGCATCTCGCCAACCCCGGCATGGGTCAACTTCCGTCCATTCATGGAAATGCTAGCGACAACGCCAAGATCTCGGCCGAGCTGACTGCGCTCGCGACTCATTCGAGGACGGGCCTCAAGATAACGAGCTATTTCGAAGAATCGATGATTACCCTCGCCAGCATGACCGGCAAAGCTCAGGTCGTTCCGACGGGAAAAAACGGATTTCGTTATAACACCCCGACCGCCATCGAGGGAGCCGAGTACCAAGCGCTCCCCACTCTGCCGACCGAAGTTTATTATCTCTTCGCGAATCCCTGCGGCATCTACGGACGCTTTCGCTAGAAGTAGTAGCGTGCCAAGGCATAAGTGAGATTCGGCAAACCAAGGCTCATGCCAGGCGCAATGGAAATTTGTCCGCCGAACTCCGATGTGCCCTTGCCAAAGCCCATGAACTGGCCGAACCCGAGATCCAAGCTCGTCGACCACGAGTAAGTCAGACTTATATGGCCCAAGACGGAGGGGTCATTTAGATTAGCGATGGCGATGGCCCACAAGCGCCAGCGCTCCGACGCCTCCCATTTCACCCTCGCTCCCGCGTACCATTTTCCGAAGTACGGCGAAGGCCGGTGCACGAGCGCTCCCGCATAAAAAACTTCGACTTCCCCACTCCACTTCGCATCGAAAGCGTGATCGAATCCCGCGAGCCCTTGCCCGACGGTAGTCCCCGCCCGATCGTACAGAGTCAGCTCGCCCCGCAACAGACTTTCACCGAGATTTCCCGCCGTCTCCAAAGCCACGAAGGATTTATCGTCGGAACGGCCCGCGGTGAGCGCCAGATCGTACCCATTCTTCGAACCCTTCGCCCTGAAGTGAAAGTTATCGGATTTCTGCCCGGGATTTTTGGGAAGAAAGCGGGCCTCTACCGCTAGAGCGCCGTCCCACTCCAAAGTGATGGCGTCTTCCGGAATGGGATATTCCGGATCGACGATGACGAAGGGCTGGCGTGGCGTCTGCGAGACCGCCGTGAAGATATGGCCGACGCCGAGGGCGACTACCTGCTTCCCCGCGATGATAGAGACCGACCCTTGCGTCCATTTGAGGAGCGCCCGATCAAGTCGAGTGACGGCTCGGATCGTATCGTTAATGGTGAGGGTCCAGTGCGGGTTCCACGCCGGCGTCGGTATCGCGTTGGGCAAAGGAATCGTCGACGTCAGAGGAGTCTGCGCGAAGAAGGAAGTCTCGTCGGCGATTTCCAAACGAAAGGTGCCCCAAACCAAAGCGCCCTCTAGGCGCAAGCGTTGCTCGGTGCCTAAACTATCGTTTCGGCTGAATACGCCCGTGTGTTTCAGGTCTTGGTATTGGAGAATCGATTTGAAGCTCCCCCCGCGCTCGAAGCGGGGACGCCCGGCGAGAAGGCCCTCGGCGCGAGCGCTCGGGCTGGCCGACAAAGCCGACAGGCAAAACGCAACGCTTCCATAAAGCCCAAGTTTTCTCATCGCTCCGAAAAGACTAATGAGATACCGGGCCCTTTTCGAGTGCTAAATCAGATGGCCTTTAGCGCATCGCGCCCCAAGACTGGGCGGCCACCAGAGTCTGTCGCCCTCTGAGCTGCGCAAGGGTGCGTTGCTCCCAGAGCGTCGCGACGTCGCGCCCTTTCTCCGTGATCTGACGAAGCAAATTGCGATTGAAGAGCGAGTTGGGAAGCGTGCGATCGTAGAGCATCTTTTTGTACTCCACCACCGTGGTCTCGTTCGGCGCGTCCGCCCGAGTCACGCGGATGCGGGTCGGCACCACGCGATCGTCCACCTTCTTGAAGGCGGAAAAAATCATCGTGCGGACGAGCTTGCCGGTCTCATCGTAAAACTCTTGGCGAAGAGGAAGGTTATCTCCCTTTCGAGCCCAGTGAAGAATCTTGCCCCAAACGACGGGCGCGCCAGGTTTCGGCACGCAGAGCACGAGAACGCTTCCCGGGGGACCCTTGGCCTGACTCACTATCCGGTGACGGTAGTCACGCACCAAGGAGCTGGCTTTCACCAAATCGTCGTTGGTGAAATCACTCCCCATCCATGACTGAAGCATCATGGAAGGGGGAACGCGAACCGTTTGATCGGATTTCGGCAGGTAGTTCCACATCTGGTCTCCTACCCTGAGCGAGGCAATCCCAGTCTCCTTGACCGGCTCCAGGATTTCGACGAGAGCCCTCTGATCTCCCGAGGTCCAAGCCCGGAGCTTCAGCTCCCGGGTGAAGTCCGGCCGGGAGATCTTCATCACCATCAGCGATTGAACGGTGCGGCCCCGCATTCTCGTTTCTCCGCGCCGGATGATATCGGTCGCCGGATTTCTAGCGTGGGCAAACTCGGACCAAAGAACCGCTGAGAGTGCAAGAATCCCCCAGAAAGCGCGCATTGCGTACCCCTCCCCTAAAAATCGAAGCTCCGGGCAACCCCAATAGTCACCCGAAAGAACGCCACGCGAGTTAAACGGCGGATCGTCCCTGACCACGCCGAGGGCCAGCGACCGAGAGTTGAGTCCCTTAAAGGGACCGCCCTCGGACCCAGCGCCAAAAAACGCGACTGAAATCCTTCGTTCCCGGGAAACAAGGATTCCCCGGAGCTTTTTAATTATTTCAAAAGTAGAGACACTCCGCGGGGTGCCGCGAAGCCAAGCAGGAGAGCACCGAGATGGGGTCCAATGTGGAAATCGTTAGATTTAGATTAGCCGGGGAGCGTCGGGCAAACTTGCCCGCTCCGTTCGATTCCCGACACGATTTCCGAGGGGGTGCCTAAAGTGTAGACGATTTCAGGCGACTTTCGGCTTGGAAGTCGGGGTGGAGAAATCGTTGAGAAGGTAGATTTTCTTCTCGACGAAGATCTCGTAGAGCACCGGATCGAGCTTTCCTTCGCCGACTTCGTCGCCGAGAATCTCCAGCGCTTTCTCGGTCGGGACCGCGTCCTTGTACCAGCGATCGGCCGCGGTGAGCGCGTCGAAGATGTCCGAGATGGTCATGATTTTCGACTGCAAGGGAATCTCGTGAGACGAAAGGCCGCGCGGATAACCCGTGCCATCGAGCTTTTCGTGATGGGCATAAGCGATGTCCGTCAGATGCTTGAAGTCGCGCGTCCACGGAATCATCTTCAAGAACTGATACGTGTGACGGACATGGGACTCCACTTCCAGACGCTCGGCCTCGGTGAGCGAGCCTTGGGGCACGCTCAATGCGGTGAACTCTTCTTCGGTCAAGACGGCGACGTGGGAGCCGTCGGGAAGCATGAGCTTCTCGGTGCGGATTCTCTCCAGCGTTTCCCGGGTATCTTTCTTCAAGACCGAGGGCTCGTTGGCCGCGACGATGATCTGCCAGAAAGCATCGAGCTCTTTCAGGCGTCTTTCGTACTCTTGATCCAGGGCGGCGGGGTTCGATCCCCCTTTGACCTTACGCTCCAGGTACTGGATGCGCGCGGCCGCCTTACAAATCTTGATGCGCTCGTTGATGCCCTCTAACTGATAGGTATAGAGCTTCTTAGCTTTGACGAGCACTTCTTCGCGGACTCCGATTTTGCCGAAGTCGTGGAGAAGGGCCGCGTACTCGAGCTCGCGGATTTCTTCGTCTTTAAAGCGTACGGAGCGGTACACGCCCGTCTGGCACTCGGTAGTCGCGCGCGCGAGCTCCACGCACATCTTGGCGACGCGCTCGGAATGACCGCCCGTGGACGGGTCGCGAGACTCGATGGCGGTAATCGCCGCTTTCACGAAACCATCGAATAGGCGCTGGATGTCGCCGTAGAGATCCACATTCTCCAAGCAGATCGCCGCTTGGGTGCAATAAGAGCTGAGTAAGCCGTCGTCTTCCGCTTCGAAAGGCGCAGGCGTCACTTCCGGGCCTTCATCCATCAGCCGCTTATTGGCGAGCTGAAGGACCGCGATGATCTCGTTCCGGCGGTTCTTCAAAGGCACGGTGAGCATGGAGCGCACGCTGCCTTCCCGGTAGTCGAGCTCGCGGTTGTAAGTCGGAAGCGTATACGGACGAAGATTGGCGATGTCGGGAATGTTCACCGACTTGCCGGTGAGAGCGACGTAGCCCGCGATGCCCGCCTCGCTCACGCGATCGGTAACGTACTCGAAACTGGCGCGAGTCTCGTTCGGGCCCTGGCTGATGCGAATGCGGAAGGAGATTTCCCCGTCCTCTTCTTCAATCATGAAGAGGCTTCCGCCTTCGGCGTTGGTCAGCTCGATGGCTTTGCGCAAAATGGTCCCGAGGAGCTCTTTGGGATCTCGCTCCGCGGAAAGGGCGATGAAGATTTCATTGAGTTTGAGAAGGGTTTGCTGACCGAGGCGGGGCGTTTTGATCTCTTCGACCCGCACCATGTGGCGAACGGCACGCAAGAGATGCAAGTGCGGGTGCTCGATCAAGGATTGATCGAGGACCACGTCCACGAGCTCGGGGAAAGCATGGCGCTCGGCGAGGATGCCGCCGGGCAATTTGGAAACGACGACGACGCCGAGGTGGCATTTGAGATCCGCGGCTCTTTCGCGCAAGAGATTGATCGTCGGAATGAAATCATGATCGGCCAGAACGAGTACCACACGGGCCGCTCCGCCGAATCCGAGCTTCGCATAGTCCACGAGCTCGACTTCACCGGCGACGACTCGAGAGTTTATCTCGGGAGGAAGCACGAGATGCTCGGTCAACGCGGAATTGCGTATGACGAAACAGGTTTGCTGAAAGGCTTGTGTGAGGAACCCGGCCATAGAAACTCCTGAACTCTTATCGGAATTCTTGGCAAATAGATTTCGACCCACCGTCCCATCGCCCGCGGCCCCACAGTTCGCTACACTCTTTAAATGGAACAAGGCAAACGGGTCGTTTGTGTCTTGCCCGCGTACAATGCGGAAAAGACCTTGGAAAAGACCCTACGCGATGTGCCAAAAGGCGTCGTGGATCTCTTCATTTTGGTGGACGATCGTTCGCGGGACGCGACCGTCTCGGAAGGCCGCCGGCTCGCTAGCCAATATCCGCTCGAAGTAGTTCGCCATGAGCAGAACCTCGGCTACGGCGGCAACCAAAAGACGTGTTACCGGATGGCGCTCACGAGACAGGCCGACATCGTGGTCATGCTGCACCCCGATTATCAGTACGATCCAAAACTTTTGGGTGTGATGGTCACGATGGTGGCGAGCGGCACGTACGATTTGGTCTTGGGCTCTCGTATTCTGGGCAATGGCGCCCTCGCGGGAGGCATGCCGGTCTACAAATATCTCGCGAACCGGGTGCTCACCTTTATTGAGAACCTGCTCATCGGGCAAAAACTTTCGGAGTACCACACGGGTTACCGCGCCTACTCACGCGAGGTGCTCGAGAGCATTCCGTTCGAGACCAATAGCGATGACTTCGTTTTTGATAACGAGCTTTTGGTTCAAGCCCATCTTCTCGGTTTTCGTATCGGGGAGATCTCCGTACCGACGAAATACTTCGCGGAGGCGAGCTCGATTTCTTTTCAGCGGAGCGTGACCTATGGGTTCGGCGTCTTGCGCTGCTCGCTGATGGGACTTCTATCTCGGATAACGGGCAAACGCCCGAAGCGAAAGGACGGCCGTTGAAAGCGAAGAAAATGGGCTCATCGGGATCGCGGCCTTCGATTCCTGCCCTCACCCAGTCCTGGCTCGACGCGCGCCCTTGGGGAGCCGCTCTCCTTTTACTCGCGCTCACCTGGATCCTGTGGGGGCGAACGTTAGGATTCGCGCTCCACTACTGGGATGACTCCGTCTATCTCTTTCAGGACCCCCGTCTCGAGGGCGTCACCGGCACCCACTTCTGGCAGGTGCTGACGAAACCTTTTTTCGCGAACTATCATCCGGTCACCACCCTCACCTATCTTTTCGACCGTGCGCTCTGGGATCGCTGGATCGTGGGGTTTCACCTCACTCATCTTGTCTTCTACTCCGCGGGCGTGGTGCTCGTGTACGAGCTCTTTCGACGAGTGCTCGACGATAAATTCTGGGCACTGGCTGGCGCGGCCTTTTTTTCGGTCCACGCGCTGCATAGTGAACCGATCTCCTGGCTCGCTTGCCGGAAGGACGTGGTTTGCTTAGTTTTTTACGCCGCGGCCCTTCTCGCGTACGAGCGCTACGCCGCGCTTCGAGACGAAGGCACGTTTCCTTGGAAGTCCTATGGACTGGTCGCCCTCTTCACTTTCCTGGCGTTAGGAGCCAAGGGATACGCCGTCATTCTTCCTCTCGCGTTTCTTTCCCGCGATCTTTGTTTCTCGCCTCGGACGACGTTGAAAGCCTGGCTCGACAAGCTTCCGCTCCTGGGACTCGCGGTCGCTTTGGCTTTGGTCACGGTCGGCGCCCAAGACGATAGTAGCGCGCTCATCAAAGACATGAGTGTCCTGGGCGGTCTCACCGTCATGGGCCGCATCGAAGTGCTCTTAAAGATTTTCACGCTATACGTGGGAAAGTCGTTTCTGCCCGTTGGGCTAAACGCTAAATATCTAGTGGGCGGGGACAACTGGTATCCAGACTGGATGGCGGCGCTGGGACTGCTGCTATTTGCCGGTATTCTCGTTTTCTTCTTCCGCTACCGCCGAAAGCAGCCAGTACTTGCTTATGCTTTAGCGCTCTTCGGGCTTCCCCTCGCGACCACGATGAATACCGTCTTTACTTTGCGCATTTGGATGACGGACCGGTATCTCTTTCTTCCGACGCTCGGAAGCTGTCTCTTTCTGGCGTGCCTCGGGAAAAACCAGCAATTGAAATACCCGGACCGACGGCGAACCAATAGAGCCGCGGGCTGGGCCGCGGCCGGCCTTCTGCTTTACTGCGCCCTTTCGGTGGCGCGCACCGGAGTGTGGAGCTCACTCGTTCTGCTTCGGAGTGATATTTTGCGAAAGACTGCGGCGTTTCTCCCCGGCGACGGTCCGGTAACGTCGGTGGAGTTCGTGGAGAAGGCTCGGCTCCAGGCGATTCCCGTCGCTTTGCTGGAGAACGTGGAAGATCTGGTGATCGCCTACGAGCGAGAATCCAACCCGGTGGAGGCGCAGGCCTTCCGCGGCCTGCTGAAGCAAACTGGGCGAGGGGGCTCGGATACGGCCGCGAGCGCGCTCCAAAGCGATCGGCCCGCCGACGCGATTCCGCTTTTTCTAGCGGTAGTGGAGAAAGGCGAATGGCAGGCGCCCGAAGCCGCGAAAGGCCTTGGCGACGCATACACGAAGCTCAATCAACCTGAGAAAGCCCGGGAGTGGTACCGAAAGGCTTACGAACTTCACAAGAAGCGCGGTCTGTCGGGACAAATGCCTTTGGTCGGTGAGATGGCGCTCGAGTTCAACTTAAAGAATTATCCGCGGGCTCTCGAGATTCTTGGCAACTTGCAGAGGGAGGCGCCGAGCGATCCGCGCGGGTATTTCTTCGCCGGACGGGCTCTCGAGGAAATGGGCCATTCCGACATGGCGTACCCGCTCTACGAAAAGACCGAATCGCTACCCGCGTCCGCCTTTACCGACACGGGCATTGGGCCCTCCGACGTGCAACGCCAGTTGGGCGCCACCGCGCAAAAGCTCGGCAAAAACGAAGAAGCAAAAAAACACTACACGGAGAGCTTGCGCCTAAACCCCAACGACCCCCAGCGCGCCGCCATCGAAAAAATCCTCTCCACCCTCTAATCGAGATTGACTCTCGCCGCAAAACTCCGGAGCTAAAAGGTAGGTATCTTTTAGAGAGCGGAAGTGAAGCCGCCGTCGACCAAGACGTCGGCGCCGGTCATGAAGGTGTTCGCGTTCGAGCAGAGGAAGGCGGCGGCGCGCCCGATTTCTTCGGGCTCGCCCACGCGGCCCAAAGCACTTCGACTCGCCATACTCTCGTAAAACTCAGGGCTCTTCACTTTGAGCTCATCGAGGCGCGCGGTCGCCGTCGGACCGGGAAGCAAATTATTGACCAGAATCCCCGACCGGCCGACCGATTTCGCGAGCTCTTTCGTAAAGCCCGTGAGGCCCGAGCGAAAGGTACTGCTGACTGGAAGCTTTGGAATGATTTCCCGGGCCGAGGTCGAAGTGACGTTGAGAATGCGTCCCCATTTGCGTTTCGTCATTTCGGGCACGACGATTTGGCTGAGGAGAATCACGCTGCGCACGAGGCTGTAGTAGCCTTTATCCCAGTCTTCCAAGGAAATCTTCAGGGGGTCGCCCGCGGCAGGGCCCCCGCCGTTATTGATGAGAATGTCGATGGGCGCTTTTTTGACGATCGCCTCGACGCCCGTTCTCAGACCCGCTTGATCGAAAAGATTGAGCACCGCCACTTCGACTTTACCCGAAGGACGCAAACGCCGGATTTTATCGGCCGCAGCAACGAGCTTATCGAGATTGCGGCTTCCTAAAACAACGTCGGCACCTTCCTCATAAAGAGCCGCGGCGATGGCAAAGCCAAGCCCCGTGCTGCCGCCCATGATCAAAGCCCGTTTTCCGTTTAAACCTAAGTCCACGTGTTACCCGCCTCTCAATCTTTCGATTTTATCCCGCCAACGGCTCTCCACCATCGCGCGAATGCTCGCGTGCTGGGGCGCCGACAAATCGGGATCTTTTTCCAATATCAGCTCCGCTTCCTCGCGGGCTTTCGTGAGTAAATCGGCGTCCCTCAGGATGTGCCCGACTCTAAATCCGGGCAGCCCGCTCTGGCGGGTTCCCAAGAACTCGCCCGGACCGCGGATTTTCAAATCTTCTTCCGCGATGACGAAGCCGTCCTCGGTTTGCTCCATCACGCGAAGGCGTTGGCCGACGTAATTTTCCGCGACCAGCAGGCAGCGGCTGGCGGCCGCGCCTCGGCCCACGCGGCCACGCAACTGATGGAGCTGAGAAAGCCCAAGCCGCTCCGGATGCTCGATCACCATGAGCGTAGCGTTCGCCACGTCGATTCCGACTTCGATGACGGTGGTCGAAACTAAAATCTGATACTTGCCTTCTTTGAACTCGGAGAGAATCCGGTCTTTCTCGTCGGCTTTCATCCGGCCGTGCAGAAGCGCGATGGAGAACTCGGGGAAAACTTCCTTACGAAGCTTGTCGTGTTGTTCCGTGGCGTTTTTGAGCTCGAGCTTCTCCGAGGCTTCCACCAAGGGATAGATGATGTAAACTTGCTCGCCCCGCTCGACGGTGCGCCGGATTTCCTGAAAGAGCCGCGGGCGATCTTTATCGCGCACCACGGTGGTCAAAATGGGTTTTCGGCCCGTGGGCTTCTCCCGCAAAATCGTCAAATCCAAATCACCGTAGAGAGTGAGCGACAACGTGCGCGGAATGGGAGTCGCAGTCATCATTAAGAGATGCGGCACCAGACCGTCGCCTTTTCTCACCAGCTCATTGCGCTGATCCACTCCGAAGCGATGCTGCTCGTCGACGACGACGAGCCCAAGCTTCGCAAAGCTCAATTGCTTTTGAAAAAGGGCGTGCGTGCCGATGACGACGGACACTTTGCCTTCGGCCACCCGCGAGCGAACGTCCGCCTTCGCGGCGCTCGCTTGAGTCACCAGCTCGACGCCAATACCGAGAGGCGCGAGAAACTGCTCCGCCGTCCGGAAATGCTGGCCCGCGAGAATTTCAGTGGGCGCCATGATGGCGGTTTGATAGCCGCTCCCGGCGGAGGCGCAGGCGGCGGCTAACGCCACCACGGTCTTTCCCGCGCCTACGTCTCCTTGAAGCAGGCGCGCCATCGCCTGGCCTTTGGCGAGATCGGTTCCGATTTGAATGTTCGCCTTCTCTTGATCGCCCGTGAGCCCGAAAGGGAGCGCCTTGATGAACTGCACGCGAAAGCCCTTGGGATCGCAGAGAGGCGGCGCCCTCTCCCGCTGGCGCTTTCTCTTTTTAAGCCCGAGGCCCAGCTGCAGGACGAAAAACTCTTCGAAAATGATCCGCTGAATGGCATCGGTCGACTCGCCTTCGGCGGGAAGAAACGACGGAAAGTGCAGCGTCGAGAAGCTGTGCTTGAGATCGGGAAGCCTCAGCCGCGAGCGCATATCGTCCGGCAAAGGATCGACTAGCTGATGGAGTGAGACTTTCAAAACTTCGCGCATCAGCCGGCGCACGGTCTTTTGATGCAGGCCTTCCGTTTCGCTGTACACGGGAACCACCCGACCGAAATTGACCGTCGCGACCGGCTTACCTTCGGGGGTCTGGACCACCTTTTCGTAATCGGGATGGCTGATGGAGGCCATGCCTCCGAAAAAGCGAACTTCCCCGTGGATGAGAAACTTCGCGTCTTTGGCGAACTCGGCGACAAGTGACGGATAGGCGTTGAACCAGGTCAGGCTCATCATCCCCGTGCCATCGGTCACGACCGCGCTGAAACGACGCTGGCGGCCCCGGCCCGGAGTCATGGTGGAAGAAACCACTTTGCCCAGGACGGTCGCGGTTTGCCCCATGGCCAGATCCCGGATGGGAGTCAGGCGCGAGCGGTCCTCGTAAGTGCGCGGCAGGAAATAGAGGGCGTCCTCGATGGTCTTGATCCCCTTCTTGCCGAGCACTTTGGCAAGCTGAGGCCCTACACCTTTAATAGTCTGGATCGATGCAGAAATTTCGGGCTCACCCGCGGGCATGCCCCAAGCTATACCCGCGCCCCGGTTGCTTTACAAACCGCGCCTCTTAGACGCGGAGCCGCACGCCCTCGTCTTGACACGCCCATTACCCTCCTTAAGAGTGCTGGCTTAAATGAAAAAGGGACTCTTCATTTTGGGTTGGGCGGTGGTGGCTTTTCTCTTAGGGCTGACGCTCTTTAAGAAGACGGATCGCATCGACTTGGACATCCTCATCCGCGCGGCCGACAACCTGCGCGGGGGCCATCCCGTTTACAATCTGTCCGATGAGCTCGAGCACACCAAGGCCCCTCTCATCACTCAGTTTTTCATCCCCTTGGCGAGCCTCGGGCGCTGGTGGGCGAGCCGGCTTTGGGACGTGCTCACGGTAGTCGCGTTTCCGGCGCTCCTTTGGTTTCTAATAGAGCAGCTCAACCTGAGCTTTCGGGGGAACCGGCCCGCGCTCTTTCTTTTAACGATTCTCATTCTGCTCAATCCCTGGAATACGGAAGTGTGGACGGGGCAGATGAACGTCCTCCTGCTGATCGGGATCCTTTTATCGGTTTCGAAAGTTCCGTTGCCGCTGGCGGGACTGTCCCTGATGTTTACGCTCGGCGTGAAGCCGCCCTACTTACTTTTCGTGCCTTGGATTCTGCGCCAATCGCCTTCGCCGAAAAAGCTCCTCCTTTGGACGGGCCTCGCGGCGGGGCTCGCCGCCGTGGTGTACGGAGTTTCTTTCGGGTTGCCCGCTCTCGTTCAGGATCATCTTACCTGGATGCGCTTTCTGCCCGAGTCGACGCTCAAGCATCTGCATCGCGACGTGAACTACGGTTTGCCCAGTCAGACGGGGTATATTCCCGGAGCTTCCGCGTTCTGGCTTCTGGCGGGCGTCGTCACGGCCGAGCTCCTCTGCCGAGTCGTTCGCGATAAGTACGTTTCGTTTTCGGTGATAGCGCCACTCGTGGTGATCTGTTCTCCCATGGCGTGGTTTCAAAACTACACCTTGTGCGTGGGACTCGTGGCGCTGGTGCTATCCGATATTTCCTTCGAACGCTCGTGGCTCGCGCGGGCCTGGCTATCGCTCGCGGTCGTTTCCTTCGTGCTCGCGTTTCCGCTTCTCAATCCCGAGATCCACCGGCATACCAGCTGGGCCGTTCCGTTCTATACCTGGCACCGGATTCCGCTCCGAGCGATTGTGCTGACGCTACTCGTATGGGGTGTCTACCGGACCCAGCGCCGGGCTCCCTCCGGAGAGTACGTGTACCCGGCGAGCCCCGGCGGACAGCGTCCCTTCCCTCTGTGACATCTGTCACAGCCCTGATTGAATCACCCCAGCCGTGAGCCTTGAAATCATTAGGGTTTCCCTATTAGCACCAAGATTCACGTCGCGTCGCGTCATGGGGTGCTACAAGTCTCCCGCCCTTAAAATTTAGGGAACTTGGATTTAAAGCTTACGAGGAGTCCTATGAAATCGGTTCTGTTCACAAAGTGGTTAGTGGTTCTAACGGCGGTGAGCTTCGGCCTATCGGACGTCTCTTTCGCCAAAGGCGGAAAAGGCGGCGGCGGCGGTGGTGGAAATTCCGGCGGCAGCTCTCGCTCCAGCGGCGGTGGCAGCTCTCATTCGAGTCCCAGCCCGCGCTCCAATTCGGGCGGCTCTTCCAGCCGCAGCAGCGCTCCTTCTTACTCGAAGCCGAGCCGTTCCGAAGCTCCGAAACCTTCTTACAATCCTCCGAAGCAAAGCCGTTCGGAGGCCCCGAAGCCTTCCTACAATCCGCCGAAACAATCTCGGTCGGAGCAGCCGAAGTCTTCCCCCCAGCAGAGCCGCAACGAGGCGCCCAAGTCGCAGCCGCAGCAATCGAAGCCTCAGGTGCGCCACGAATCTAAGCCCCAGCAGTCCAAGCCTCAGACCCAGCCCCAGCAATCGGGCCACAAGCGCACTGAGACGAAAGACGGCGGCTACATCGAAGATCGCGGTAATCACCAGGTGAAGTTCCGCTCGGACGGCACCAAAGAGTACATGAAGAACGAGAAGGGGACGACGCAGTACCGTAAAGACGGTTCGAAGGCCCAAGAGTCCAAAGACGGCAACGTCACCAATTTCCCGAAAGCCAATAACAACGGCAACGGCGGCAACTACAGCGGCAATAATACCAAGCCTCAGACCGGTCTTCCGAAGCCGCGCCAGAACAACAATAATCAGAACAACAATCAGCAAGCGCAGAACTCTGGCCACAAGCGCACTGAGACGAAAGACGGCGGCTACATCGAAGATCGCGGCAATCACCAGTTGAAGTTCCGCGCCGACGGTTCCAAAGAGTACATGAAGAGCGGCTCGCGCACGGTGCAGTACCGCAAAGACGGCTCCAAAGCTCAAGAGAGCAAAGCCGGACGCGTCACGACCTTCCACAAAGATGGCTCGTACGACGTCTCGCAAAACGGACGTCAGCAGTACACGCAACAACGCGTTGAGCACAATAACGACACGTACATCCGTCGCACGTACACGCAGAACAACGTGACCATCATCAAGAATTACCGCACGTACAACTACGGTGGATACGGCTACTACAGCTACGTGCCGAGCGTTGCGTACGATCCGGGCTACTACAGCTACCTGTATCGTCCCTGGAGCGATCCGTACGACTACAATTGGAACTGGCGTTATGACTCGTGGTACGGCTCGTACCACTACTACTACCGCCCTTATCCCCGGTACTACGGACCGTCTTACTGGATCACGGACTTTCTGATCGCGGACATGCTCGCGACATCCTACCAGAACGCTTACGAAGCCCGCGCCCAAGTGGACGCTCAGGCGGCGGCGGCGGATGCTCAGCGCGCGGCTCAAGAAGCGCGGGATGCGGCGACCCAGGCCAATGCGTCGGCTCAGCAGCAGCAAGTGGTTCTTACCGACGAGATCAAGGATCAAATCAAGGTCCAGGTTGAACAGGCGATTCGCGCTCACGAAAAAGCGGAGTCGGTCACCCTTCAACAGGACTTGAGCCTCGACCACGTGTTCGTTGTTTCCGAAGACATCGATGTCGGCATCGAAGGTTCCGAAGCGGGTTGCTCGCTCACAGGCGGCGACCTACTGAAGCTCCGGTCCATTCCGGCCGAGAGCGCGGTCGCGGCCGAGATGATCGTGGTTACGGGCAAACGCGAAAGCTGCAAGCCGGGTAGCCCGATTCTAGTTTCGATGTCCGACCTCCAGGAGTTCCAAAACTCCTTCGTGGAACGCGTCGAAAAAGGCATGGAAAAGATGAAA
>JAYUGC010000031.1:0-16856 GCA_043767805.1 Pseudomonadota bacterium | reverse complement strand
TTCCAAAAAGGGAGGAGCGCACCCGAGGTAAGTATTTAACAATACTGAATTTAATAAGTGGCCTTAACCGGTTCCAAAATGAGACACTGCTACCCTTCATTTCGCCGAAGCGCCGAACTCTTTTCAGAAGGCGAAATTTTAGTCATCCAATTGATAATATTCATTTATATTTAAACCATGCACAGTTGGCATACACCCTGCAATAGGGCGTCTCGTAGCAACGGCAGCGGAAGCTGATTCAGTAGAAGTAGTAGCCGTAGCGACAAAAGAAGATTGAGTTGAGGCGATGAGGATTCGGGAGGCCAGCTAGACCTTCCCAATTCCATTCAACCCCCCAAAACCTGTTGCCGACGGTTGTTGGTTTTTCCCGCCTCTCGCCTCAACTTTCTTCTTTCCCCCTCCGTACCTACTCCCAGTACAATAGAAGCGGATCATCTACCCCCCATGAAACGCTTCCTTTTTTGGTTCTCTTCCTTAGGGATCGGTTTTTGCTTAATCGCGGCTAAACACGTCTCGGAGCGCCATCTCGGAAACCTCGACGAAAGAGCGCCAAGCCTTTACGCCCAAGCCGCTCGCTACCACGCCGATTCTTTAAAACGCTATAGCCTGGGTTTCGACTTCGTCATAACCGATCTGCTTTGGCTCCGGCTTCTCGACAAAGCACGCCACAAAGACGCTGAGCCCGGAAAAGTAAGCTGGGAGTTCGCACAGCTAGACGCCATCACCAGTCTCGATCGTAATTTCCAGGGGGCCTACCCTTTTGGAGCGGCTTTTCTTTCCGTATTTCTCCGAGACGCCGAAGGCGCGCGGATACTTTTGGAAAAATGGGTGCGCTACTACCCCAACAACTGGCGCTCCCACTACTCGCTCGGCTATCACCTCTATTTCGAAATGCAGCAGTACAAGCCGGCGGCGCGGGAAATTCTCACGGCGGCGAGCCTCGAAGGAGCGCCCACCTGGCTTACCTCTTTAGGCATCCGGCTACTGAGTGAAACGGGCACCCTCGCCCAGGCGCTTCGCCTTGCAGTCTCGCTCGTGCCGGCAATGCGCGACAACGACGGGAAAGCCCGCTTGCTGTCGCGCATCCGCAGCCTCGTCTACGCCTTGCAAAAGGCGAGCTGGCAGGCGGCGCTCGAGGGCTTCCGCAAGCAAAAACACAGCGAGCCGAAGGGCATCGACGACATTCGCTCGCACTTCATCAGCCAGACCCGCGAGATCGCCTCGGTCATCACCACGGCGGAAATTCCCGAAGACGTTGTGCCGCTGTTTGCGGAAGTACACTCGTTTCGATACGATTCGGCGGAAAAGAAAATTGTTCCCGTAAAGCCACAGCCGGCTCTCGAGCAATCGGGCATCTACGGCAGAAAAGGGACTTGAGACCATCATGACTGAAATCGCGGCTTCGGAAGTGATCTCAATTACGGACGTCACCAAGGTTTTCCGCCTCGGCGTGCATAAGAAAAAGACCGCCGTGGAAAACCTCACCCTTTCGATTCCAAAAGGCAAGGTAGTGGGATTGCTCGGACCGAACGGATCGGGTAAGTCCACCACACTCAAGATGCTAATGGGATTTCTGAGGCCCACGCACGGCCAGATTCTCATCTGCGGCGTGCCCTCGGACGAGCGCTCGGCCCGTTCCTTTCTCGGCTACCTTCCGGAGAATCCGCGGTTCCAAAAGTTTCTCACCGGCCGCGAAGTCCTCTTTTACTACGGCAAGCTCCTGGGGCTCGAGACGGCGCCTTTGAAAAAGAAGAGCGAAGAGCTTCTCGAGCTGGTCGGTCTTGCCCACGCCAGCGACGATCGCGTTCAAGGGTACAGCAAAGGCATGACCCAGCGCTTAGGGATCGCTCAGGCCCTTCTCAATTCGCCGAGGATCTTGGTGTTCGATGAGCCCATGAGCGGACTCGATCCCCTGGGCCGCTTCGAGATCCGTCAGCTCATCCAACGCGTCCACACGGAAATTCCCGACGCCACCATCTTGTTCAGCACCCACATCCTGAACGACGTGGAGATGCTCTGCTCCGATGTCGCTCTCCTCCGCAAAGGAAAGCTGGGGAGCTACTGCCCCATCGAGGACCTCCTGGTGAATAACGAAGAACGCTTCGACCTCATCGTGCGCGATCCGGCGCCTGACTTGCGCGAGCGCCTGAAAAGCGCGCACGCCACCGAGACCAGGCCGATCGGCCTCATCGTCACCATCGACGGTACCGAGAATTTCATGCGCGAGCTGGAAGCCATCCGCCGAGAGGGCGTCAAAGTCGTGGGCGTGAACTCCCACAGACGCACTCTGGAGGAGGCGCTCTTTGGGGACGCTCCGCTGATTGCTAATCCGCTTCCGGAGGCGACGCCATGATTGCCGCATGCTTGCGAATTGCCTGGGTCACGGTGCGGGAGCTCCTCTACGAAAAGGTCTTCTACCTGCTCGTCTCGTTCGCCTTGGCCGCGATGGCCTTGAGCGTTCTCTTGAGCCAGTTTTCCTATGCCGAACAGTCGAAACTTCTACTAGACTTCATGCTGGGCGGCACTCAAATGGCCATGATTCTTTTCGCGGTATTCATGGGCATCAGCCTGTTTCACAAAGAAATGAACAGCGGCTCCATCTACATGCTGCTTTCAAAGCCCGTTTCCCGCTGGGTATTTCTAGTGGGTAAGTACCTCGGGCAAGTCATCGTGCAAACCGCGGTGATTGCGCTCATGGGCGTCATCGCCTACCTAACTTGCGCCCGCTTCGAAGGGAATTTTTCCGCGACCGCTCTGTTTCAGGCCATGACGATGATCGTGTTCGAGTGCGCGACGCTCACGGCGATTACCTATCTCTTCGCCGTGAACTCAGGCGCCATCACCGCCGCCGCCGTCACTCTCTGCTTCTTCGCCGTCGGGCATGTGCGCGATCGCGTGAATGAGAATATCGGCGACTCGTTTGCGACCTACGTCTGGAGTTTCACCAAGGCCTTGGTACCGGACCTGGAAATCTTCAACATGAAGAGCATGGCCTCTTACGGGCTCACCATCGGCTGGAACGAGCTCTCGCTAGCGTGCGGATATGCCGTGATTTGCGTGACCTTCTATCTCTTTGCGGCGGTCGTCTGCTTCAACCATAAAGACATCGCTGCGTGACAACCTGGCAGGACATTCTGAACGAGCCCACTCTGCTCCTCCCCTTTTCCTTTCTATTGGGACTCATCCTCGGGAGCTTTTTCAACGTCGTCATCGTCCGGCTTCCCCTCGACGAGTCCATCGTCCGGGGCGGCTCGCGGTGCCCGCAATGCCGGACGCCCATCCGCTGGTACCACAACATTCCGGTCTTCAGTTACCTGTGGCTGCGCGGAAAGTGCCGCGACTGCGCGAAAAGTATTTCCGTGGAGTATCCGTTAGTCGAGCTCTGCACCGGCTTGATATGGCTAGGCGTCGCCAATCGTTACGGCCCCGACTCGAGGATGCTTTGCTACGGAGTTTTTCTTTCCTATCTGCTCATCATTTCCGTCATCGATCTCCACCATCGCATCATTCCCGACGAACTCAGTCTTTCCGGAATCGTTCTGGGAATACTTGCCACGCTGCTCACCGGCGATATCTCCTGGCATGACTCGGTCATCGGCGCCGTCTCGGGAGGCGGGATATTCTTCGCCATCGCCTATTTTTACGAGATGGTCGCCAAACGCGAGGGCTTGGGCGGCGGAGACGTGAAACTCCTAGCCATGATCGGGGCATGGCTGGGGTACCAGTCCATTCTCATCGTCATCATCTTATCGACGGGCATAGGCAGTATCGTCGGCGTCGGAGTCATGTTCTTTCAAAAGAAGGACCTCAAAGCGAGCATTCCTTTCGGGCCTTTTCTCGCGGGGGCGGCGGCCACCTACTGGATGTGGAAGACCGAGCTGCTTCCCTTTTTCTTTCCGTCCTTCTCGTGAGCTTGAAAAGCCGGGGGTGGCCGCCTAGGTTAGTCAGATAAGCATGAGCAAAAGAACCGTCATCGTCACCGGGGGCTCGGGTTATCTGGGAGGAGCCGCCTGCCTGCGCCTTCTTCAAAAGGGTTACACGCCGCTGTCTCTCGATCGCTTGCCGCCACCGAAGGGCGCCACCTGGGAGACGAAGCTCGTCGATTTAGCGGATGCCGCCCAAGCGGCTCGGGCCTGGGATGCCTTACCGGAAAACGCGACCGTGCTCCATTTCGCGGCGCTCGCCCTGGTCGCGGAATCGGTGAGAATGCCGGAGGAGTATAAGCGCAATAACGTTCAAGCCACCTTGAACTGCGCGGAGGGAGCCAGCCGCCGCAAGGCCCGCGCCTTCGTTCACTCCTCGAGCTGCGCCGTGTACGGCTTCCCGCAAGTGCCTCTTATCTCGGAAGAGCTTCCCTGCGCCCCCATTTCCCCTTACGGCGAGTCGAAGCGCTTGGCCGAAAAGGTAGTGGACCAAGTTTCCAAGAGCCGGAACTTGAGCACCCTCAACTTGAGATACTTCAATCCCGCGGGAGCGCTCGATTCGCTTGGTTGGGGAGAACGGCACGAGCCCGAGACGCACCTCATTCCTTTGGTCCTTCGCGCCGCGCGCACGGGAGATCCGGTCCCGATCCTGGGCTCGGATTACCCGACGCCCGATGGCACCTGCGTTCGGGACTATCTCCATCTCGAAGATCTCGTCGACGCTCATCTACTGGCTTTGGAGAGCCTCGAGGCCGGAAAGAAATTACCCGGGACCCTTAACTTAGGCGCGGGCCGCGGAGTTTCCGTGAAGGAGATTCTAGAGGCGGCGGGGCGCATCTGCGGAAAGAACATTCCGTCGACGCTGCAACCTCGCCGGGTGGGCGATCCGCCGGTCCTGGTAGCCGATACCAAAAAGGCGCGCGAGCACCTGGGCTGGAAGCCTTCCCGATCGCTCGACCAAATACTCGCCTCGCACTGGGCTTGGGAAAACCGGTCGCGTTAGAGCGTCAAAGCGACGGCCTTATCCACGTTCGGCAATTGAAGAAGCTTGAAGATGTCCTTCGCTTGCCCCGACACGATCACCGCCGGCAAGCCTTGAAGGTCCTTCGTAACCTGAATTCCAGTGAAGTCTCCGTTCAAGAGACCTTGAAGCAACTGCGCGGAAAGTACCTGCTTGCCGGGAGAGGTTTCTTTCAAGAGAGGTTCCAAGGCCGGCAAAAGGGCCGCGATGACTTGACCCGCCTGGCTGCCGCCCGCCGCCGCCTTCACGAGAATGTCTCGCACGGCCGCCGCCGGATTCGAGGACGCCAGGATCGGTAAGAGCGCTTCCGCGAGCTTCGTCGCTTCGGCCGAGTTCAATCCTTTAACCAAAGGCTCGATATAGGGAATGAGCTGCGCAAACTTTTCTTGGGCCGTTCCATCCTTCGCGAAGTCTTTCAGCTTCTGTAGCCCGCCGTCTTGAATGAGCTGATTGAAGAGATAAGCGATCTCCGGAGCCGCTTTTCCGCTCAAAGCCTGCACGAGAGGCTGCAGGTAGGAGAGAAGCAGAGAGACCTTCTCGTCCTTCACGATATTTTTATCCGCGAGAGAAGCAACGAGCGCCGCGAATTTCGGATCGAGCACGGACTTCGCGAGAAGGGTCTCGAAGGGACTGGCGGTCGCCGGCGGGACTTTTTTCGCGATCAAGCTTTGTAAGAGGGGCAGAAAGGTCGCCATGGCGAACTGGAGAGTCTTCGTCTTGTCGCCGTTCTTAGAAAGCGACTGAATCAGATTCACCAGGTTCTGCTGGGAGTTCGGGTCCGCGAGTAACGTCGTAAGCACGCTCATGAGCGGCCCTTTGTTCTCCGCCTTCTGCAGAATGGGCGTGAGGTAGGGCAAGAGCGCGTTGACCGCGATCATGGCCGCCGATGCATCCGGATGGGAACTGGAAAGCATAGGAACGAGGAGCGCCGCGATGGTGCCGAGCCCCGTAGTGAGGCCCTTTAATTTCTCGGCGTTCGCGCCGTTCAATAAAGCTTGCGCCAAATCGGCGCCCCCATGACTGCCGTTCAGGACAATCAAGATATTGCTGAGCGTGTCGCCGTTTTTCGCCGTGGAGAAAAGTTTTTGGATCTCTGGATCCATCTTGCCGCTCTTAATGAGAGCTTGAAACAGAGGCGCCGTTCCCACGGCGTTAATCTTCTGGGTGGCCGCCAGCGGAGCAAAAGCTTCCTTGGCAAAGGAGACCGCGGCGCCGGCGATTGCCAAGTGAATGGCGAGAGGTCTGGAGCCCGGGCATTGGCCCGCCAAACAATCGGCGCCGACGTCTACGAATTGGACCACTGGTTTATGACCGACCGCCGTGAGCAAAATTGGAATGGCCTTGAAGGCCAGGTCTCCCGCCGCGGGGTTACGGGAAATGTGGAAGACGCCGGTCTTGTCGCCCATGGCGTTAAGCAAAGCGCTTACCGCGCCGTCCTGGGAAAGTAAGGTAACGGCGAAGTTCGGGACCGCGAGGCCGGTCGTTTCATCGAGGACTTGGGCGGAAAAGGCGTAACGGTAGCTCGCCCGGCCCGCCTCATCGGCGCTGGGATGGCCCGCTCCAGACCCTCCCGTGAGCTGGACTTGTCCCATATCCCGTTTGCCGCAACTTAAGGTGCCCAGGAGCGCGGCAACCAAAAAGAGACTTCTCCACCCAAACATAAAACCCTCAAACTGTTCTTTGGATTAACGGGAGAGATCAGGATACGTGCCACGCAGGTAATACTATTCTTGCAAAGGCAGATGGCCGCGGTGTGCCGCAATTGTGGAGTTCTATTCATAGTTCTCTCGCCTGTGCTATCCTGGGACACGAAAGGAACCGCAATCCATGGATCTTTCACTCGGACATCTCTTCGCCACTGGCGGCTGGGTCATGTGGCCGCTGGCGATCTTCTCCATCCTGACTTGGACCATCGTTTTCGAGCGGGCCTTCGTCTATTTCAGCCTGCGCCCGAAGCTCAATCAGATCGCCCAGTCGCTCATGCAGAGCCTAAAGGCGGGGGATCTTCAAGCCGCCCGCCAGATTTGCCACAATCAAAAGCCGTACGTCGGTGAGCTTTTCTTGAGCACTCTCGACACCAAGCAGAAACGGGAAACCACGGAACGCGTTACCGAGCGCAACCGCCTTCGCCTGATGGCCCATCTTCGCAAGCACCTTTGGATCCTCGGCACCATTGGCAGCGCGGCCCCCTTCGTGGGCCTGCTCGGCACCGTCGTCGGTATCGTGAGAGCTTTCTCTGAAATGTCGGCCAAAGGTTCAGGCGGTTTCGCGGTGGTCGCGGGCGGCATCTCCGAGGCCTTGGTGGCAACCGCCGCGGGCCTCATCGTCGCGATCGTGGCGCTGCTTACGTACAACACGTTCGTAAACGCCGCGAACCAGACGTTGAGCTCGCTCAAGCTGACTCTGGATGAAATCTTGGACGAGTCCTATCAGGCCAGTAAATAAGCTTTAAGCTTCGAGGGCGCCTTCATGGCAATGCGGTTTTCCGACAATAGTAGTGAAGAAGATTCGATCGTTGCCGAGATCAACATCACGCCTCTGACGGATATTTTTCTCGTTCTGCTCATCATCTTCATGATCTCGAGCTCCGCCATGATGGAGAGCGGCTTGAACGTGAAATTGCCCACAGCCAAGGGCGTGAGCGTGTCTCCCGACACCAAGGAAGGTAAGCCCACCTACGTCACCGTGGGAGCGGACGGCCGCATTTCCATCAATGAGAAGGTCGTGTCCGACAGCGACTTACAAGCCGAGCTGCAAAAGATCGTCGCTTCCGATACCGAAAAAACAGTGATCATCCGCGGAGACGAGTCCATCGTGCTCGGCAAAGCGGTGAAGATCATGGAAGCGGCCCGCAATGCCGGCGCCGAAAAGATCGCGCTCGCCACCAAGAATCCCGACAAATAGCCCTCTATTCGAAGGGGATGTACGTCGCATAGGGCATGAGAATGCGCCCGAGCTTCGTCGGCGTATAAGGGCCTTCTTCCTTCGCCAAAGCGCGCACGTTCCCGTCGTCCAGGTCCGCGTGAGAGCTGACTTCGCGGTACCAGGAAAGCGCCTTAGTTCGATCGCCCTTCAAGTCGTAAGCCCGCGCCAAAAAAAGGCAGACTTCGAAGTACTCCGGCGGAAAATGCGCGAGTCCCCGTTCTCGCTTTCTCGTTTCCACCCATTCGCGCGCTCTTTCCAGGAGATCGATGGCGTCTTGGTACTCTCGCGCTTTCAAGTGGAGTACGGCTCCCACCAGAGCCGCTTCCGCGCAGAAATCGAGAGCCAAGGTTCGCTTGAGATGAAGCTGAGCTTCCTCGAATCTCCCGTCGAAGCCCGCGATGAAACTGAGAATGTAACTCTGCTTCGCGTCCCGCACCGCGGGACGGGTGAAGGTGTACGAGGGCAAAAACTCCTCGGTCACGCCATTGCGTCCAGCTAGCAGCTCTCCCAAGTCGAATTTGCGGAACTTGCCGAGATGAATGGGCGCGTTGCCCTCGGCCGACCAGGCTTGCATTTCCACCGGATCGAAAACCACGCTCTGGATGTTGTAGACCTGGCTGACGGTGCGATTGACGTACTTCTCCTCGCCCCAATACGGATCGAAATGATCGCTGATGATTTGGCAGGCGTCCGCGGGAGTGAGATCCTTGCCGATAGCTTTGACGCGATCTTCGAGACGCCGCTTTCTCCAATAATTGTCCCAGTTCATTTTCGCGGTGGTCGCGTACTCCGAAGGCTGGCACTCCCTGGTTTGGAAAAAATTGGAATGGGCGAGACAGTTAGTCCCCTCGTCGATCCAGGTGACACCCCTGGCTCGCGGATGGCACTCGTAGACAGCGGCCCTGCGGGACTTGCCATCGGAGAGAACGAAGGCCCACGCCGTGGCGACGCGGCAGGTACCCAGGAAGGCCACCGCCTCGTCGATGGTGCGCGCCTTTCCTAAAATCTCCTCGGCGATAAAAAACGGTAACCGGCCTTTGAAGGACGTCTTGCGGCAATAGTGCTGGTGAAGAGAAACGCTCACCTGCGCTTCGTTAATGCCGGTGATCCCGCCAAAGGGAACGCCGGCACTCGCAAAGCTCACGAACTTCAGCCGGTTCGGCGGTGAGGTCACTTGCACGACGGGATAGCGATCCCAATAAGCGACGCCGGGAAAATCCAAATTCCGTCCGTGAAGAAACTGACGCCCGTTCGAAATGAAGCTCGAGCAGCCGAAACGGGGCGCGGGTCCCGCTTCGATGAAAAGGGAGGGCCGGAGCACCGTCAGATAGGCCTGGATCAACGGCATCAAATCGGGAAGCACCAACGCGATGATCATTTCATCGTAGGGGGCCTTCAACGCTTCCGCCATTCCCGCGATTCGATCCTTGGCACCCGTCGGGATGGACCCCATTAGCTTCGGCACCAGCATCTTTTCGAGGAGAAAGCGCACGACGCGAAACGCCTGCCGATCGAGAAAGGCTTCCGGATCGTTTTTCACCATGCGTTGCCAAAACTGGTAATAAAAGCTCGTCATGCCCTGCAGGATGACGGGTCCCACTTGCTCGGCGTGTTGACGTCCCATGTCGCGATCGGATCCGGACACGCGGACGACTTTCACTGACTCGGCGGGATAAGGGTGGGTGCTTTGTAGAGCCATAAGACGTCTCGGGTATACTTTTGCTCTCAGCCTCGATAAACTCGCCCTATCGTGTCATCCCAAAGTCAGACTTCCGTACTAGGGCGGACCGTAGGAATCTTACGCCAGCGCGCCGGCGCGCTGTTTCTTCTCCAGCTTCCGGTGGCCGCGACTTCTCTCGTCGAGCCCGCGCCTTCGGAAGGGATTCAAAACAACACTCAGCTCATCTTAATCCTTTCGATCGTCTTTCCAATCTTTGTGTTTCTTTCCACCCTCTCCAGCACCGCGACGTTTGCGTTGGTTCGCGGCGAAGTGGGGGCCCTGCCCGTGAGCGCCAAGACCGCCGCCCTCGAGTCCTTACGGCGCTGGAAGAAATGGTTTCCGGCGGGAATCGTGCTGGCTTTGCTCACGATTCCCGGAGCGTTCGCCCCCATTCTCATTCCTGTCGCGGTTTATTTTTCCGCCATCTATGGGTTTGCTCCCTTCTTGGCCATGGAATCTCCCGACGCTCCCATGAGCGTGCTCTTCCACCGGTCGAGGCAACTCGTTAAGAAAGCTTTGTGGCAGATGCTGGGAATTGCCGGCCTTCTGATGATAATGGAATTTGGATTAGCCTTTTCGGCTTCCGATCTCGGCGTCCGGATAGGTGCGATGGCACCCACGCCCGCCATCGGTTCCGCCTTGGCATTGGCGACGCAGTTCTTGCTCAGCTTGGGGATGAGTCTTTTGATTAGCCCGCTCCTCGCGGTCTTCTTTTTCAAATTGAGGTCCGAACCATGAAGTCACTCGCCGAACGCTTGCAAAAGTTAATGGAAAACTCGCCGAGCTGGGCGGAAGCCCGTTTTCATCGGCGAAAGAACCAGTCCCTCCAAGTCCAAAAGGGGTTGGTCAAACAGGCGAAATCCTCGCTGACCTCGGGGGTAGGCATCCGCGCGCTGGTCGACGGAGCGTGGGGATTCTCCTCCACTTCGGATCTTTCTTCCGAAGCTCTCGACAAAACTTTGAAGCGCGCCATCGAGTGCGCGAAATCCCTCAGCCAAATGAAGAAGGCGGCCGTCAAAGATCTTCCCAAAACGAAGCTCGCCCACGGCACGTTTACGCTGGCGGGCTACGAGCAGCTCCAGTCCATGACGCTCGAACAGAAACTGAGCGCGGTGGTGAAGGCCGAGAGCCAAACCAGATCCCTTTCCCCTTCGATTCATAGCGCGGTCTGCGGTTACAACGAGATTTTCGAAGACAAGATCGTGGTCACCACCGACGGAGCCAACGCCGTCTCCCAGCTCGCTCGCAGCGAGTTCAGACTGACGGCTATTGCCGGCAAAGACGGTGAGATGAGCACGGGAAGCCATCACGTCGGCAAGACGGGCACTTGGGAGTGCCTCTTCTCCGAGAACTCGGTGGGCCAGATGTCGGAGCTCGCCGGAAGACTTGCCGTCGATCTTTTGAACGCCCCTCACACCCCGGGAGGTAAAGCGACCCTCATTCTTTCTCCCGCGATGGTCGGCATTCTTTGTCATGAAGCCATTGGCCACACCGTGGAGGCGGACTTCGTCCTCTCGGGCTCCGTCGCCGCCGGAAAAATCGGTAAGCGCGTGGCGAGCTCTCTTGTGACGATGTGTGATGGCGGCCAAGTTGACGGCGTGCCGTTCGGCGGCGGCGACTTGCTCGTCGATGATGAAGGAGTCGCGACCCAAAACACCGTCATCATCCGGGACGGCATTCTCGAATCGTATCTTCACAACCGCGAGTCCGCGGCGCTCTACGGCGTGGAGCCAACGGGAAGCGCTCGCGCGTGGCTCTACAATGACGAGCCCCTCATCCGGATGCGGAACACTTATCTCAAGGCGGGCACCCAGTCTCTCGAGGACATCATCGCTTCGACGGAAGACGGCTGGTTCGTGGATTGCCCGCTTGGCGGACAAGCGGATGCGACGGGGGAGTTCATGTTCGGCGCTCAAAAAGTGCAGCGGATCAAGAACGGGAAGCTCACTGAGCTTTACCGCGGGGCCACTATCTCCGGCCAAGCTTTCGAAGTGCTCTCGACGGTGGATGCCGTATCGCGAGAGTTCAAATTGGATTTGGGATCAGGTTATTGCGGCAAAGGACAACCCGCTAAAGTCGACGCCGGCGGGCCTTACATCCGTTGCCAAGCCACCATCGGGGGGATTCAAGAAGGATGAATTTTTTAAAAAAGGAACGCTCGGCTCTCGAGAACACCGCGGAAAAACTGCTCTCCCTCGCCCTATCGGCGGGGGCCCAGAAAGCCGAAGTCTGCGCCGCTTTCGGGCACAAGACCCGGCTCTCTCTCGAAAAGCAGGATTACCACCTCGCCTCTTCGGATGAGGGATACTCCTTCGGCCTAAGGGTCTTGCAGGGACAAAAACAGGGCTTTGCCTCCTGCAACACCATGGATCCGCAAGAGATGAAAGAGATCGCGACGCGCGCGGTGGAGATCGCGGGTTTTTCACCGCCCAATCCTCACGTCGACATTTTGGAGTCCGGAAACATTCCCAGAGAAGCTCCCTCCGAATTATTCGACGAAGCGCTTCATCAGGTTTCCCTTCAAACCCAGCGCGACTGGACGAAGCTGCTCGCGGACGAAGCGATGCGCGACAAACGGCTCAAACTGAACGAGGGCAGTCTCGAGATCGGCTCCAGCCTTTTCTTGGTGATGAACTCTCTCGGCACTCACAAAATCGAAAAGGAGTCCGTCGCGGGCTGGAGCTTGATGGGCATGGGGGTCGAAGGCGACCGCATGACGAGCTTCGATTATTTTTCCGATCTCTCCCGTAAGGCCGAGGGCGTGCCCGACCGGCTCGTCAATTCCGCGCGCAAATTCCGCACCGAGATTATCGATTCCCTCAATCAAGGCCCCGCCGAGACCTATAAAGGAGTCGTCATCTTTTCACCGAGAGCGGCGCTCGAGATTCTTATCGATTCGCTCGTCCATCACTTCAACGGCCGCAATCTCGTGGAAGGGACGAGCCGCTGGAAACTGGAGGAGATGGGAAAACGTCTTTTCAACGCCTCTCTCTCCCTTGCGGACGATCCCTGGAAGACGGATCGCAGCGGCTGTACGCTTTTCGATCGTGAAGGCACGCCGGCGAGACCTTTGAAATTAGTCGAAGCGGGCAAGTGGACCAATGTCATGCTCGATCACTACGCCGCCAAAGCCTTGGGCCGCACCTCCACGGGCCACGCGGGCGGAGGGCCCTCCAGCCTCCCCGCCTTGGGCTCCCACGGCATTATCGTCGCTCCCGGCACCACGCCCGTGGCCACTCTCCTTAAAGACGTTTCCACGCGCCAAAAGAACTTACTCATCGTCCACCGCTTCTCGGGCCAGACCGACCCCATCACGGGAGACTTCTCCGGCGTGGCCAAAGGGGGCGAGTGGTGGATAAACGGCGAGCGTGCCTACTTCGTCCAGGAGACCCTCATTTCGGGCAACCTTTTCGAATGCCTGGATCAGCACCTTTTGGGGGTCTCCGAAGAGACGGAACTGGTCGACGCTTCCCAGGAATGCCCCACTTTTGTGGTCGACGGCGTGTCTGTTACCTCAGGCGCTAAGAAGTAACCCTCTGTAATTCAAATCCTATCCCCACCGCTCTCAGCACATGACGCGTTCTGCTACGTTTTTTGTTGCGCTGCCCCTCTAAAATGAGTATCTGAATAACGCAAGCGGTCTAACGCATTTTGTTATTTGAAGACTGCGCTAAGTTTAACACTTTACGTTCCCTCCCCAAGGGGACGTAAACCCCCAACCCATGTAAGGGGCGATCTTTATCCGAGGATCGCCCCTTTTTATTTGTCCTCGCGCCCTTGCCGATCCTCTTAACTTAGCCTTTACTCGACGAGAAATTCGGAGGCCCCTCACATGGACGTCACTTCTGAGAAGCCCGACCCCTCCCCGGCCCAAAGTCCCCCCAAGCCTTTGCCCTCCATCGGCAAATCGCTTTTTCACGGCACCCTTCGGGCGGACCGCTTCATGCCTTTTCCCCGCTTTCCTGAAAGCGAAAAGGAAGTTCTCGATCTCACCCTCGACGCCATTCAGAAATTAAAAAAGGAAGTCGACGTCTTCGCCATCGAGGACACGAAAAAAATTCCGGCGGAGCTGATGAACCGGATGAAAGAGATGGGCCTCTTCGGTCTCATCATCCCCGAGGAGTACGGCGGCTTCGGCTTTTCCAATAGCGCTTACATTCAAACCATTAGCGCCTTGGGAATGATCGACACCAGCATCACGGCCACCATGGGCGCTCACCAATCCATCGGGCTCAAGGCGCTTCTCATGTTCGGCAACGAGGAACAGAAGAAAGCGTACCTCCCGCGGCTCGCCACCGGGGAATGGATCGCGGCTTTCGGACTGACCGAGCCCGGCGCGGGCAGCGACGTGCGCAGCCTCCGCACCACCGCCAAGAAGTCGGAAGACGGAAAACATTACGTCTTGAATGGCGAAAAAATTTGGATCACCAACGGCGGACTCGCCACCTTTTTCACGGTCTTCGCCAAAACGTCCCATACCGACGATAAAGGCGCGAATAAAGACAGGCTCACCGCCTTCATCGTGACCCGCGACATGGCGGGGTTCTCGAGCGGCGCCGAAGAAAAGAAGATGGGCCTTTATGGCAGCTCGACCACGTCGCTTCATTTCGACAACGTCCAGGTTCCCGTCGAGAACATCATCGGAGAACCGGGAGAAGGCTTCAAAGTTGCCGTCGCGGTTTTAAATAACGGGCGCATGGGACTCGCGGGCGCTTGCGCGTTTGCGTCTAAAAACATCATCCAATCAGCGATGGATCACGCCTTACAACGCAAACAATTCGGGCAGCCCATCGGGCAGTTCGAGCTGATTCAGTCGAAGTTCGCTCATATGGTCTCCGAGACCTATGCTGCGGAAAGCATGGTGCGCCTGACCGCCGACATCATGGACCGGGGCGACTGGGATTATTCTTTAGAGACGGCCATGTGCAAAGTATTCTGCACGGAAGCCGAATGGCGTACCGCTAACGAAGCGCTGCAAATAGCGGGCGGCGCCGGCTACATGAGAGAGTACGGCTACGAAAAGGCCGTACGCGACTCGCGCATCTTCACTATTTGGGAAGGTGCGAACGAAGTTTTGCGGCTCTTCATCGGCTTGTCGGGGCTGCAAGGGCCCGGAGAAAAGCTGAGCGAGATTTCGAAAGTCCTGAAAAAGCCCATGGACGACGTCCTTCATTCTTTAGGCGTCCTCTCCGACTTCGGCGTCCGTTGGATTCAGCGGCGCGTTTGGACGTCGGACTCCATTGAAGGCGTTCACCCTTCGCTCAAGCGCGAGGAAGCGGTCATCGAGCGGTACGCGAGTGAATTCGGCAAAGAGTGCGAGAAGCTACTGCTCAAATACGGCAAAAACATCTTGCGGGCTCAGCTTCAAGTTAGGCGGGTGGCCGATGTCGCCATCGATCTGTACGCTATGATGGCGACCCTGGCTCGCACCACCCGGCTCATCGAGGAGCGCGGCGTGGACCGGGCCGCCCAAGAGGCGAGACTCACGCGGATGTTCTGCAAAAATGCCCGCCGGCGAATCAAGGAGAACTTCCGGCGGCTCAACCGCAACGACGACGAGCTCGAAGTCCACATTGCCAACGCCTTTTACGAGGAAGGCGGCTATTCCCGCTTGGGTTACTTTGCTTGATCAACCGGCTTGCCTGAGAGCCAAGCCGACATTACGGTAAGCGGCTATGTTCGAGAGCTTAACAGAAAAACTCATTGGCACTCTCCGGGTCATCGCCGGAAAGACCCGTCTCACGGAAGAAGTCCTCGACGAGGTCTGCCGGCAGCTGCGGACGCACCTTTTAGAAGCGGACGTTAACGTCAAAGTCGTCAAAGACTTCGTCCAGACCGTTCGCCAGAAGGCACTCGGCAACGAGGTCCAAAAGAGCCTCACTCCCGAGCAACATTTCATTCGCATCGTTTATCAAGAGCTCGCCCAAATCATGGGCGGCCAAGCGGCGCCCCTCAATTTCCGGGTACGGCCTCCCGCGGTTTTCATGGTCGTCGGTCTTCAGGGCTCCGGTAAGACGACTTCCACCGTAAAGCTCGCGAAACATCTCCAAGACGTGCACAAGAAGCGGGTTTTCACCGCTTCCCTCGACGTCTATCGGCCAGCCGCCATAGAGCAGCTGAGCACCCTCATGACCCGCGAGGGCATGGACTATTTCGACAGTCCCGTTCTCGATTCCGTGCGGGAACGCGCGGTGCTTGCCCGCGAAGAAGCCATTCGCAAGAACGCCGAAGTGCTCCTCATCGATACCGCCGGTCGCCTCCACGTGGACGCGGACATGATGGAAGAGATTCGGGAGCTGTCTTCCGTTTTCTCCCCCGCCGAAATTCTCCTCGTGGTGGACGCCATGACCGGCCAGGACGCGGTCAACATCGCGACCTCGTTCCAGGAAAGCGTCCCTCTCACGGGCGTCATCCTGACGAAGCTCGACGGCGACGCCCGCGGGGGCGCGGCTCTGTCGGTACGCGCCGTCACCGGCGTGCCCATCAAATTCGTGGGCGTGGGCGAGAAGCCCCAGGACTTCGAAATTTTCCATCCGGATCGGCTCGCCTCTCGCATTTTGGACATGGGCGATCTCCTTTCGCTCGCGGAAAAGGCGCAGGCCACCTTAGATCCCGCGGAGACCCTCAAGCTCGCCAAGAAGGTTAAGAAGAACGAGTTCACCCTCGCCGATTTCTACGTCCATCTGCAGCAGATCAAGAAGATGGGCTCGTTTGAGAACCTTCTGAAATTCCTGCCGGGCATGGGTCAGATGACCAAGCAGTTCGCGCAGATGGCGCCGCCCGATGACGAGCTTAAGAAGATTGAGGCCATCATTCTCTCCATGACCCCTCAAGAACGGGTGGACCATGGGGTCATCGATGGCAGTCGTAGAAAGCGCATTGCGAGTGGTAGCGGAACCGAAGTTCAGGACGTCAATCGCCTGCTAAAACAGTTCCTCGAAGCCCGTAAGATGATGAGTCGGCTCACCAAATCGCCTATGGGCAAACGTAGACCAATGTGGTAACTCTGGGCCGGTAGCGTGGCGTCAGGCAGCGTTTAAGCTTCGCTTGAACGATACTGAGCCCGCGGTCCATAAGTTTTTGGAGGCTAAGTCAGCAAGATGGCAACGGTAATTCGATTTTCCCGGCACGGAAAGAAAAAGATGCCCTTCTATCGTATCGTGGTGCAGGACTCCCGTTCTCCCCGAGACGGTCGCTTTATTGAACACATTGGTTCCTTCGATCCGACCAAAGGTCGTGACGTATTAGTCGTTGAGCAGGATCGTTT
>JAYUGC010000030.1:0-16863 GCA_043767805.1 Pseudomonadota bacterium | reverse complement strand
AAACGAGCCTAAAATTTTTCTAATTTTCAGCCTTTTGCGTCAGGAAACCCCCGACACCATTGCCGTTTCATGCAAATTGGGCTATGGTCTTGGGCGGTTCAAAACCCCAAGGAGAGAGCATGTTGACCAACGCCCGACGCGCCCCTACGTCCCCGAAAAAGAAGTCCGCCACTGCGACGGCCGCCCCGGCCCCGGATTTCAAAGTTAAAGACATGACGCTTGCCGAATGGGGTCGGAAAGAAATCGAGCTCGCGGAAAAAGAAATGCCGGGCCTGATGGCGCTTCGCGAGGAGTTCGGTAAATCCAAGCCGCTGAAAGGGGCCCGCATCGCCGGTTGCCTCCACATGACCATTCAGACCGCGGTTCTCATCGAGACGCTTACCGCGCTCGGCGCCGAAGTCCGCTGGTCGAGCTGCAATATTTTCTCGACTCAAGACCATGCCGCCGCGGCCATCGCCGCCACGGGCGTTCCGGTTTTCGCCTGGAAGGGTATGACCGAGCCCGAGTACGAGTGGTGCATCGAGCAAACCATCCTATTCGACGGCAAGCCGCTCAATATGATTTTGGACGACGGCGGTGACCTCACCTCCATCGTGCACAACAAGCGCCCCGATTTGCTCCAGCACATCAAGGGAATCTCGGAAGAGACCACCACGGGCGTGCACCGCCTTCAGCAGATGTTCCAAGAGGGCAAGCTGAAGATTCCGGCGATCAACGTGAACGACTCGGTCACGAAGTCGAAGTTCGACAACTTGTACGGCTGCCGTGAGTCTCTCGCGGACGGCATCAAGCGCGCTACCGACATCATGATCGCGGGCAAGATCGTCGTCGTCGCCGGCTTCGGCGATGTGGGCAAAGGTTGCGCCGATGCGATGCGCGGTTTCGGCGCTCGCGTCATCATCACCGAAATCGATCCCATCTGCGCGCTCCAGGCCGCGATGGAAGGTTTCCCGGTCATGACCATGGAAGAAGCGGCGCCTCAGGCTGACATCTTCGTGACGGCGACCGGCTGCATGGACGTCATCACCGAAAAGCATTTCGAGAAGATGAAAGACCAGGCGATTCTCTGCAACATCGGCCATTTCGATTCCGAAATCCGGGTGGCTTGGCTCGAGAAAACGCCCAAGGTCAAAAAGATCAACATCAAGCCCCAGGTCGATAAGTTCGTGCTCCCGAACGGACGCGAGATCATCGTGCTCGCGAGCGGACGGCTCGTGAACCTCGGCTGCGCCACCGGCCACCCGAGCTTCGTGATGTCGACGTCGTTCACCAACCAGACGCTCGCGCAAATCGCGCTCTGGACGGAGCCGAAGAAATATCCGCTCGGCGTGCATGTGCTCCCGAAAGAGCTCGACGAAAAAGTCGCGCGGCTCCATTTGGATAAGCTCGGCGTGAAGCTCACGAAGCTCACCAAGGAGCAGGCCAAGTACTTGAATCTTCCGGCGACGGGTCCCTTCAAGCCGGACACGTACCGGTACTAGTCTCAATTCTTTAAGAGCCCCCGGTCGCCTAACAGCGGTCGGGGGCTTTTTTACGCCCGCAATAAAACCCCGCACTCCGCGGGTTCGAAGGAGCGAGAGCGCGCCCGGGGCTACGGGTGGCCGAAGTTTTGGACCCAGTAGTTCTTGAAGCGGCCGGCGCCGAGCTCGGAGAATTGGGGGCGCATGATGTTTACACAATGACCGGGGCTTTTCAGCCAGCCTTCGACGACTTCGCGAATCGAGGTCTGCCCCTTCGCGATATTCTCCCCAACGACGCTCCAGCGATACCCCGCTTTGGTAACCCGGTCCGCCGGCTTGCTGCCGTCCAAACCTTCGTGCGCGAAGAAATTTTTGTCCGACATATACTGGGCGTATCCGACCGCGGTCTTCTCTAGAAGAGAGTTCCATTTTAGCCGACCGACCGGAGCCATCTGCTCCGTCCCGCAGAGATGACCTTCGGCGCGTGCTTCGTTGACGAGCTTCAACATGAATTCGCGGTTGGCCTGCTCGGCCTCTAGCTTCGGATCCTTGGTGACGACTGCGTCTTTACCGCAACCGGCTACCAAAACCAAAAGAACCAAACCGAAAATCTGCTTTATCATGGGAAACCCCTCCGAAGCTTCGGTTCTAACTCAAGTGCGGAATTCCCAAAAGTCCTCTTTGTAAGTCCCTGTTATTGCAATCACTTACTATGACCCGCTGGGCCACCCGCTCCCTATGGTAAAATTCAAATATCCCCATGCCTATCAAGTCTCACTACGACGTCGCCATCTTTGGCGCTGGCCTCGCTGGGCTTACGCTCGCGCGCCAGATTACGATGAGCTCCGACAAGCGAGTGCTGCTGCTGGAGCGGCGCCCCGACGTTCCACCCAAGAAACAAAAGGTCGGCGAGTCCACCGTCCAAGTCGGGGGCTACTATTTCGGCAAGGTGCTGGAGCTCGAGGAGTATCTCCTCCACGACCAGCTCATGAAGTACAACCTGCGCTTTTACTGGAGAACCCCGGGCAAGAAGAACGACCAGTTCGAGGACTTCGGCCAGGCCTATCTCCGCCAGATTTCCAATATCCCCTGCTATCAGCTCGATCGAAACACCTTCGAAGGCGAGCTCGCGCGGCTGGCCCGGGAAAATCCTCAGGTGGATTTCGTGGTCGGCACGTCCGATCTCAAAGTGGAGCTCAAAGACACCGACGACCACGCGCTCTCTTTCAGTGAGAACAAGACGAAGCACGCCTGCTCCGCCACCTGGGTAGTGGACGCCTCCGGCCGCGGCTCCTTCTTAAAGCAGCAGCTCGGGCTCGAGCAAAAGAACGACGTCCGGCATGGGACGTCCTTCTTCTGGGTCGACGGCATCGTCAATATCGAGAAGCTCACCGACAAGAGCCCTCGCGACCAGAGACTGAGTCCCGATCGCCGGCAGACCGGCCACCTCCCGCAGTGGCTCGCCACCAATCACTTCGTCGGCGAGGGATTCTGGTTCTGGGTGATTCCGCTCCAGCACAAAACGAGCTTTGGCTTGGTGTACGACACCAAATGCATCGACCATGACAAAGTCTCGACGCCGCAACGGCTCCTCGCGTGGCTGTTTAAAGAGTTCCCGCTATTTGAGAGGGAGCTCAAAGACCGCCCCATCACGGATAGCGGTTCTTATCGGGATTACTCGTACGGCGCGACCCAGACGCTCGGCAAAAACCGCTGGGCGCTCAGTGGCGAGGCCGGGCGCTTCTCCGATCCGCTTTATAGCCCAGGAAGTGATCTCATCGCGCTTCACAACACGCTCATCACCCACGCCATTACCAAGCTTCCCGCCGACCAGTACGAGGCCCATCAATTTCTGTACGAGCTTTTGATGAAGTCTCTCTACGAGGCTTTCCTTCCGGGCTACGACACGAGCTACGATTGCCTGGGCGATCAGGAATCGTTTTGCCTGAAGTATACCTGGGAGCTCTCCATCTATTTCTCGTTCTTCGTGCTGCCCTTCGTGAACGAGCTCTTCGTGCAGCAAGCTTTCATTCTTCCTTTTCTGGAGCGCTTCGCCGCTTTGGGGGCACTCAATCGACGCATGCACGAGTTCTTGAGCGCTTATTACCAATGGAAGAAACGGGAAGGCCGCGAGCACGCGGGCCCTCTCTTTCACGAGCTCTCGAGCCTTTCGACTCTGAAAGAAGCCGAGCAAATGTTTTATCAGGTCGGCGTCGGCATTGCGGAGACCTTGCGGCAATTGGACGCCCAGCTCGAGAACTTGCGCGAGCTCGCTCGCTTCACCGTCGCTCACGTCACCGCCATGGTCGCGGGGGATCCGCAGCTCATCACGCACAAGGATTTCGTCGAGAGCATTCATCTCGAGCAAGCGATCTTCGATCCCAAAGCCATCGTGGAGCGGCACCGTTCGCTCCCCGCGGCGCATGGCACTTACTCCTGGAAACTCGACTCCTCGGCGCTCAAAGCCTTCTGGCATCCGCTTTCTGCCCAGAAAATGCGACCCACGGGATAGCGATGCTTGCCGCTCTGCGCGCCAAAACCTCTCTCGTCGAGTCCCTTTTTCCCCGGGGCGTCGAGCTCGATTGTCCGGTGACGGTCATCAGCGGAAAGATCCCACTGGAAATCCGCGGCACCCTTTATCACAACCGGCCGGGAAATTTTCGCTTAGGGTCCGTCGCCTACCACCACTGGCTCGACGGCGACGGCTTTCTCACGGGGCTTTGGATCTCCGGCGGGACGGCGTGGCTAAAAAGCCGCTTCGTGCAAACGACCAAGCGCCGCGAGGAAGCCGCCGCCGAGAGCGCGCTCTTTCGCGGCTTCGGCACGAGCTTCCCGGGCGATCAGCTCAAAGACGGCGTTGCCACCCAATCCCCCGCCAACATCCACGTTCGCTTCCATGGCCAACGGCTGCTCGCTTTCGCCGAGCAGGGCGCACCGGTTGAAATCGATCCGCGCACCCTCGAGACCCTAGGCGAGGACAATTTCGGCGGCTTACTTGCCGGCGCGGCTCCCTTTTCGGCGCACGCCAAAATGGACGGAAACGAAATGCTGAACTTCGGCATCGAGTACCATCCCACTCGCCCCCGCCTGCACTACTATTCGTTTGGGAAAACCAACCGCACGGGCGCGGCCAGCCTCGATGGCCCGCGCTCGGCTCATGATTTTGCGATTACGTCGCGCCACCTCGTCTTTCATCTGCCGCCCTACTTCTTCGACATGGGAAAGCTCACCCGCGGCCGTCCCGTGGTGGACTGCTACGCCTGGCGGCCCGAGCGAGGCCTGCGGCTCTGGCTCGTCGACAGAAATAGTCTAGAAGTCGTGCGGCGGCTCGAGGTCGAAGGCCGCTACGCCATGCACGTGGTCAACGCCTTTGAAAAGGACGGCGCGACCCACCTCGACGTACTCGAGCATTCGAGCCCGCTCTACGCCGACTTCGCCTTCGACCGCTTCTTTCAGCGCCCCATGAAGGCCGAGCTCGCCCGCTACACGCTGACCGAAACCAAGGTGGAGCGTCGCCTGCTTTGGGATTACGATCGCATGCCCGACTTCCCCGTTCTCGAGCCCGGGGCCGAGGGTCAGGAAACCCGGGCCGTCTGGGGACTCGGCTGCTCGGTCTCTGACCGCACGGAAATGAAGTTTCACGACGAGCTTTGGCGCTGGGACGGAGGCAAAAGCGAAGTCTTTCGCTTACCCGAAGGCCAGCACTTCGCAGGCGATCCGGTTCTCGCCGGTACCTACGTCACCGTTTTTGTCGCGGGCGGACCCGCGAGCGAAGTCTGGATCTTCGCCAAAGCGAACTTGAAGGCGGGCCCGGTGACGCGCCTCAGGCTTCCCGCGCGCCTTCCCATTCCCATTCACGGCACGTTCTCTTCGGCCTAGAAAACCACAAGCTTACTATCCACCCAGCCGCGCTTGCCGTCGGAAAGCCGAATCTGCGACCAGCCCTTCGAGTCTCCGAGCCGATCGAACTCGGCGCCCGGATGCAGGCTAAAGAGATGCGTGTAGGAGTCTCCCGGACCGCTGCGCACGGCGGCTTCAGACGCCGTCACGACGCCAAAGGGGCGATTCGCGGAGTAAGTCATGAGCGCGCCGATGGCGGCGACCCCCGCGATGGCCGCCGCCGAAAGCGCCGCCGTTTTCGCCCAAGGCTTTCGGAGGAGAACCCACGCCATGCCGAGCAGGCCCGCGAGAACCGACAAGAGGCTACCGGCCCAGGCCATCTCTTTTTCCGAGAAGGGCAAGGCCACCCAAGGGCCCGTGGTGTCGAGCCGATCTTTAGCGCTCTTACGTACGAAGCTCAAGTTGTAGCGGACATCGGCGTCTCGCGGCCGAAAGGTCGCGGCTTGCCTCAAGTGAAAAATCGCGCGCCCGATGTCGCCCTTCTTGAACCACGCGGCGCCGAGCGAGGCCTGTAAGGACCCGCTCGTTGGCGTCTCCTCCATGGCTTCGAGCGCGTCGACGGCACCTTCCGGATGCCCCGACTCATAGGCGGCCTTCGCTTCCTCCAGAGGAGTGGCGTGAGCGGCCGAGGCGAAGAGAAAAAGACCAATCAATAACCTCATGCCCGCGCTCCTTTCTCGAGTCCGTCGACAAGCTTTTTGATTCGCTCCCGCGCGATAGTGGGGTCACCCCCGCCGCCGTAACGGCCGCGCTCGCAAAGCTCGAGGACGGTCTCCGCTTCTTTGAGCAGCTCTTTCGGTAGCCCGTACGGCCCCAGTTTCGCGGGCACGTCGAGCGGCGTGAGAGCGCCACCGTCGGTATTAAATCTATCGCCGAGATAGGCGCGCAGCGCCCCGTCCAGACCATCAAAGGTCGGTGCTTGCTTCCACTCCGAGGAAGCTTTCCGAAAGCTGCCATAAGCGCGCGAGCGGCGTATCTGGCCGCTATCTCCGAGCCGGCGGCGGCGCCAAACCACTACGCCCCAGAAGAGGCCGAAGCCCAAGGGCCCCGAAGCCCAGAGCCAAATGAGACGGGTGCGCTCATTCGTCGTCAAAGCGTCTTCGCCAATCTCGGAGGCTTCCCACCGCGGGGCCAGAATGTCCTCGCCCCGAACGGTCACCGCTTGCCGGCCGGCGTTCACCGCCATGCCCGGCGCTGCTTGACCTGAAACGTTCAGGCTCAGCGCTTCCGCCCGCGCGACGCGATAGGCGGCTTTCTCGGGATCGAAATAGCCAATCTCGATGGGAGCGATTTCCTTCGTGCCTCCCTCCAACGGAACGAGCGCCTTCTTGAAGATCTTCGTCCCGCCCAAGCGATTATTGGAAATCGAAGGCTGGAAAGTCGGCTGATCGTCGTAGGTCTTGAATGCCGTCACGGGAGACGGTTCCCAGCGTGCGTCTTTCACGTTGCCCACGCCCGAGAGCTCCACCGTCCACGTCACGGAGTCACCCACCGCGACGGAAGCCTTCGAAACACTCTGCCGGACGTTCAGGGAGCCCACCACGCCGGAAAAATGCGCGGGCTTTCCCGCCGCCGGCAAGTCTTGCACCTTGATCACGAAGCCCGGGGTCTGCAGCTGCACTCGCTTCAATTGCCCCCGCCGCCCGAAGAAACCGTTATCAAAGAAATCATCGAAGGGGGAATTGCGCCGGGCGGCCGGCTCTTCCACTAACGCTTCGCCGACGAGGCTCGCGGGCTCGATGGAGCGGTCACCGGTCTGGGTCGGAAATAGCGCCACTTTGAACTCGTTCACGTCCCAGCGCACCCCGTTCTTTACCGTATTGAACTGGCGCTGCTGTTTTTGAATCTCTTCCTTGAGGAAACCCTTGAAGTCGGGGAGATGAAGTTGCGCGTTCTGCATGGAACCGCGGCTCCAGAATTGAAACGTATAGACGATCTGCTGTCCTAAATAGACAGTCTGCCGGTCGACATCGGCGACGACCATGTAGGGCTTGTTCGCTTCCGGACGGGCACCGGAAGCCGTGGGGGCGTCACCCGGTAAGACGCGGATCGAAACCGGAGCGGAAGCGACCGCGATGCCGCCCACGGTCGCGCGCGCCGGGCCGAGATTGAAAGTCCCCGCGGCTTTGGGAAGGAGCACGTAATTAAAGACGACGCTTAGCGTGGTGGTGCCGTTGATGATCTGAACCTGGCTACTCTGCCCGGCCCGCTCGCTCTCGAACGCCTGAAGGCCGTCGATTTGCGGCTCACCCGCGCGCTGCGAGCCACGAACGACGACTTGAGCGTTGAACCCTTCTCCGACCCGCACCTCGCTTTGATCGACGGTCAGCTCGATGGACGGCTCGGCAAAAGCCACCGCCGCCAAGAAGAGGAAGAGACAACTACCAATCCTTGCCACCAGGCGTGCCTCCCGGTTTCGGTTTTCCTTGTTTCGCATTCCGCTTCTCCCGCAGACGAGATAACCAGGCCTGCGCCTCTTCTTTCGACATTTCGCCCTTGGTGTCTCCGGGCTTGGCCTCCTGGCCCTTTTCCTTGCCGTCCGTCTTATCCTTCTCGTTCGCCTGCTCTTGTTTGGCCTGACTCTCTTTGTCGTCCTTCTTATCGCCCGCGCCGTTCTTTTTGTCGTCTGGCTTATCGGGCCCGCCTTGCTTTGAGTCCTTGTCCTTACCCTGCTCCTCTTTGCCTTTGTCGTCCTTTTTTTGATCCTTTTGGTCTTTCTTGTCCTTTTGGTCCTTGGGATCCTTTTGCTGCTCTTTCTTTTTTTCCTCGAGCCGCTTACGGGCGAGAGCCATGTTGTGGCGCGCGTCCTCATCCTTCGGGTTCAGAGACAACGCCCATTCATACTGACTGATGGCGTCCTCGAACTTTTCTTGACGGAAGGCGGCGTTCCCTCGGTTATAGACCGCCCTCTCCTTCTCCTCGCCCTCGAAGCGTTCCGCCGCGGCGCCAAAGGCCTTCTCGGCCTCAGCGAATTTCTGCTGACGGTATAACGTGCTTCCTAAATCGTAGAGGAGCTTGGGGTCATCGGGGCGACGGACCTGCTTGTCGAGAAGCGCTTTCTCGACCTCAATGAATTTTCCTTTTTCGTAGAGCTGGTTCAAATCCGCGGCGTGGGCGAACGCGCTCGAGAGAAGGAGTACCGCGGTCGACACCCGCTTCCAGGCAAAACGAGGCAAGCCGTCTTGAAGCACGGCTTCGAGCAGTAAAAGCACCACGACCAGGACAAGCGGCCATTGAAAGCGCTCGTCGGGTACCGAGCGCTTTCCGGAGGTGGGCTCCGCGCCCTCTTCGTTGCCGGAGAACGCGGCGACTATCGCCTGCAAGTCCCCATCGCCAGGTTGCGAGCGCCAATAGGCGCCGCCTCCCGCTTTCGCGATGGTTTGCAACGCTCCCTCGTCGAGACGCGTGATGACCATCTCACCGCTCCCGGATTTCTTAAAACCCCCGCCGGCCTCGGGAATGGGAGCGCCGTCCGGTTTTCCAATACCGAGCGCGAAGACCGTGACTCCCGCTTCCAGCGCGCGCTTGGCGGCCGCTTCCGCTCCTCCGTCGTGGTCTTCTCCGTCGGAAAGAAGCAATACGGCACTCTTCGAAGATTTCTGTTTCCCAAGCCGCTCCACCGAGAGATTGAGAGCCGAGGAAATGGCGGTGCCCGCCCCCGTCGTCGACTCAGGGCCCAGGGCATCGAGAAAGAGAGGAAGCGCCTGGCTATCAGTCGTCAAAGGACAAGCGAGAAACGCGCTTCCCGAAAAGGCGAGAATTCCGACGCGATCGCCGGGAAGCAGCGCCGCCAAGTCCAGGATCTTTCGCTTCGCCCAGGTGAGCCGGTCGGGAGAAACGTCCTGGGCGAGCATGCTTTTGGACACGTCGAGAAGGACGTAAAGATCCCGGCCCTTAGTGGGCACTTCTTCCCAATGATGCCCCCAGGTGGGGCGCACGAGAGCCATGGCCGCAAACAGAGACGCCAAACCGATGAGAGCCAGACCGACGCACCTTTTGCCGGCGGCCGGACCGCGCACGAGCTTTTCGGCGAGACGCAGCGAAACGAAGGCCGCGAGGCGCTTCGCCCTTTGTCGCTCCGCCCAAAGCAAAAAGGCGACGAGAAGCGGGGGAATCAAAAAGACCCACATCCATTGAGGCGCGCCAAAGCTCATGGCACCCCCCGAAACCAGGTATGAGCGAGTCCCATTTCGCTCAAGAGGAAGGCCAGACCGAGGAACGCGAAGAGCAGGAATTTTTCGTCGTAGCGCTCGAACTCTTTCTGCTTGCGCTCGGTCTTCTCGAGGGAATCGATCTGGGTGTACACTTTTTGCAGCTCGTTCGTATCTTGCGCCCTGAAGAACCGCGCGTCGGTCTTCTGCGCCACGGCTTTAAGCGTGGGCTCATCCAGATCGCTTTTTTGATAAACGACCTGCTGGCCGAAGGGCCCATCCACCAGAAAAGGCGCTTCGCCTTCAGTACCGACGCCAACCGTGTACACTTTCACGCCGTACGTTTTGGCGACTTCCGCGGCGCGCTCGGGATCGAGGCTACCGGCGTTGCTCGCGCCGTCGGTCAGAAGGACCAGAATGCGGGATTTCGCGGGAAGGTCTTTCATGTGACGAACGCCGATGCCGATGGCATCGCCCACCGCGGTGGCGTCCCCCGCCATCCCTTGCTTCACGTCCCTCAGCAGATCTTGAAGCAGCTCGTGATCGAGAGTCAGCGGGCACTGCACGAACGCGTTCTCTCCAAAGACGATGAGCCCCAGGCGATCGCCCGGCCGTTTCGCTACGAACTCGGCCGCCACTTTCTTGACCACGTCGAGACGCTGCGCGGGCCTGCCTTCCAATTTCAGATCGAGAGCGCGCATACTGCCCGAGGTATCGATGGCGAGAAAGATGTCCACGCCGGAGTGACTGACTTCCGAGACCGTTCGACCCGCCTGCGGGCGCGCGAGCGCAAAAATAAAGCAGCTCACGGCCAGTGCCCTGAGAAACCTGAGCCACCACTTCGGAAGCAGCTTCGGTCCAAGATCGGTGGCTTCCCGCACATAAGAAAAAACCAGTCGAGGAGACTCGCCGCGCGGAATGAGCAGTAACCACGCGAGCGGCAAAAGCCAGAGCCACTCGGGATCGTGCCACTTCACGCGAGCCTCTCTTCCCGCCGCGCGGAGCCCGCGGGCTCCGGCTCGTCTTGCGGCTTCCAAGATTCGGCGACACGGACCGCGTCTTCCAAGAGCGCCCGGCTCGCTTCTTCCGTGGGCCGGTAGTCGGTGAACTTAACGAGATCGGCCGCTTCGAGCAGGGAAACGACTTTGCCCAGCTCGGGAACCACGCCACGCAGGCCGCGCTTTAATTCTTCGGTGGTGCGATCGCTTGCCGGAAACTTAAAATGCTCCTCTAGTACGGCACGAAAGGCTTCCGATAACCCGAAATGAAAGAGCCGAATGGACTCCTTGTCGGCGAGCGGAGTCGAGCGTTGCGCCACGAGCCTCTCCCAAGGCGTCGGCCCCGGATCGGCGGCAAGGACCACGGTTTCGGGGAGCGCTTTCTTTCTTTTCCTGCGCCAAAGCCAGAAGGCGGCGGCGAGCCCCAACAGAAGTGCGACGATGATGGCCCAGACGGGAACTTCGGCGAGCGCCATCCAGGGCTTTAAGTCTCGAATGTCTTGCTGACCGTTCATCCCTTCAGCTCTCGCATCCGAAAATATCTAAGCAGTCTGTCGCCGGGATCGGCGTCCGTATCGATCTCAACCCGGTCGATGCCGCGCTGGCGAAAGCTCGCCGCCCGCGCCGCGCGAAGCTTGTCCTGACGATCGCGCCAGAGCCGGCGGGTGGATTCCCGGCGCGTATCGACAACAACCCGCTTTCCCGTTTCGGCGTCCTCCAGCTCGATGAAGCCGACGTTCGGCAGAGTCATCTCGCGCGGATCGCGGATTTCGACGGCAACGACGTCATGACGGCGCGCCACCATGGCGAGCTCCGGCGGGAGCTCGACGCCCAGAAAGTCCGAGATGAAAAACACCACGGCCTTTTTCTTTTGGACTTTGATGAGCCTATCGAGAGGGGCGCGGAGATTCGTGCCCCGGCCTTCCGACTTGAAAGTCAGAATGTCCCGGATGACCTGCCAGTGATGGCCCCGGCTCTTCTTCGGCGGGAGGCAAAGCTCCACCTTGTCCGAGAAAAGAATGAGGCCGACTTTGTCCCTGCTCTGCAAAGCGCAGTAGGCGAGGACCGCCGCGATTTCGGCGGCGATGTCCGCCTTGAAGGCGCCTTGGCTGCCAAATTGCGTGGATCCCGAAACGTCCACCACCAAAAAGACGGTGAGCTCGCGCTCGTCCCGGTGGATTTTGACGAAGGGACGGTTCATGCGCGCGGTGACGTTCCAGTCGATGTGGCGGATGTCGTCGCCCGGCGTGTACTCGCGCACTTCCTCGAAATCCATACCGCGGCCCTTAAAGGCGCTTTCGTAATGGCCCGCGTAGACGTCGTCGACAAGACCACGGGCGCGGATCTGCACCCGTTCGATCTTTTTCAGCAACGCTTCGGGGAGAGAGGCCAGCGGGTGCATTGAGGCAGTTCCAGACACTTCGCGGTTCATCTAAGGGGCACCGTCCGTGGAGTTTCTGAGACTCGCCTCATGGAACGTCCACCCGATCGAAGACCCGCCGCACGATATCGTCGGATGCCATGCCTTGCGCCTCTGCCTCGTAAGACACGATGACTCTGTGGCGGAGCACGTCGAGCCCGAGGCTCTTAATGTCCTGAGGCGTGACGAAGCCGCGGCCCGCGAGAAACGCCTGGGCCTTCGCGGCACGGATGAGGCAAAGGGAGGCGCGCGGCGAAGCGCCGCAAGAGATGAGGGGCTTCAACTCACTCAAATGCGCGGCTTCCGGAGCGCGCGTCGCCAGAACCAGATTTGCCACGTAATCGTAAATCTTTTCGTCGACGAAGATACCGTTTACGACCTCACGCGCGGCGAGGAGCGTCTGGGTGTCGAGCTTCGGCTTGGCCTTTTCGACCGGCGCCCCGCCTTGGGCCTTCAAAATCTGAATCTCTTCGTCCCGCGACGGATAAGTCACCCGCACCTTCAGCATAAACCGATCGAGCTGGGCTTCGGGAAGCGGGTACGTGCCTTCCTGATCCAGCGGGTTCTGCGTCGCCATCACCAGAAACGGCCGAGGCAACGGAAAGCTCTCTTCGCCGATGGTGACCTGCCGCTCCTGCATCGCTTCGAGAAGAGCGCTCTGCACTTTAGCGGGCGCGCGGTTGATCTCGTCCGCGAGGATGAGGTTCGCGAAGATCGGGCCGTGCTTGATTTGAAAATTACTGTCTTTCGGCGAGTAGACTTGGGTGCCGATGAGATCCGCCGGCAGTAAGTCGGGCGTGAACTGGATGCGGTGGAACTTAGCCGAGAGCACGTCCGCCACGGTCCGGATAGTCATCGTTTTAGCGAGACCTGGAACGCCTTCCACCAGAATGTGGCCATCGGCGAGAAGCCCGATGAGGAGCTTTTGCACGAGCTCCCTTTGCCCGATGATGGTCTTATGGATTTCTTCGGCCGCCTCCAGGAAACGAGGCAGGCTTTGGTTCACGGATTCCGAAATTTCCGATACGGATCGATTCACATGTCCTCCCGACGCCTGCGATTCTATTCAATTTTTCCCGTCGAGGCAAAGCGAGTTGCGAGTCGACGGAGCTAGCTTAGGGGAAGGACGTAAGAAAAACGCGATCCGTGACGCTTTTTAACCGCCCGCCGCGTCATCCCGGCTGAGGCCACGCCCTTTTCGGACGGCGAAAAGGCGCGCCGCCCCGGCGAACCAGCAGGCCGCCGCCGCGGCGGAGACCACGCCGAAAGAAGCGGCCGAGAGGGAAGCTGCCCCCTGGGCCAGGCCGAAGAGCAGCGACGACGCCCCCTTGCCGAAGCGATACCCGAAAGCATCGATGACCTCCTTGGCGCGGTACCTGGCATCGAACGAAAGCGGAATGTATAAAAGCTCTTTGGCCGCCCGAAAGAGGGAATAGTCGAGAATCTTGAACAGGAAATAGGCCGCCGCCGCGCTCGTGAGGCCGGGTCTCAGAAAAAGCCAAACTGCCGCGACCCCGTTCAGAAAGGGCAAAGCCAAGTGAATCCACGCGGGAGAGCAATAACTGAGGAGGAACGGCGCGACGACGAATTGTAGAGTCGCCGCCACGAGATTTAGGAGCGCGTAGAAGCGCCCGGAGTAAGCCGTCTGGGCATCTCTATCGGGAAAGGCGTCTTGAAGCGTGCCCTCGAAGGCAAGCCCCGCCGCCGTCGACACCACTTGAGCCATGACGACGATAAAGAAGAGCGTCCGGAGTAAACCATTGTGCCGAAACAGCGCGAGGTTCAAGGGACCGTGGGACTCTCCCGCCTCTCGCGCCGGCTCTCCCGATTGCCGGTACGCCTGACTCGAGAGAAACGCCGCTGGGATCAGAGACGCCGCCGCGAGCAACGCCATCTGAGGCGTGCCCCAGGAGACGGCGAGACGATGCACGGCTTCTCCCCCGAGCATCGCTCCCAAAGAGGAAAGGCCGATGATGGGCCCATTCCAGCGCTTCGCGTCCCCTTCCCCCATGGTGCTATTCAAAAAAGACCAGTACTGCTCGATCAAAATGACGACGTACGCTTCTTTCAACACGTAGAGAAAAGCGGACGCCGGCCGAAAGCCCGCGCGAATGCCCCACCAGCCCAGCACGAACCCGATGGCCGAAAGCGCCATGGTGGCCGATAGCGTCCGGCGCGGGCCGAGCCGGCTCAAGAGAAAGCCGTAGCCGACGACGAATAGGGCAACCGCCACTGGAACGAGCGTCATCACCCAAGGCAGGTTGCGAACGCCGTAGTCCGCTTTGAAGATCGTAGTCGACGAGCTTCTCAGGCATTCATAGCCGAAAAGGGTCAGTGCCGCCGAAAGCGACATCCACAAAGCGGAAGAGAAAATAAACCGGGGCCGCTTCGCGTCGTAAACTGGCGCCTTGGACTCCGAATCGCTCAAGGACAGAGACCTCCCGTGGTTTACAACCCCTGCCCCTTGAGTTTAACTCAAACTCACTCATGGTCTTCAGAAGCTTCTTCGCCGCACTCTTTTTAATCGTGGCCTGTTCTCACGCTCCCGCGCCCGTCGTCACCGAAGCTATCGACGACAGCTCGCTCTCTGAAGATCGGCAACCTCTCTTGGATGGCGACGAGGACCAGGCATTTCTCGATCAAAGCCTCGAGCTCGCGCTCTTTCCCTGGAACCGCGATCGGGTCGGCCAGGAGCTCAAAGCGTTCGTCGACTCGGACTCCCAAGCGGGAAAATGGGAAGTCCGCGATCCCCTCTATCCCAAGCCCAGAAACCTGAGGCTAAAAGCAATCCGGACCGAGCGGCTCCTCCCCCTCGCCGACGGAACCGCCGCGGTCTGCGCTGATTTCATCGACGACAACGGAGATCGAGTGGATCTCGATTTCGTCATCGAGCGCTCCGACTCGAGCTCCACCGAGCGCATTGTTTCTTTCGAAATTCACAAGGTGAACGACCTGCCCCGCTACTCGTACCTCGAGAAGCAAGGGGCGTGGGTCCGTTCGGCGAGTCTCTCTCAGCCATGAAGCGGCGTTCCTCCCAAACCGGCGCTCCTCTTTTCACCGCGTGCCCGCTCATTGAAGATCCCGAGGCCCTGCTTGCCGATCTCCGCCGGCTCGTCGACAGCCACCGCCTGTCCAATCACGGGCCGCGGGTTTGCGAGCTCGAACGGCGCTTGAAACGGATGTGGGGAGTGCGGGCGCAAACCGTCGCGAACGCCACCTTGGGGCTCGAGCTTGCCTTCACCGCGCTGGGCCTGCGCGGGAAAGCCATCGTTCCCTCGTTTACTTTTTTCTCCACGGCCCATGCTTGCGTGCGGGCGGGCCTGGAACCCGTCTTCGCCGACATCGACCCGCGCACTTACTGCTTGGCTCCCGCGGCGGTCGAAGCGCTCATCGACGAGGACACGGCGCTCGTAGTGCCGGTGCACACGTACGGCAATCTCGCCGATTTTGCTTACTTCGAGTCTTTGCGCGAGCGAGGGATTGCCGTCGTTTACGACGCTGCCCACGCGATGGGAGTGCGAAGCCGCTTCGGGGAGCCCGCCGGATTTGGGGACGCTTCCGTCTTTAGTTTTCACGCCACCAAAATCGTCGCCGCCGGCGAAGGGGGCGCGGTGGCTACCGCGGATCCAGCCTTGGGCCAGGCGATCCGAAGACTCGCCAATTTCGGACTCATCAACGAGACGGAAGTCTTCGAGATCGGTACCAACGCGAAGCTGAGCGAAGTGCATGCGCTCTTCGCGCTCCATGGACTCAAGTCGCTTGAGACTTCCATCGATCGCCGCCTCGCCGTCATGGATCGCTATAACGAGAGTTTCGGGGACGAGGCCAAACTCACCCTGCCAAGACCTCAACCGGGTGTCGGCCCGAACGGGCAATTTTATCCCGTTCGTTTCCGTTCGCGGAAACTCCGCGAAAAGGCGTTCGACGATTTGGTGCGCAAACACATTTATCCCCGGCGGTACTTCGCGCCGGCGCTGCATCAGCTCGCCGCTTACCGGCACAGCGCGCACGGGCCCTTGCCCGTCACCGAAGCTGTAGCGGATACCGTCTTGTGCCTTCCGCTGCACTCGGCCATGAGCTTGAGTAACGCCGACTTCGTGGCGGACGCCCTTCTCCATTCGCTCCGCCCGCGCGCGCGGCGAGTGCCGAGGGAGAGCCTCTCTCCGCGGGTCATCCTCACATGAGAGTCGCGGTGACTCAGCCCTATCTCTTTCCTTACTTGGGGTATTTCGCCCTTTTGTCTCGGGTGGACGTTTGCGTCCTCATGGACGATACCCAGTTCATCCGGCGCGGCTGGATCCACCGCAATCAGATTCCCGACCCTGAAGGCGAGCCGCTTCGTTTCGGCATTCCCGTCGAGAGGACCGAGCGAAGCGCGAAGCTAAGAGACATCCGAGTGGCGCCGACGCCCTGGAGGAAACCCTTGCGTCGCACCTTCCAGCTCGCCTACGCGAAGGCGGCCTTTCGGGGGCAAGGCTTTCAAAGTCTAACGCCTATCTGGGAGCCAGAGACTCATCTCTTTAGGCTAGTTCAAAAAACTCTCGTCGATACCGCCGCTCATTTGGGGCTCGGCACTCGGTTCCTGCTCGAGTCCGAGTTCGATTGCCGGGGCCACGGCGCCGAGCGGCTGGTGGCGCTCGCCAAGGCGGCCGGGGGAACCGAGCTACATAATTTGCCCGGCGGAAGAGCGCTGTACGACGAAGCTTGGTTTGCGAGCCAAGGCTTACCGATTCATTTCGTCGAAAGCGACTCCTCCTGGAGCGCGATTCATTTCCTGATGACCGAGCCTAAAGAGGCTACACTCGCCAGGATCCGTGATTGGGGGCACGGGTCACATACGCCGTGTACTCTCGCAAACCGTAATCCGAGCGAAACACGAAGTGCGGGCTTAGCTCGGCCTGAATGAAGCGCGCGAGCCAGTCGAAGGAAACGTG